>NZ_JBEHGD010000024.1:0-29116 GCF_040225835.1 Corynebacterium sp. KPL3927
GGCATGGTGGAAAGGTACCTCACTTCCCCAGCGAGATGCTGGTTTCAAGGTGTCCACCATCTGGGGGTCAGGTCCAAAAGCTTCATTGTGTTTCCTATCAAGCTTGTGGTGTTCAAATTTTTTAGATATTAGACGGCTGCGTGACTGTCTGAATTACCCAAGCTGAGTTTAATAAAAAACATTATCAATAAGGAATGGGGGTGTTTGAAGGGGGTGATTAATCCAGATGGAGAGTATAGAAAGGATGTGCTTTCTGGAGTTACGTGCAGGTAGGAGGGTGGTCAAGGCAAAGCATCGGATATGAAAATGCCCCAGCGCCACGCCACGATTTAGTTCGTGCGTTGCGCTGGGGTGAGGAAAAGGTAGAGGGAATGGAGGGAGGCATCGGCAAGCGCCGATGCCGCAGACTAGGCCTTTACCGTAGCCTTTTTGATCTTTACCTCTTCTGCAGGCTTGCCATCCTTCTGGCCGCCTGGATTGTCACCTTGATTACCGGTGTCTACGCCGGCCTTGGCAATCTTGTCTAGGGTCTTTAAGCCATCTTCGGTGATGGTGCCGAAGTAGGTGTAGTTAGGAGGTAACTCCGAGTCATCGTAGTTAAGGAAGAACTGGGAGCCGTTGGTATCCGGACCGCTATTGGCCATAGCAACGGAGCCGCGGGGGTAGACAACGGGGTTTTGTGCGTCCTCGTCATCAGTTTCATCGGTGGGGTATTCATCAGCAAAGCTGAAGCCTGGGCCGCCGGAACCGGAACCGGTGGGATCGCCGCATTGGAGCACATTCAAGCCACCAGAGGTCATGCGGTGGCAGACGGTGTCATCGTAGAAGCCGGAGTCAGCCAGTTCCGAAATGGCGTGGGTGGTGCAAGGCGCGGTGGCGCGGTCTAGGTCCATCTCGATCGGGCCCTGGGTGGTATCGAAGGATACGGTGACAGTGCCCTCGGTGGAAATATCCTTGCCGTCGGGCTTCTTGGCACCGTGGCCATCCTGCCCATTGTCCTCATACTCGCACTGAACGGTTGCCGGCAGGGCTTCCGCGCGCTTGCCGCTCAAGGGCTCCGCCTTGGGGGTTTCCTGCGTGGTCTGAGCTTCCGAGGTATCTTCCGCCTGGATGTCGCCCTCAGAGCCATCGCGGGTGGAGAGGAAGTAAATTCCTCCCGCGATGCCGAGGATGACGACGAGCGAGGCTAAGGCGACACCAAAAGGACGAGTCTTTTGTTTGCGGTCACGGGACTTTAGCTCGCGGTCGAGCTTGTGCAGCGCGTCTTCTCCGCGCTTTTTATTATCTGGCACCGTGGGACAACCTTTCTAGCGATTATCGGTGACGTGTCTCAACTAGGACGATTTTAGCGGCTTTGCGGACGTGGGGCTGACTTGGCTCGGGGATTGGCATCAGCAATAAGCGGTGAGCTATAGCGGGGAAGCAAAAGTATCAGTACGCTCGGGGCCATGGCTGAAGTTAAATTTTCTGACGAACCTACCCAAACCGCTGGTGAACTTCCCGCAGTAGGGGAGCCCATCCCAGAGTTCACCCTCGTTGGCACCGACCTTTCTGAGGTCACCAATAAGGATTTCGAGGGCAAGCGCCTCGTTATCTCGATTTTCCCTTCCATCGATACGGGCGTGTGCCAGCAGCAGCTGCGCACCTTTAATGAAAAGGCTGCGGGCCTAGACAATACCGTTGTCTTGTCCGTCTCCCGCGACCTACCCTTCGCGCTGGATCGTTTCTGCGCCGCAGAGGGCATTGAAAACGTGGACACCGCGTCCGATTTCCGCTCCGATTTTGGCGAGAAGTTCGGCGTGACCTTGCAAGGCTCCCCACTCAAGGGCCTATTGGCACGCTCCGTTGTAGTCACCGACGCTGACCACAAGGTCATCTACAACGAGTTGGTGCCAGAGGTAACCACTGAGCCGGACTACGACAAGGCTCTTGCCGCCTTGCAGTAAAGCTTTAAGCCGGCAGGCTCATTAAATCCAGCACCCAGCCTTTCCCACAACCCTCCGTGGCTGTGGGCGCGAAGGCTGGGTGCTTTTTACATGCTTGCTTCGTACTAGAATCCAGAGTGCCGATGCGATCAGGGAGGCGCGATGGGTGCGAGCCTCGTTAGACTTGAGCCATGGACATTAAAGGATTTACTGCGGGCCCATTTCGCACGAATACCTATATCGCGGCGGAGGGAAAGCGCGCCTTCATCGTGGATCCGGGCATGGATTCCATGTCGCAGGTTATATCGCACGACTATGACTATGAAGCTATCGTGCTCACGCACGGCCACATTGACCACACCCGCGAGGCCGGGGATTTGGCGCAGAAGCTCGATATCCCCGTTTATATTCACCCCGCAGATAGGTTCATGTTGGATTCTGGGGAGGGTGTCTCCGCCCAGGCACAGGAGCTATTCCAAGCCTCGAGCATGGTACCCATTGCCGATCTCCGCGAACTCCACGGTGGGGAAGAACTAGAGCTAATCGGGCATACATTCACCCTCCAGCACGCCCCTGGCCATTCGCCGGGGTGTGTATTGATCATTTCGGATACTTTTGCCCTTACCGGTGACGTACTTTTTGCCGGGGGAATGGGGCGCGTTGATCTTCCGGATTCTAATCCACAGGCCATGCTGGATTCATTGGCGGGGCCGGTGTGGGATTTAGACGATGAGCTGGACATTCTTCCCGGCCACGGCCCAACCTCAACCATGCGTCAGGAGAGGGCGACCAACCCATTCCTGCGAAAATCCCATGGGGTACTCTAGTGACCATGAGTGAAGAGAAGCGGTTCCAGGCACTGTCCGCACCGAAGGGTGTGCCAGAGTATTACCCACCAGAGTCTGCGACTTTTTATAAGGTCCGCCAGACCATGGTGGAACAGGCGCATCTTTCCGGCTTTCAGCACATTGAATTGCCCATTTTTGAAGATACCGCGCTCTTTGCCCGCGGCGTGGGCGAATCTACCGACGTGGTCTCCAAGGAGATGTACACCTTTGCAGATCGCGGTGATCGCTCTGTGACCTTGCGCCCAGAGGGAACGGCGGGCGTTATGCGCTCGGTCATTCAACACAATTTGGATCGCGGTCAGCTGCCAGTGAAGCTAAACTACAGCGGGCCGTTCTTCCGCTATGAGCGCCCGCAGGCAGGGCGCTACCGCCAGCTTCAGCAGGTTGGCGTGGAAGCCATTGGCGTCGACGATCCAGCATTGGATGCTGAGGTCATCGCCTTGGCGGATCGCTCCTACAGGGCCTTGGGTCTTAGCGGTTTCCGCTTGGAATTGACCAGCTTGGGCGACCGGAATTGCCGGCCCGCCTACCGCGAAAAGCTGCAGGAATTCTTGTTCAAGCTGGACCTAGATGAAGAAACCCGCCGCCGCGCGGAAATCAACCCTTTGCGCGTCTTGGACGATAAGCGCCCGGAAATGCAGGAGCAGCTTGCCGATGCCCCCTTGATGCTCGACTACCTCGATGCCGAGTGCCGCGAGCACTTTGAGACCGTCACCGGCATGCTGGAGGATATGGGCGTTGCATACGAAATCAACCCCCGTATGGTGCGCGGCTTGGACTACTACACCAAGACTTGCTTTGAATTCGTCCACGATGGCCTGGGTGCGCAATCCGGTATTGGCGGCGGCGGCCGCTACGACGGCCTGATGGCGCAGCTTGGCGGGCAAGATCTCTCGGGCATCGGCTATGGCCTCGGCGTTGACCGCGCCATCCTCGCCCTAGAAGCGGAGGGAATCACTCTGGAAGGCAGTGATTCCCGCGTGGACGTCTATGGAATTGCCTTGGGTACAGCGGCCAAGCGCCGCATGACTGGCATCATCAATGACCTGCGCAAGGCAGGAATCGCCGCGGATATGTCCTTTGGCGATCGCGGCCTCAAGGGTGCGATGAAGGGCGCCGACCGCGCAGGTGCGCGATTTGCTCTGGTCTTGGGAGAACAAGAACTAGAAAACGGTACCGTTGCCGTGAAGGACTTGGCCGCACACGAGCAGCGCGATGTTGAGTTATCGCAGCTGGTTGCCACTCTGGGGCAGGATCTAGAAGGCTAAGAGTAGGCTTAAAGAAAAAGGGCACCGAAGAAATTTGGTGCCCTTTTTGTGTGTTTTCGACCCTTCTTAGCACTCCACCTGGGAGACGCTAAAGCCCATCGTCTTGGCCAAGCCGCCGAGGGAGGTCTCCTTGTACTTGGAGAGCATATCGCGGCCCGTATCTGCCATGGTTTGTACTGCGTTATCGAGGGTGACGTGGTGGGTTCCTTCGCCCATCATTGCCATGCGAGCGGCGTTAATGGATTTCACTGCGCCGATGGCATTGCGCTCGATACAAGGGATCTGCACCAGGCCGCCTACCGGGTCACAGGTAAGGCCGAGATTGTGCTCAAGGGCGATCTCTGCGGCATTTTCTACCTGGGCAGGCGTAGCGCCGAGGAGTGCTGCCATTCCTGCAGCGGACATGGATGAGGCGGAGCCGACTTCGCCCTGGCAGCCGACCTCGGCGCCGGAAATGGAGGCATTCTGTTTGATGATCATGCCGATTGCCCCGGCGGTGAGCAGGTATCGGCGTGCGGATTCTCGGCAGAAGTCACCGTGGAAATCACGCGCATAATGCAGCACGGCAGGAATAATGCCGCAGGCGCCGTTGGTGGGCGCGGTAATAACGCGGCCGCCCGCAGCGTTTTGCTCGTTGACCGCTAAGGCGAAGAGGTTGACCCATTCCATGGCGGAAAAACCGGAGTGTGGGTCATTTTTCTGCTCGAGCAGCTGCGCATACATCTTGGGAGCGCGCCGCGGCACGCGGAGGCCACCGGGCAAGAGGCCCTTGGTGGAAATGCCATCGGTCACGCATTCGCGCATGATGTCCCATACGAGGTCCAAGTGGCGCAAAACGTAATCCGCGCCGCCTTCGTCTTTATGGAGTACTTCCTCATTGGCGAGGACAATTTCCCAAATATCTTTGTCGTTGGCCTCGCAGAGATTGAGCAACTCTTCGCCGGTGGTGAACTCGTAAGGCACGGTGTCTTCTACGGTTGCTGCGGCAACGCCGGCGGGCACTTCGTGGCTATCGGCTACCTCTGCATCTAGCTCTTTGCGGGAGAGGATGAAGCCCCCGCCGACGGAGAAGTACTGTTCATCTTCAGCAAGGGTGTTGCCATCTGCGTCCCAGGCCTGGAAGATCATGCCATTGGGGTGCTGGGGCAGTGGCTCGTTCTCAAAGGAAATTTCGTAGTCGACGGTGCCAGAAGGGCCAGAAATGGTGCCTTCGCTGGGGATTATGCCGCCGGCTTGAGGCTCGGCATCGATGGGAACGGTCAGCGGCTCCCAGCCGGCGAGTCCCAGAATGACGGCGCGGTCGGATGCGTGGCCACGCCCCGTGGCGGCAAGCGAACCGCGCAGCTCTGCGGATACGCGGGTGGGGTGGGTATCGAGGGATGCTAGAAATTGCTTCGCGGCGCGCATTGGTCCCACCGTGTGCGAAGAGGATGGACCGATGCCGATGGCGAAAATGTCAGTAACGCTAATAGTCATGGTGAAAGCCTTAAGAAACCTTTCTTCGTTGCAAGAGAGTTAACAGTCCAAGAGCATGAAAAAGAGATTTTCTCAGGCGCGGGGATTCAGGTCGAACATTCTAAAATTCAAGCGTAGAGAAATATGTGAGATGTATCAATTTTAGAATATGCGACAGGTATTGTGGCGCTAGTGCTTTCCGTCGTATTGGGACAAAATCTGCTCAAACGGCAGGAATTCCTCGTCCGTTCCGATTCCAGTAGGGCGGGAATGGGGGCCGGGCTTGGGGGCATCGGCAAGCCCGGCGACCCGATCCGTGGGGCGGATCATCTGATCCGCAAGCTGCGTGGCGGCACGCTCGATACGGCTGCGAATGCGCGTGCCCTCGGCGGTCCCCAGATCCTCAGTTGCCTGAAAAATGCCGGTCGGAACGACGTGGGCGTGCAGGTAATTCAACAGGGGGCGCAGCGCATAGTCCAAGATGAGCGCGTGGCGCGGTGAACCGCCCGTAGCGGCCAAGATAGTGGGCAGCTCCTCCAAGGCGTGCGCATCCAAGACATCAAAAAACATCTTGAACAGCCCGGAATAGCTGCCTTGGAAGGCAGGCGTGACGGCAATAAAGCCATCGGCCGTAGAAAGCATCTCTTTTGCTTCATCTAATTGGGGCGTCGGGGCCGCCCAATTGGTCATGGCCGTGGCCAACTCAGGAGCAAGGGTGCGCACCTCAATGATGTGGGTGGTCACGCCTTCACCGCGTGCGGAAATCTTCGCTTCGGTGGCTTCTGCAATAGTCTCAGCTAATTGCCGGGTAGACGAAGGCTCCGAGAGCCCGGCCGTGAGGACAACCAAAGATCGCATTGTTTAGTCCTCCTTTCCAGGGCTTACGCGAAAGTGTGGGGAATCTGGGTGCTGCTTGAGCGTGGCATGCGTTGGTGGGTCTGAGGGTACATGGTCTGGTCGTCGCTGCTCAAAGCGCCGTCGGAGCTCCGGGACGACTTGCGTGCCAAGAATTTCTATCTGCTTGAGCACCACTTCTTGCGGCAAGCCCGCGTGATCAACGAGGAAAAGCTGGCGTTGGTAATCGCCCACATAGTCCGCAAATTTCAGGGTGCGCTCAATAACCTGCTCCGCAGTGCCCACGGTCAGCGGGGTGTAATCAGTAAATTCCTCCAGGCTCGGTCCGTGCCCGTACACGGGGGCGTTATCGAAGTACGGGCGGAAGAACTTCTTTGCTTCCTCTTCAGTATCGCCAATAAATACCTGGCCGCCGAGCCCCACGATGGCTTGGTCGGCTTGGCCGTGGCCATAGGATGCAAAGCGGCGTCGATATATATTGACCATCTTGGCCGTGTGTTCTTGATTCCAGAAAATATTATTGTGGAAGAACCCGTCGCCGTAATAGGCGGCTTGTTCGGCAATCTGCGTAGAGCGAATGGAACCGTGCCATACGAACGGCGGGACGCCATCAAGGGGAGCCGGGGTAGAGGTAAACGCCTGCAACGGAGTGCGGAATTTGCCCTCCCAGTTGACGCTATTTTCCCGCCACAGGCGGCGCAGCAGGTGGTAATTTTCCACGGCCAACGGGATGCCTTGGCGGATATCTTTGCCAAACCACGGGTAGACGGGGCCAGTGTTGCCGCGCCCCATCATCAGGTCCACGCGGCCGCCGGAGAGGTGCTGTAAAAAAGCGTAATCTTCCGCGATCTTTACCGGATCATTGGTGGTAATCAGCGTCGTGGAGGTAGAAAGCTGCAAGCGCTCGGTCTGCGCTGCGATATAGGCTAGATGGGTTGTCGGAGAAGACGGAACGAAGGGCGGATTGTGGTGCTCGCCGGTGGCGAAGACATCGAGGCCTACTTCTTCTGCCTTGAGCGCGATTTCCGTAATATTGCGGATTCGCTCCGCCTCAGACGGGGATTCGCCCGTCGTTGGATCGGTGGTGACGTCTCCAACCGTAAAAATGCCAAATTGCATGATATCCCTTTCTACCCTTGTTGCGTACCTAAAATCATTGTACGTGACATGTCAACAACAAGGAAGGGGGAGATTATTCCCAGCGGGGTAAAGAAGGGCCGGGAGTTAGCTATAGACCCCGCGCCCCAAGGTGTCGCACTCAGCCATCCGGCCAGAATTATAACCAGCAAGGAAAGCCTGCTGGCGTTGCTCAGAAGACCCGTGCGTCCACGCATCGGGCTGAACCTGTCCGGTGGAACGGCGCTGAATATTATCGTCACCCACAGCCTGCGCCGCGGTGACCGCATCCGCAACTTGCTGTTGGGAAATCGGCTCAAGCAGAGCATCCTCGCCCTTATCCGCGTGAGAGGCCCAAATCCCCGCGTAGCAATCTGCCTGGAGCTCGATCTTTACCGCGTTTGAATCCGCGCCGGGGTCGTTATAGTCAGAAAGCTGCAGCGTGCCCTCGAGTTGCTGAATGTGGTGGCCAAACTCGTGGGCGACGATGTACATCTGCGCGAACGGGGCATTGTGTGCACCATAGTTGCTCAGCGAATCGAAAAACGTGGTGTCAAAATACGCCGATTGGTCGGCGGGGCAATAAAACGGGCCAGTGGCTGAAGACGCAGTGCCGCAACCGGAATTGGTGGAGCCATTGAAAATAACCCGGCCAGGGTTGGTGTATTCGATGCCGGCTTGCTCGGGCAGCTCGGCGGTCCACACATTGTCCACGCTCATGGCGGTAAACATGACTCGGCAGTCGTCGTATTTATTGCCGTCTTCTGCCGTTTGACAGTGATCGAAGGCAGAATCATCGGCGCCAGACTGGGTGCCGGATTGTGACTGTTCATTGCCCAGGAGGGCGCCAATATCTGAGGGGTTTCCTCCCAATAAGAGGTAGAGCCCTACAAGCACGACGGAACCAATGCCGCCGCCTATGGCGAGGCCACCGCCACCGCCGGAGGTTGCGCGCTGGCCATCGAAATCGGCAACAGATTTAAAGGTCATGTCTAGATAGTGCCACACCTTTTCGGCCGCGGCAGTGCGCAGCGAGGCCATTTATTCCCGGCGGGGTTAGCGGTGCCGGGGCTGCTTGCCTGCGCGGTGGCTTAAGTGGGCTTAATAGGGGCGAAAGTGGCGGTGGGATGTAGAATTGGCCAAGTTCCTAGTCTTGTGCTTGGTTGGGCGCGCGCTGTTTACGCGTGGCTGGACCCGCAAGTAACTCCATTTCAGAAGGGATTGAATTATAGTGCTGCGTACCCATTTGGCCGGTGAGCTCCGCAAAGAACTGGCAGAAGAGACCGTAACCCTAACCGGTTGGGTCTCTCGTCGCCGTGACCACGGCGGCGTCATCTTCATTGACCTGCGCGATCGTTCCGGCATTGCCCAGGTAGTCTTCCGTGAATCCGATGTGGCAGAGCGCGCCCACGACCTGCGTTCGGAATACTGCGTCAAGGTAACCGGCGTGGTGGAGCCGCGCCCAGAAGGCTCCGAAAACCCGAACCTGCCTTCTGGAGACATCGAGGTCAACGTGACCGACCTGGAGGTGCTCAACAAATCCGCAGCGCTGCCCTTCCAGATCGATGATCCCTCTGCCTCTGGCGAGGTAGGCGAGGAGACCCGCCTGAAGTACCGCTACTTGGATCTGCGCCGCGAGCGCCAGGCAAAGGCATTGCGCCTGCGCTCCGCTGCCAACCGCGCGGCCCGTAACGTGCTGGATAAGCACGACTTCGCCGAAATCGAAACCCCTACCTTGACCCGCTCCACCCCAGAGGGCGCGCGCGACTTTTTGGTCCCTGCCCGTCTGAAGCCGGGTTCTTGGTACGCGCTGCCGCAGTCGCCGCAGCTATTCAAGCAGTTGCTGATGGTGGCCGGCATGGAGCGCTACTACCAGATTGCACGGTGCTACCGCGATGAGGACTTCCGCGCAGACCGCCAGCCGGAATTTACCCAACTGGACGTAGAGATGTCCTTCGTGGATCAAGACGATGTCATCGCGCTTGGTGAAGAGATTGTCAAAGAGCTGTGGAAGCTCATCGGCTACGACATTAAAACCCCAATCCCGCGCATGACCTATGCCGATGCTATGAAGTACTACGGCTCCGATAAGCCGGACCTGCGTTTCGACATCAAGATTGTCGAGTGCACGGAGTTCTTCAAGGACACCACCTTCCGCGTATTCCAGAACGAATACGTCGGTGCCGTAGTCATGGACGGCGGTGCATCGCAGCCGCGCCGCCAGTTCGATGCATGGCAGGACTGGGCCAAGCAGCGCGGTGCCAAGGGCCTTGCCTATATTACCGTCGCAGAAGACGGCACCCTGGGTGGGCCAGTGGCCAAGAACATCACCGACGCAGAGCGCGAGGGCATCGCCGAGCACGTTGGTGCAAAGCCCGGTGACGCCATCTTCTTCGCTGCCGGAGATACCAAGTCTTCCCGCGCGCTGCTGGGGGCGGCCCGCGGTGAAATCGCCAAGAAGCTCGACCTCATCAAGGATGGCGACTGGGCCTTTACCTGGGTCGTTGATGCCCCGCTTTTCGAGCCTTCTGCCGATGCCACCGCTTCCGGCGACGTGGCCTTGGGCCACTCCAAGTGGACCGCGGTTCACCACGCCTTCACCTCGCCGAAGCCGGAGTGGATCGATTCCTTCGATGAGAACCCGGGCGAGGCCACGGCGTACGCCTACGACATCGTGTGCAACGGCAACGAGATCGGCGGCGGTTCCATCCGTATCCACCAAGAAGACGTCCAAAAGCGCGTCTTCGAGGTGATGGGCATCGGCGATGAGGAAGCGCAGGAGAAGTTCGGCTTCTTGCTTGACGCCTTCTCTTACGGCGCACCTCCACACGGCGGCATCGCCTTTGGCTGGGACCGCATCGTTTCCCTTTTGGGCGGCTTTGACTCCATCCGCGACGTTATTGCCTTCCCGAAGTCCGGTGGCGGCGTGGATCCGCTAACCGATGCCCCCGCGCCCATCCCTGCCGCACAGCGCAAGGAAACCGGCGTGGACTTCAAGCCGGAGAAGAAGGGAAGCGGCGAAGAGGAAAAGGCCGCGAACAAGGGGCAGGAGAACTAGTTCCTTAGGCTCGCTATCACGACACCATTTTCAGGTTAAGCGGGGCGTGCGCCTTCGCCGCAGCGGAAATTTGTGCGGCAAGGGTGTAGCCCCGCTTTGTGGTGGAGGGCATACTGGATAGAACTATGGTTGATACACAGACATTGCTTTCGACCGATGAGGTCATTAGTGCCGCATCGGAAATGTTGTCGCGCCGCTTTGGTGGCACGCCAGAAATGTCGGACGTTGAGGATTTAGGCGGGTCCGGCAATGCCTTAGTTCTGCGCGCGAAGGTTGCCCCTAGCGCCTTTTTGCCGCATCGCTCTGTGGTTATCAAATACAATCCAGTAACCGGCTACGGCGTTGATGACGCAGCGATGCTGCGGGAGGTCGTGGCCTACCAATTCACCACCGCCTTAGCTGAAGACGTGCGCCCTGGACCCGTGCTGCTCGCACACGATTTAGACCGGCGCATCATCGTGTTGACGGATTTGGGCGAGGCCGAAACGCTCGCGGATGTGCTTTTAGAATCCTCCGATGAGGATCGCATTCGGATCCTGCGCTCTTTGGGCACGGCATTGGGGCATATTCACGTAGGAACCGCAGATCATGAGCAGGATTTCGAGACCCTACTCAACCGCACCTTGCGGCATAACCCGGAATATGCGGACCACCAATCCGTGCGCGATCAATCCTTGTATCGCTCCATCGGCATTGGGCTCAACCTGCTTGATGAGGCGGGACTCAAAGCCCCGGATAGTTTCCGAAGCTTGGCCGATCAAGCCGCTGAATCCCTCGCCTCAGGCAAGGATAGGGCCTTTACTCCCTTCGATCTATCGCCGGATAACATCATCGTTTCCAAGCGCCTGCACTTCTTGGACTATGAATGGGCCGGCTTCCGGAACGTGGGCTTTGACGTCGCCTGCGTTATCGCGGGCTTCCCGCAGTTCCTGTTTTCTAAGCCCATTACGGATAAGGAAGCAGATACATTCCTCGCAGCATGGTCGCGTGAGGTATCTGAGGTGTGGCCGCGCTTTGCCGATGAAGACGAACTGCACGGGCTTATCGTCGCTTCCCTCATCGGCTGGGCCTTGTCGAGCGTGACCACGATGCACGCCGGGGGAATTGAGGGATTGGTTGCCCTTGCTAGCGGCGA
Organism: Corynebacterium sp. KPL3927; assembly: GCF_040225835.1. Classification (NCBI taxonomy): domain Bacteria; kingdom Bacillati; phylum Actinomycetota; class Actinomycetes; order Mycobacteriales; family Corynebacteriaceae; genus Corynebacterium; species Corynebacterium sp. KPL3927. The sequence continues at coordinate 11,661 of NZ_JBEHGD010000024.1, forward strand.
CGCGGAGATTGTCCATGACCCAAAGCGTTCGATCCTGCGCTCGCCGGAAAGCGGGCCTTTTAATGAGGACGAAGTTTTGGTGCGCCAAGACCTCTATGAAACCTTCGACGCGCTCGCGCGCTACGCCGCCCAGTGCGGAACCGCACCATGTACGGCAATCGCGGAATTTGGCACCATCGTTGCCCGCTGCGTCCACGACGACTAATCACTACACCTTTCTGGGGAGCTAAAACCACATGAGCCAGGATTCTCTCTTCGGCGCCTCTCCCAATGCCGGCGGCACTATGGGAGGCGATGGCTCGTCATCGTCTTTTCCCACGGCCAATCTCTTTGCCACGCACTCCGGCTCGCCCTTGGCCGCCCGCATGCGCCCACAAACCCTAGAAGAGGTTGTGGGGCAAGACCACCTTCTTGCCCCGGGCAAGCCGCTGCGCCGCCTAGTCGAAGGCTCCGGCGAAGCCTCGGTCATTTTGTATGGTCCCCCTGGGACCGGCAAGACGACGATTGCCTCGCTCATCGCGAGCCAGATGGGCCAAAACTTTGTTGGTCTCTCCGCCCTCGATTCAGGGGTGAAGCAGGTGCGCGAAGTCATTACCCATGCCCGGCAGGAACTCATCCACGGCCGCAGGACAGTGCTTTTTATCGATGAGGTTCACCGCTTCTCCAAAACCCAGCAGGACGCCTTGCTGGCAGCGGTGGAAAACCGGACGGTGCTGCTCGTCGCTGCGACGACCGAAAACCCATCCTTCTCGGTCGTCTCGCCGTTGCTTTCCCGCTCGCTTCTACTGCAACTGCACTCGCTGAGCGAAGAGGACCTCAAGGGCGTAGCGCGCCGCGCGTTAGAAAGCGACCGGGGACTAGGGGAGCGCGACTTAACCATTACTGATGAGGCGTTAAGTCAGCTCGTCGTGCTCTCTGGCGGTGACGCCCGGCGCAGCCTGACCTACCTCGAAGCGGCCGCGGAAGCAGTTGATGATGGCGGCGAGATCACTGCGACCACGATTACGGATAACGTGAATCGGGCGGTGGTGCGCTATGACCGCGACGGCGATCAGCACTACGACGTGACCTCCGCCTTCATCAAGTCCATCCGAGGCTCCGATGTCGATGCCGCGCTGCACTATTTAGCGCGCATGGTCGAGGCCGGCGAGGATCCCCGGTTTATTGCCCGCCGCCTGATGGTTCATGCCTCAGAAGATATTGGCATGGCAGATCCCACCGCCTTGCAAGTCGCCGTTGCTGCCGCAGAGGCGGCGCAACTGATCGGCTTGCCGGAAGCACGCATTCCACTGGCGCAGGCCACGATTCACCTTGCAACGGCGCCGAAATCACCGTCCGTTATCGCTGCCATCACTAAGGCGCAGGCCGATGTCGCCGCCGGCAAAGTCGGCCACGTGCCGCCGCACCTGCGCGATGGTCACTATGAGGGTGCCAAGCGGCTGGGCAATGCGACGGGGTATTCCTATCCTCACGATGATCCGCGCGGGGTAGTGGAGCAACAATACTTGCCCGATGAGCTCGAGGGCACAGTATATTACGAGCCCACCGAGCACGGCGCTGAGAAGCGAATCTTTGACTATATTGGCCGTTTGCGCAGGATACTTCGCGGGAAGCGACGATAAGTGCAAGCCGGCTTGGCTGGTTTTGGCCCCACCGATGGGCAAGACCTGCCAACCAGTAGGTAAAGTTGGGTGGGTTAGAAAGCTTCTTGATGGAAGATAAAAGCTTAGACAGTTAGGATTATTGCTCGTGAAGACTCATGAGATCCGGGAACGGTTTACCCAGCACTTCGTCAATTCTGGTCACGAGGTTGTCCCCAGCGCCTCTTTGATCCTGGATGACCCTAACCTGCTTTTCGTTAACGCGGGCATGGTGCCCTTCAAGCCCTATTTCTTGGGCCAGCAGACCCCACCATTTTCCCAAGGCCTTGCCACCTCTATCCAAAAGTGTGTGCGCACCTTGGATATTGAGGAGGTGGGCATTACCACCCGCCACAACACCTTCTTCCAAATGGCGGGTAACTTCTCCTTTGGCCAGTACTTCAAGGAAGGCGCCATTTCCAATGCATGGAACCTGCTGACCAAAGATGTAGCAGACGGCGGGTTTGGCCTTGACCCAGAGCGCCTGTGGGTCACCGTGTACCTCGATGACGATGAGGCAGCGGAAATCTGGCGCGATAAGATCGGCGTGCCAGAAGAGCGCATCCAGCGCCTTGGCATGGAAGATAACTACTGGTCCATGGGCGTGCCGGGTCCGTGTGGTCCTTGCTCGGAAATTTATTACGATCGCGGGCCCGAATACGGCAAAGACGGCGGCCCGATCGCAGACGATAACCGCTACATGGAGATCTGGAACCTCGTGTTCATGCAAAATGAGCGCGGCGAGGGGACCGGAAAAGGCGATTTTGAGATCGTCGGAGAGCTGCCGAAGAAAAACATCGATACCGGTTTGGGTATCGAGCGCGTCGCCTGCCTGTTGCAGGGAGTAGACAACGTCTACGAGACCGACCTGTTGCGGCCAGTTATTGACGTTGCCGAGGAGCTGACCGGCGCCACCTACGGCGAGAAGGCAACGCACCAGGATAATATTCGCTTCCGCGTGGTGGCTGACCACTCGCGCACCGGCATGATGCTCATCTTGGATGGCGTTACGCCAGGTAATGAGGGCAGGGGCTATATCCTGCGCCGCCTGTTGCGCCGCATCATTCGCTCAGCAAAGCTGCTCGGAGCCGAGGACGCCACCATGGAGCGCTTCATGAATACGGTCATGGACACCATGACCCCGTCGTATCCTGAGATTGCGGATAACCGCGAGCGCATCCTCCGCGTGGCCATCAATGAGGAAAAGGCGTTTTTGAAGACGCTGGAGTCTGGCACCAAGCTTTTCGATGAAGCCGTGGATGACCTGCGCTCCACCCACCGCGCGAAGACCCAAAAGGTGCTCTCCGGTGATAAGGCCTTTGAGCTGCACGATACCTACGGTTTCCCCATCGACCTCACCCTGGAAATGGCGCAGGAAGCCGGCCTTGACGTGGACATGGAAGGCTTTAACGCCGCCATGGGCGAGCAGCGCCGCCGCGCCAAGGCCGATAACCAGGCTAAGAAGCACGGCCACACTGACCTTTCCTTGTACCGCGACTGGGTGGATAATAACCCCACCGTATTCACTGGTTATGAGGAACTGGTCTCGGGTGCAAACGTCATCGGTCTGGTCAAAGACGGCCAGAAGGTCAACGAGGTGCACGAGGGCGATGAGGTTGAGGTCATTTTGGACCACTCGCCGCTCTACGCTGAGTCCGGCGGACAGATGGCTGACCGCGGCCGCATTTCTGCGGGCGAATCGCTCTTGGAGGTCAATGACGTCCAGAAGATTGGCAAGAAGCTGTGGGTACACAAGGCTTCCGTTACCGCCGGCGGACTAGACCTCGGCATGTCCGTCGAGGCTTCCGTCGATGAGAAGTGGCGCCACGGTGCAACCCAGGCGCACTCGGCCACCCACCTCATTCACGCAGCCCTGCGACAGGTGCTGGGGCCCACGGCGGTGCAGGCAGGCTCGCTTAACCGCCCGGGCTACCTGCGCTTCGACTTCAACTACACCGAGCAGTTGAGCCAGGAGCAAATGGAAGAAATCGCCCTGATTACCAACCAGGCGATCGATTCCAATATGGCCGTCAACACCATCGAGACCTCGCTGGAAGAGGCCAAGGCAATGGGCGCTATGGCCCTGTTCGGTGAAAACTACGGCAACCAGGTGCGCGTGGTGGAAATCGGCGGACCATTTTCCATCGAGCTCTGCGGCGGCACCCACGTAGGTTCCTCGGCAGAAATCGGCCCCGTTTCCGTGCTTGGTGAGTCCTCGGTAGGCTCCGGTGCCCGCCGCATTGAGGCTTACTCCGGCATGGATGCCTTCCGATACTACTCCAAGGAAACCGCGCTGGTAGAAGGTGTTTCCCGTGAGTTGAAGGTGCAGTCTGAGGAACTCCCAGAGCGCATTTCGCAGCTTTCGGAGCGACTCAAGGCCGCAGAGAAGGAAATTGAGGGCCTGCGCAAGGCACAGTTGACCGCGCGCGCCTCTGAAATCATTGACTCGGCTACCGAGGTCAATGGGATCAAGACAATTACGCTGCAGCTTCCCGATGGCACCTCGGGCGGCGACCTGCGCACCGTGGCCACCGATATCCGCAACCGCATGAAGGACACAGCCGCTGTCATCGTGCTCGGTGCAGTGGATAAGGGTAAGTTCCCGTTCATTGCCGCCGCTACGGGCAAGGCGGTGGACCAGGGAGTGAAAGCTGGGGACATCGTCAAGCGCCTCGGCGAATACGTCAATGGTCGCGGCGGCGGCAAGCCGGACATGGCGCAGGGGTCCGGCACCGCGCCGGAAGGTGCACAGCGGGGCTTCGAAGCCGTCAAGGATCTTTTGCAGTCGCGCTAAGGACTTATTGTGGCAAAAGTTGAACCAGATTCCCCGGGTGTCAATGACCCAGGCGAAGGCCGCCGGTTAGCACTCGACGTAGGCACAGTGCGAATTGGCGTCGCGGTATCCAACCGCGAGGCCACCCTCGCTACCCCTGTGGAAACCGTTCCCAGGAAGACCGGTTTCAAAGACCGCGATCAAGAAGACATTGATCGTATTCTGGAGCTTATTGGGGCATATTCCGCGGTAGAAGTCATTGTTGGTTTGCCGCGTGATTTACAGGGAAATGGCTCAAAAAGTGTAAAACACGCGAAAGAAATTGCGTTTCGGATTCGACGCCGCTTGAATCAAGATGAAAATATAGATAAAGTTCCACCACCAGTACGCTTGGCTGATGAACGTTTGACGACGGTAGCGGCAACCACCGCGCTGCGCGCGTCCGGCGTGTCCGAAAAGAAGGGCAGAAAAATCATTGACCAAGCTGCAGCGGTGGAAATACTACAGTCCTGGCTGGATGGGCGTGCTAACGCGCTCCGCTCGGATGATGCAGTAGCCCAGCCTTCAAACTCAGGAGACTAAACACGTGAGCCGTAACCAACAACGCCTCGGGCGATCGATGGATGATAAGTACGTCAAGCGGCGCCAGCGCGGCATCGCCGTGGTGGTCGCATCCGTCATCGTCATTTTAGGAGCTCTGATCTACATCGGAGTACGTATCAGCACTTCTTCGGCCGACTACGAAGGGGCCGGTAACGGCACCACGCAATTGGTGGAGGTCCCCGAAGGGTCCACCATGTCCGAGCTGGGACCCACGCTTGTGGAAAAGAATGTGGTCAAAACCCAAGAGGCATTTGACTCGGCGTCCTCGATGAACCACAGTGCCAGCCAGATTCAGCCTGGCTTCTACCGCCTGCAGGAAGAAATGAGTGCGGCGAATGCGGTTGAGGCATTGCTCGATGAAAATAATCGTGTGGACATGCTTGAGGTCCAAGGCGGTGCAACCCTGGAAGATGTGAAGGTCGTTGGCGGCGACGTGCGCTTCGGCATCTACTCCTTGATTTCTCAGGTTAGCTGCGATGACGGCAACTGCCTGGAGAAGGAAGAGCTGGAAAAGGCGGCGGCGGAAACCGATCCTAAGGAACTCGGAGCACCCGATTGGGCACTGGACGCTATCAAGAAGCGCGGCAATGACCCGAAGCGTATTGAGGGCCTAATTGCCCCTGGTCAGTATGTCTTGGACCCGAATATGAGCGCCAAGGATATCTTGAAGGACCTTATTACCCGCTCTGCCAAGCGCTATGAGGAAACCGATATCGAAAATCGCGCTAAGGCCATCGGTTTGTCGCCGTACGAGCTTTTGACCTCTGCCTCTTTGGTGGAGCGTGAGGCGCCCGCCGGCGAATTCGACAAGGTCGCCCGCGTCATCCTGAACCGCTTGGACGAGCCGATGCGCCTGGAGTTCGACTCCACCGTGAACTACGGGCTGGAAGACGTTGAGCTTGCCACCACCGATGAGGCGCGTGGTGAGAAGACGCCGTGGAATACCTACGCCAAGGAAGGCCTGCCGGATACGCCGATTTCCTCGCCTTCTGATGAGGCAATCCGCGCCATGGAAGAACCTGCCGATGGTAACTGGAAGTTCTTCGTCACCGTGGATAAGGACGGCACCACCGTGTTCTCTGATACCTACGATGAGCACCTGGACCGCGTGGATGATGCCATCCGCTCCGGCGTCCTCGACTCGCAGCGCGAGGGCGAAGGAGCAGGCGCCGGCAACGGCGATGCCGCCTCGGATCAACCGGCTGAATAGGCCGTAGGCCGCAGTCAGAAAGGTAGAGACGAACCCATGCCGCGCGCCGCAGTACTCGGTAGTCCCATCGCTCACTCCTTATCGCCTATCCTGCACAACGCAGGGTATGGCGCAGTCGGGCTTAAGGACTGGTCCTATACCCGCTTTGAGGTTACGGACGATACCCTCGCCCCATTTTTGGAAGATTGTGGTCCCGAGTACCGCGGCTTTTCCGTGACCATGCCCGGTAAATTCGCCGCGCTCGAGGTTGCGGAAGAACAAAGCGAGCGGGCACAGCTCATTGGCTCGGCCAATACCTTGGTTCGCACCCAGCACGGTTGGCGCGCGGACAACACAGATACTGAGGGCGTGCGCGGCGCGCTGCAAGAACTCATCGGGCTCCGGCCCGTGTCTCAGGCCCTTATCATTGGCGCGGGTGGAACCTCCCGTCCGGCGCTGTGGGCTTTAGCAGAACGCGGAATCGACCAGGTAACCATCTTGAACCGCTCGAACCGCCAAGCAGAGCTCCAGCCTTTGGCGGACCGGCTGGGACTCAATCTGCAGTACGCTACTTTTGACGATGATCTCGAGGATCTTTCTCGCTCCGCGGATTTGATTATTTCTACCGTTCCTTCGGCAGCGTTAGAGGATTATCGCTTCCAGCTTGCCCACGCCCCAGTACTCGATGTGATTTATCATCCGTGGCCCACGACGCTCGCCGCCTGCGCCGCTGCGAATGGCTATTTCACCGTGGGTGGGCACGTCATGCTGGCACATCAAGCATTTAGTCAATTCGAGCAATTTACCGGTCTTACCGCACCGCGCGAAGAGATGGTTGCGGCACTGCAAGAAGAGCTTCGCCTTCGCAATCTCTAATCTTTCTGGGAATACGCCCATGTGCGCCGCCATGCCATGAAGAGTGGCAGGGCGGCGCTTAGCCTTATGTCATGGGGATTTTCGGGGGAATAGTTTATGGCCTGTGGGCGTGCGCGTTGTTCTGGTGGGACATCCGCGAGCGACGGTTGCCTGATGTGCTGACGATCCCTGCCGGGATTCTATCTGTCACTTTTGTCAATTGGGGCGGTCTATTGTGGCCGGTGCTATATCTCCTGGTCGCGCTGCGGGGTGCTGGCATCGGCGGGGGAGATATTAAATTGGCCTTGCCGCTAGGAATGCTCGTTGGCGCTGTGGCAGGACCATTGGCCGTTCTCATCGCCTGTGGCGGCGCCGCCGTAATCACCTTGCTGGCAAGCGGTGTAGGGCGCGTCAAGGGCAGCGTGCCTCACGGTCCCTCGATGGTGGTATCCGCTGGGCTGGTCATGGTCTTACATACCCTCTTTGAGGGGGAGGCGAATATATTGGGGTGCCTAGTTGCTCCTTGTGGATAGGTGCCGTGCGATAATACCCGCATGCTTCGTTGGACTACCGCTGGTGAATCCCACGGCCAGGCACTGATCTCCATGTTGGAGCACATGCCGGCCGGAGTGCCCATTACCCGTGCTGATATTTCCCATCAGCTTGCACGGCGCCGCCTAGGGTACGGCCGCGGTGCGCGCATGAAGTTCGAAGCCGATGAGGTAACGCTGCTCGGCGGCGTCCGCCATGGGCTGACCATTGGTAGCCCCATTGCCATCATGATTGGCAATACTGAATGGCCGAAATGGACCACCGTCATGTCCGCAGATCCCATCGATATGGAGGATGAGGACGTAGCCAAGGCGATGAATTCGGGCCGGGGTGCACCCTTGCAGCGCCCGCGCCCAGGCCACGCCGATTTCGCGGGCATGGTGAAGTATAACCACAGCGAGGCCCGCCCCATCTTGGAGCGCTCTTCTGCCCGGGAAACCGCCGCACGTGTTGCCGCTGCGACTGTAGCGCGCAACTTCCTGCGGGAAACTGTGGGCGTTGAGGTTTTCTCCCACGTGATTTCCATTGGCGGATCGCAGCCCTATGCGGGTGCTTCCCCGAGCTTTGTGGATATCGAGGACATTGATAATTCTCCGGTGCGCGCCTTTGACAAGAACGCCGAATCCGCGATGATTTCAGAGATTGAAGCCGCAAAAAAACAGGGCGATACCTTAGGCGGCATCGTCGAGGTGATAGTCGATGGCCTACCGATTGGCCTGGGCTCACATATCTCCGGCGATGACCGCTTGGATGCACAGCTTGCCGGGGCTTTGATGGGCATTCAGGCCATCAAGGGCGTAGAAATCGGCGATGGCTTCGAAGAAGCGCGTCGACGCGGCTCCGAAGCCCACGATGAGATGGTCCGCACCGAAGATGGTATCACAAGGCTAAGCAACCGGGCCGGGGGCTTGGAAGGCGGCATGACTAATGGACAGCAATTGCGTGTCCGGGCCGCCATGAAACCGATTTCCACGGTGCCGCGCGCCTTGCACACGATTGACATGGAAACAGGTGCGGATGCAACCGCAATTCACCAGCGTTCAGATGTCTGCGCCGTGCCGGCCGCAGGAGTGGTGGCTGAAGCCATGGTCTCACTCGTGCTAGCGCGGGCAGTTTTAGATAAATTTGGCGGGGATAGCTTGAGCGAAACCACCCGCGCCATTGCTGCATATGAAGAATACGTATCGCAGCGTCTCGCCTTTAACCAGGAGTAAATGATGACAACCCCAACCGATGTAACGGGACAGCCACATCCTTGCGTCGTTTTGATTGGCCCGCCAGGTGCGGGAAAATCCACGATTGGCCGCCGGCTTTCGCATGCGCTGAATTGCGATCTGGTGGACTCGGATCACCTGATTGAAATGGCCGAGGGAAAACTCTGCGGTGAGGTCTTTAGTGAGAAAGGCGAACCAGCGTTTCGCGAGCTTGAGGCCGAACATGTCACTGCAGCCCTGCAGAAGGGTGGGGTAATAAGCCTTGGTGGGGGCGCGGTGATGACGGCCTCCACGCGTGAGCTTTTGGAGCGCCACACCGTCGTATTCCTCGATATTTCCGCAGAAGAAGGCGCGCGCCGCACGGCCGGTGATCGCAACCGTCCGGTATTAGCGGCGGATAATCCGGTTGAACACTATCGTTCTATCGTGGAAACGCGCAGGCCCTTCTACCTGGAAGTCGCTGATTTCCGCGTGCGCACGGATACTCGCTCCCCGCAGCAGGTCGTGGGCGATATCCTGGGCTTTTTAGAAACCCTCTAGGCGGGTAATTAACCCCGCGCGATCCTGCAGGCTATCGCTCCGTAGAAAGGACAACCTCATGCCCACCATCGCCGTTAACGGACCGAGTCCCTATGAGGTCCGCATTGGGGCAGGCCTCAGCGAAGATATCGCACGGCGCTGCGCGGACACGGGCGCCGATAAGGCAGCGATCATCTTCCAGCCCGCCCTGCGCACCGCCGCAGAAGAACTTGCGGCAGCCGTAGAAGCACAGGGCGTCATCCCCGTCTTGTGCGAGGTACCGGACGCTGAGGCGGCCAAGCAGCTTAGCGTAGTGGGAGGCGTGTGGGATCGCCTTGGTGAGGCCGGCTTTAGCCGCAGCGATATTGTCATCGGTTTAGGCGGCGGGGCCACCACCGACATGGCAGGGTTTGTCGCTGCCGGATGGATGCGCGGAATTAAAGTGATTCAGGTTCCTACGACCCTGCTTGCCATGGTGGATGCCGCAGTGGGCGGGAAAACTGGAATCAATACTAAGGCTGGGAAGAATCTCGTCGGAGCCTTCCACGAGCCGGATTCTGTATTCGTCGATCTGGAACGCCTAGACACGCTGCCACAGGCGGAGATCGTGGCTGGTTCCGCTGAGATCATTAAGACTGGGTTCATTCATGATCCGCTCATTGTAGAGCGCTACGTGGAAAATCCAGATGCTTGCCTTGACCCACGCGGTGTCCTGCCCGAATTGATTGAGCGTTCCATCGCGGTGAAAGCTGCGGTGGTGGGAGAAGATCTCAAGGAAGCCGGGCTGCGCGAGACCCTCAATTATGGGCATACCTTTGGCCACGCGGTAGAAAGGCAAGAAAAGTATGTGTGGCGCCACGGCAATGCGGTAGCCGTAGGAATGATGTTTATTGCCCATCTTTCCCATCGCCGGGACCTGATAGATGCAGAACTGGTGGATTTGCACCGCAGCATCTTGCGCAATATCGGCCTGCCTACGACGTATCAGCCTGGCAAATTCGCGGAATTATATGAGGCGATGACCCATGATAAGAAAAATCGCGATGGGAAGATACGCTTCGTGGCTCTGACCGGAATCGGTGCGACGACGCGGATAGAGGGTCCTTCGCGCGAAGAATTAGAAGCGGCGTATGCCGCCATCACGGAGTAGATATGAAAATCGTTGTTCTCAATGGTCCGAACTTAAATAGGTTGGGAAAACGCCAACCGGACGTCTATGGTTCCACGACGCTGAGCGATGTTGAAAAGCTCGTGTCTGATCGTGCGGTGAAGCACGGGGCAGACATCGAGTTTTTCCAGTCTAATTTTGAAGGCGAGCTCATCGAGAAGGTCCACGCGGCCGCCGATGCTGGTAGTGCGGTCATCATTAACCCAGGTGGTCTGACGCATACCTCCGTTGCTTTGCGCGATGCCTTGGCAGAGATTGCCGATGGCGCCGGGTTCGTGGAAGTGCATATCTCCAACGTGCATGCTCGCGAAGAATTCCGCCATCATTCTTATCTAAGCCCCATTGCCCGCGGCGTCATCGCCGGCCTAGGGGTCTTTGGATACTGCGCCGCAGTAGACTATCTGTGCCAATAATCGCCGGCCCGAAACGCGCCCTTTCGGCCGCAAGCGGTAAGTAGGTACTGAACCTGGCCATCGTCGCCGCGGAAATGGATATAGTGGAAGAATAAATTCTTACACTTCAATACGATCCCCGCAAAGGATGATTTTATGGCACTTGCAGATACCCGTTTCAGCGATCGCCGCCGGAAGCTAGCCGCCGAATTAGCTGGTCAGCGCATTGACGCGGTATTGGTAACCCACTTAATCCACGTCCGCTACTTGTCCGGATTCTCCGGCTCCAACGGTGGGCTTTTGCTGCGCAAGGATCTCTCCGCGCTCATGGCTACCGATGGCCGCTATACCACCCAGATTGCCCAAGAAGTTCCGGATCTAGAAGCTGTAGAGGGCCGCGCTGTAGGTAAGGTGCTATTGCAGCAGTTCGATGATGCTCAGTCGCCGGTTCGCGTCGGTTTTGAAGCTGACTACATGTCCGTATCGGAATTGGAAGATCTGAAGGATTCTGCACCGGATGGGGTCACCTTGGTACCCATTTCCGGAATCATCGAAGATATCCGCATCACGAAGGATCCTGTAGAACTGGAAAAGCTGGAGGAGATCGCAGCGATTGCTAACCAGGCATTGGAGGACCTCCTTGCCGCAGGCTCGCTGCGGGCGGGCCGCACGGAGCGCGAAGTTGCCGCTGACCTGGAATTTCGCATGCGCATCCTGGGATCGGAGCGAGTGAGCTTCGATACCATCGTGGCCTCTGGCCCTAACTCCGCAATGCCGCACCACGGCGCGGACGATCGCGTGATAGAAGATGGGGACTTGGTCACCATCGATTTTGGTGCCCACCTGCGCGGATTTAACTCTGACTGCACCCGCACCTACGTCGTGGGCACGGCAAACGACTTTGCCAAGGAAATCTACGATGTGGTGCTGCGCGCCCAGCAGGCTGGTGTCGAGGCTGCGGTAGCGGGCGCTTCGCTTTCCGATGTCGATGCTGCCTGCCGTACCATCATCGCCGACGCCGGATATGGCGACTACTTCGTGCACTCCACCGGACACGGCGTGGGCTTGGACGTGCACGAGGCCCCCTTTGCCGCCACGACCGGTAAGGGAGAGCTGGCCCCGGGAATGACCCTGACCATTGAGCCGGGCGTGTATGTGCCGGGCAAGGGCGGCGTGCGCATCGAAGATACGCTCATCATCACCGATGGAGCCCCAAAGATCATTACCGCCGCTTCCAAGGACTTTACGGAGCTGCCGGTATAGGTAGGCTTGGTCCCGTGCCCTCTCCCTCCTAGGGGGAGAAGATTTTAGGGGGTACCGGTAGCCCGGCGGGTGCGGGCTATCCGGTAGGCTTATACTTTGCTTTCAACCTTTCAACCACAATATTCGGGAGTTTAACCGCAATGGCTGATACTACTGATTTCAAGAACGGACTCGTTCTCAAGATTGACAACAAGCTGATGCAGATCACCGAGTTTCAGCATGTGAAGCCGGGCAAGGGCCCAGCGTTCGTGCGCACCAAGCTTAAGGACGTTGTTTCCGGAAAAACCGTGGACAAGACCTGGAACTCGGGCGTCAAGGTAGAAACCGCTACGGTGGACCGTCGCGACATGACCTACCTGTACAACGATGGCACCAGCTATGTCGTCATGGATGAAAAGACTTTCGAGCAGTTCGAGCTCTCGCCGGAGAAGTTTGGCGATGCTGCCCGTTTCCTGCTGGAGAACATGCGTGTGCAGGTGTCCTTCTACGAAGATGAGGCATTGTTCGCGGAGCTTCCTATCTCCGTTGACCTCAAGGTAGAGCACACCGAACCAGGTCTGCAGGGTGACCGTTCCTCCGGCGGCACCAAGCCCGCCACGCTGGAGACTGGCGCCGAGATCCAAGTTCCGCTGTTCATTGAAATCGGCAATGTACTAAAGATCGATACCCGCACCGGCGAGTACCTGTCCCGCGTCAACAACTAGGGCTTTATCTTGTCTGATAACACTGCTAAGCGGGATATCAACTATAAACGGCATACCGCGCGCTATCGGGCGCGGCGGCGCGCAGCGGATATCCTCTATGAAGCGGAGAACCGAGACGTTGATCCCGTCGCCATCGTTGAGGATCGCGTTGCCTTGGCGCGCGAGGATCGCCACGCTGTAGCGCCGATTGCGGACTACACCAAGGTCATCGTCCAAGGCGTAGCAGAAGAGCTAGACGCTATCGATGACACGATTTCGAGGTACCTTTCCCAGAACTGGGAGCTGCACCGGATCCCCGCTGTCGACCGCGCGATCCTGCGCCTTTCGGTCTGGGAGCTATTGTTTAATCCGGATGTTCCCACCGCGACGGCCGTCGTGGAGGGCGTGGAGCTGGCCTCGCAGTATTCCCACGATCAAGCCGCACCGTATATCCACGCGGTCTTGGATGACGTCGCGCAATCTCGTTCTGAGTTAAGCCCGATGAATAACGTCGGTCAAGAGGAAGAAAGCGACGACGCGGAAGCCGAGGATTCCGAGGATTCCCAAGAGGACTCCGCGCCTTCGACGCACGCAGAAACGCCAGAGGAGTCAGGGGAAGCATCCCCGAGCGCGGAAACGGAAGCGGACAACTCCTAGCTCATTTCTAGTTCCCCGGCTTGCTTAGTTATAGAGGCAAAGAACCGGCCGGGGTACTACTCCTGCCTCCCTCGATGCGAGACGCCGCGGGAGCCAGCCCCGGTTCGCCCGGTCCACCCGCTCCACACCCTGGCGTTTGTACAATAATTGCCATGGGTAAATTTAAGATCAAAGATGCGCTCGACCTCCGCGCCGGAAAGACCTTTCAGCTTGCCGATGTCGATCCCACGGCGACTCCAGGATTCGATGGCTCAAAGTCTGACTTAGAAGACCGCTTCAAACACTATGACGATGAGCTCTATGATTTGCAGGAGCGCCTTTTTGCTAATGGCAGGGCGCATGCCGATGATGCACCCTCGCTTTTAGTAGTCCTGCAAGGAATGGATACCTCCGGCAAAGGCGGGGCCATTCGCCATGTCTTTTCCGTCTTTGATCCGCAGGGCACGAAGACCGTCGGTTTTGGCAAGCCCACGGAAGAGGAAATGAAACACGATTTCCTGTGGCGCATCCGCAAACACGATCCGGTTCCTGGCCAGGTCGTGGCCTTTGACCGTTCTCACTACGAAGACGTCTTGATTCAACGCGTGCACGAGTGGGTAGATGAGGAAGAGATCGACCGCCGTTTTGAGGCGATTCGTGAGTATGAGCAAGAGCTCGCCGGAAAACGGGTAAAGATCTTGAAGGTCTTTTTGCACATCTCGCCGGAGTTCCAAAAGGAAAACCTCATTGAGCGGACCGAGCGCGAGGATAAGTACTGGAAGTACGATCCTTCAGATCTTGAAGAGCGCGGCTATTGGAATAAATACATGGCGGCCTATGAGGATGCCATCCGCCGGACGGATGAGCTTTGGGCGCCGTGGTTTGTTATCCCCACGGATAATAAGAAATACGCGCGCATGGCCTTGAAATACCTCATTGTTGATGCACTGCGGCACCTGAACCTGTCGTGGCCTGCGCCCGAATTCGATCCGGAGGAAGAAAAGCAGCGCATCCTCGACGTGGACTAGGCACTAGCCGCGGCGCCTAGAGCCCAAGAGGGCAAGGCGCCCAAAAAATCCCCGCACTGTCGCCGCGCCCTAGCACGCGAATGCGCGAGGCGGGGCGAAACAAGTGCGGGGGAGAAGGCCTTAGGTAAGGCGGCTTAAGCGTTGTCAGACGGCGTGGAGTTTTCCTCGCTGCCGTTTCCGGCCTTCGCAGCGGTTTCAGATCCGAGCTTGGCCATTTCCTCGGCGGCAGACACCATGGCGTCCTGGCCGTTGATGACGGCGTCGACGGCCTTCTTCAAAGCGGTGGTGAGCTGCTCATCGGTCATTCCGGCCGCGGCGGGAATGTCGCGCTCGGTGCGGACGACGAGCATGTCATCGTGCTCAGAAATAACGGCTCGCGCGCCAAATGCGACAGAGTTGATCTGGTTGGCGGCGAGGAAGAGCCCGGCATCGGCCTTGGAAAATGAGGCATCGGTTGGCACATCGCAGCGCACGATGACAACGGAATCCAAGACCGCAAACATGGTGGGCAGGCCATTGAGGTTGGCGGTGGCGGCGTCGATTTCGCCTTCCACCTTGGTCAGCTCAATATCGAAGGTGCCCATGGCGGCAACGACGCGGTCCAGATCGACCTCGGGCAAGTTGTTTTCGGTGGATGCGGTGGATGCATTAGTCATGGTTATGCTCCTCCCAGGTGACAAGCTGTGGGTAGTGCTCTTCAACAAAAGCCATGGACTGCAGCATGGAGTCCAAGGTGGACATTACGAAGGCACCGATCTGGTTGCGGGACAGGCCATGGGAAATGTTGATTTCGCGCACGCCGGAGACGGCCAGATTATTTTCGGACGACTCAAAAAAGCGCAGGGTGGGCGCGAAGTGCTGTTGGTTCCACTTGTTGAGAACCATGAGCAGTTGTGGGCCCTCCGAGGCTGGGGCATTACCGCGCCAGACGGAGTCCGCCACGAGGACATCGTCACGCACCTGCAGGGCAATAGCGATATTGGAAAAGCCGGTGCGCAGGATCTTTACCGTTTCGCCTTCGCCGACGGTCTGTTCTTCTACGCGGTACTCGAGCTTTTCGGAGTCAAAAATCTCACCGATGCGCTCGAGGGTGACATCCTCAATGGGCGTATCGGGATACAGGGTTGGTTCTTCAGACACGTAAGTAGTCTCAATCCATGTACTAATCGGGGATAATGGTCAACCCTGCCTAGTTTACCTAACTACACCGGCGCTTTCTGGCAAGTGAGTATTGTGGCAGGTCTTATTCACCGTCCGGGCCACAGGCTGAAGTGCGGCCTGACCCCCGGAAAATGGACACGTCGGGGGTTAGGCCCCACCCGAATGTATGTGCGATCCGCGTATAGCTAGCACCGTCAAGGAACATCGCAAGGATCTGTTTGAAGTTAGCCACAACAATGGCCTCTTTCCAAGTAGAAGTTGATGCGACACCAACGAATCGTGGTGTCGCCAACATCAACTATGAAAGAAAAACCCTTGCAGTACCAGGTACCCGTAACCCTGGTACCAACTACGCGGACTCACGGTACCAACTACCCCAAATCCACACAGATACGCAGTGGGATCGATATGATGGGGGTTAGCGGCCATCGCGGTCATATTCCTTTCGAGGATAGGTTGAAGTTGATTCGAAAGGTACCCGTGATGGTCGCCTTGCTGTGCACCGGCACAAGGCTTACCGCGGGCTACAGATACACCACACTAAAGGACACAACCCATTAGGTCCGATAACCTCAACCAACTTGGACCTTGGTTGGGGTTATTTTATTGTCCCAGACCGACCGTGTACGCGACAATCAGACTGACTATACCTATCCTAGATATTCTTGAGCATTAGCAGGAAACAACTCCATCAAACCTTGCTCTGTGGTTGAACCAGCTGCCGAAGTGATGATCGTGCGTTGCGTGAGGTTCGAGATATACGCATTCAGAATCTTTGCCGAAAGCGATTAAGACTTTGATTCCCTGTTTCCCTGGGCAGTTATTTGTTACTTTTACGTTGTCAGCACTTGGCTGGACGTTAACGCAGGTAGCAACCGGGGACGAAGCGGAAAAGAAACTAATTCCGCCCTTAGTTGTGTCGGGGAGAAAACCGTCTGGGTCGACAGAGAGTGGCACGGTGTCCCCAGGTTGATACTGATTATTTTCAGATGCGTGGGCGGTGACGGGGGACACTGCAGTTAGTAAAGTGCAGCCCATTAAAATGAGACCCTTTTCCACGTCATTGACAATCATCCTTTCTGGATATATTCCATAGAATTTAATTTATTCTTTTCGGGAGTTGAGGTAAGGAACATCTCTACGAAACCAGAGCCCTGAAGTATTTCATCCCACTCGATAGATTCTTCATTTCTACTTAAATCAGGGAATCTTCCCCAAAGGCGAACGACGTTTCCTTCGTGAAGTCTAGGGTTAAAGAGGTCGAAGTGGTACCAGAGCTGATTTTCGGGGGAGCCGCTGTTTCTTCCCGCTTGGATGCCGACTCCGGCTAAAATTGTTTCCTCTGGAAGTATGGTGTCTTGAAACATTTGGGTTGATATATTTTTCAAAAACTTGATTTCATCAGTTGTGATAGAAACAAATTGATTGATGACTATTCTCCTAGCGGTAGAAAGCAGTGATTATTCCGACAGGTCGGCCGTCTCCGCTTGCGGGATCTACTCGTTCTGTGGCAACAACCGTCATAACCCTTCCATTGATTGGGTAAGAGCATGTTTTCTTGCCATTTCCTGCATTTAAGCCGCCTTTGCAGTCGGGGGCGTTATGTAAAACTGTGTCAATCTCTGTAGTGGCTGGAACGAAACCGTCGTGACTGTCTTTGATGTGAGAAAGCCCAAAACCAACACTGCCGGGTTCATCTCCTTATGAGGTTACCCTCGTTTAGTGGACACCCGATTAGTGCGGATCTTGTGTCCGTAAGAGAGGATGTTCATTGTGGGTC
>NZ_JBEHGD010000025.1:0-27667 GCF_040225835.1 Corynebacterium sp. KPL3927
CGTGCCACACTAGTCATTCTGGCTTATCTCCTTATGCAGGTTGGGAACCTACACACAAACCATTAGACACTCTCCCATCATCGCCGATCGCTATACCTGCTAAGGGAAGCCGGCAAAAGGAAACTACGAAATGAGTTCAATTAGAGCACTTCGGGGAAGCTATGACCGATGCCCCGATACGGACCAGTAGTACCAAACTAAAATGAGCGCCCTGGTAGCTACTACTCCGAGAGTCGGATTTCTAATAGAAAGATTAAAAACCCGGCCATACGAGTTCTTAAGGTGAACTGGTACGAACCGGGCTTTTAATATGTGCTGTACGTTATGCGCCAGGACGCTTGCCGTGATTAGCGGCCTTCTTGCGGCGATCCTTGCGCTTGCGACCACGCTTGCTCATTGCGCACTCCTTCGTTGAGGGTTTCTGAACTTTATTCAACTGTAGCGGCTAAGGGCGCCGAAACGAAAATTGGGGTGAGTGTTAGGTTCCCCGGGTCCGCGCTATTAGGCGGACACGCGGGAGCGGCCGCGGCCGCGATTGCGGCGACGCTTGAGGGCGCGGCGCTCCTCTTCAGACAGGCCGCCCCAGACGCCGGCGTCGAGGCCGGACTCGAGTGCCCAGTTGAGGCAGGAAGAAGCAACGGGGCAGCGGTTGCAGACCAGCTTGGCCTTAGCGATCTGGGTAAGGGCAGGACCGGAGTTACCTACTGGGAAGAACAGCTCTGGGTCTTCGTCGCGGCAAACGGCTTCGTGGCGCCAATCCATGATTGATATCTCCTAACAAATTTTTGACAGCAGTAAATACGAGCGCAATCCGTGCGAGGCAGGAAAGCACCTTGATTTTTAGGTGGTGTGTGAACTGGTCTGCTAGCAGTGGGGCCCGGTCTCGAGGTCGGGCCAGCGTCGCCGCCGCCTATGGTTCACGGTGTTGTTACCTGAAGTTTCCTCCAGGTTAAGAAGAGGTTTACGCCCTCTTTCTTTTTGCTACTAGAGAATCATGACATGTTTACCCGATCGCCGCTAGGGGTACGGGCTAAATTGTGGTTAACATCACGTAAATAGGCGCGGTGTGGGGGCCATAAATGCCAAAATCAAATTTTAAAGAATCCTGTGAGAATCGCTGTGAGCTGCAGCTATAGGTGCTATGTGGTGAGTGTGGTGAGGAAGAGACCGTCAAATCTCCCAGTTCATCCCCCTGCCCCCGCGCTACTGCAGGCAACATCGAGGCCCCGCCGTGGGTGGCACAGAAAAAATCCGCGCCGCATTAGTAGACTGGGGATTTGTGTCTAAGCAGAACAAACGCCAGGTAAATAAGCAGCAGCGAGATAAGTCGGCAGCGCCAGCGGCAGCACCGGATAGTGCCCCGCAGTCGGTGCTTATAGGCGCAGGCATTGCCACGGTGCAATCCATCGCGGTTATTTGTTTTGGTATTTTCCTCATCGTGCGCGAAGCGGTGGGCGCGGAAAATGACTCGATGGTTTCTGATTCCGGATCGGGAAGCTTTGTGGGGCTTGGCACCGCCATCTTTATCTTCATCGTCTTTGGCTTCGTCATCGCAGGCGCCTGGGCCATGGTGAAAGGAAAGCGATGGGGAAGAGGCGCCGTGGTCCTCGTAGAGCTCATCCTAGGCGCGAGCGCGTTTCAAATGTATAGCGGTGGATCCCCGGTGCTGGGAACTATCACCCTGTTAAGCGCGGTCGCGGTGCTTTATCTCTTGATGTTTAGGCGCGAGTCCTCGGAGTGGGCCGCCTCGAATTTCTAAGGGACCATTCGCGCGGGAGGCGCGAGTGGCACTCGCTTAGTCGCTGCTGAGGCCAACCACGGTATCGCCCCGGGTTTCTACAATGGTCTCGCCCGCCAACGTGAGGTGGACAGGACCACGGTAGCCGCCGCGGTCGACGGCAATTTCGCGCAGTACCTTCCCGGTAGACCAGTCCACCACAGCTATGCCCTTTTCGGTGGGCATCAGCATGCGCCCAGCCACTGAGATTGGGGTGCCGATGGCGCCGTCAATGACGTGATCGACCCGCAAATCACTGGGGGTTAAAAGGTAGAGGCGTTTCCCATCAAACCACGTCATGTGGTGCGGGAGATCCGCTATGGCTGGGGCGAAAGGGCTTGTACCGGATTCGATGGCGGCGGAAGGCTTTACGGGAGTAGAAGAAAGCTTTTCGCCCTGGTTGTTATAAGACTCAATGCGGGGTTCTGGGCCGGGGATATAGACCGCGGCGGCATCTTGGCCCACCGCGATAAGCCGCGCTCCATCGCGTTCCACGGAGACATCTGCGTCCATCTCTGGTTCCCGGGAGTCTTCCGGGGTGGTGGTTTGAAACCTTAACCAGGTGGTGTGAGGTTCCTCCGGGCACGATTCCGTCAGCGCGAGGTTCTCGGTACGCGTCAACGCCGAAGAGATGGTGCACTCCTCGTGCGGTTGCTTCTGCGCCTCCTGCTTGGCCTCCACGTCGCCGTATTCCACGGTGCGCACGAGATCTGAGCGCCACAGGTCGATTCTCCCAGCAGAAACGGTACCTACCCGGTCATTGGACTGCACGGGTATAACGTCCGGGGAATTGATAGCGCTGCGGGTGGAGTCATATTCACCCGTCGCGGCGTCGATGGCAACCGTATCCCCGCAGCCCACGCCCGTGCGATAGGTGGCAACCACCTTGCCCCAAGCGGTCGAAAGCGAGCAGAGTTCGGCGTCGCTGCGGGTATAGGTCCAAGCCGTGGAGCCATCGGCATTGGTGGCCGTAAGCACATCGCCATCGTGGCTAATGCTCAAGCCATGGGCGGAAATGGCGCGGTATTGGCCGGGTACGGGCTGGTTGGGCAGGCTGTAGGCAGTGGTGAGGGAGGAGGGGACATCGGCAAGCACAGCGGCATCGCTCTCCCCAGGAACCGCCTCTTGGTGCAGGTCCGCCTGGTGGATATTGGCGGTGGCTACTGAGCCGCCCACCGCGATGGCGCAGATAGCGCCGATAATGCCGGTGGCCTTCCAATCCGCAGCGGTAGCCCGCAAGATGGGGGCCTTAGTCATCGGCGCCCTCCTCGGGGCGTGCCTTTACCGCGCCGCGCCCCGGACCGGGACCGCGACTGGGGCCGGGATTGGTGCTGTCCCGCAGACCGCTTATGCGCCGGAAGCTGGCCGACTACGCTGGTGGCAGGCCCCACCTTTTCCTGCACGCCAGCGGGGATGGAAAGCGCCTGGGCAAGCTCCGGGGAGGTGGAAAACCACTGCGGCGGCGTGGCCGTATCTAGGCCTAGCTCATCGTTGATGACCTGCCATTTGGCCAGCTCATCGTAGCCGACCAGGGTGACGGCGGTGCCGGTGTGCCCAGCGCGGCCGGTGCGCCCGATGCGGTGGATAAACGTCATGGGATCATCGGGAACCTGGTAGTTGATGATGTGGGTGACATCATCGACGTCGATGCCGCGCGCGGCGATATCGGTGGCGACGAGGATATCCACCTCGCCCGAGCGGAAGGCTTGCAGGGACTTCTCCCGGGACTTTTGGCCCAAGTCACCGTGCACGGCGCCGACGCGGAAGCCGCGCTCAGCAAGGTCATCGGCCAATTGCGCGGCCGAGCGTTTGGTGCGGGTAAAGATGATGCTGCGACCCCGGCCCTGGGCCTGTAGGATATGCGCGATGACCGGCACCTTATCCATGCGGTGGGCCTGGAAGGTGACCTTGCGGGTGGTTTCGTGCGTGACCTCATCCGCCTCCGATTCGGCCCGGATGTGTACGGGCTTATTCATGAACTGCCGCGATAAGTTCAAAATGGCGCCTGGCATGGTGGCAGAAAACAGCATTGTCTGGTGCGCGTTGCCATCGAGCGCTTCCAAAATGGCCTCTATGGAGGGCAAAAAGCCTAGGTCCAGCATCTCATCGGCCTCATCGAGTACCACGATGGCAACTTGGCGCAGAACCAGATCGCCGCGCTCGTGCAGGTCGAGCAGGCGGCCTGGCGTTCCGATGACCACATCAACGCCGCGCTGGAGGAGCTTAATCTGCTCCTCGTAGGGGCGCCCGCCGTAGATGGAGGCGAGGCGGACCGGCAGGTGCGCGGCCGCGTCCTGCAAATCCGCGGTGACCTGTTGGGCAAGCTCGCGGGTGGGAACGACGATGAGCGCCCGCGGCGTCCCATCCAGTGGGGCAATATCCGCGTCATCAAAAACGCGATCGAGCAGCGGCACGCCAAAGCCAAAGGTCTTGCCCATGCCGGTGCGCGCCTGGCCAATGAGGTCTTGGCCATTGAGCGCAATGGGCAGGGTTAATTCCTGGATTGCAAAGGTTCGCGCGATGCCACGGTCAGCGAGCCCATCGCAGATTTCGGCGGCCACGCCGAGTTCCGCGAAGGTCGGTGGCTGGGGTTTTATGACAGACACACCTTGATAGTAGCCGGGATGGTTATAGTGGGGCCATTGGCATGTAAAACTCTAGTTAGAGGAGGATAAATTTATGGATATCAAGTTTGGTTTTGCAGATACCCCGCGCGAGCTGATCATTAGCACCAGTGGTGAGCAGGCGGAGCTAACGCAAAAGATTAATAGCGCCCTGGCAGAAAACTCCACGTTGGAGCTAGAAGATGACAAGGGCCGCAAGTACCTCGTGCGCACTGAGCGTGTGGTGTACGTCGAGGTTGGTGCCGCTAAGAAGCAGTCCGTCGGATTCGCCGGCGCCTAAGCTTGGGGCGTTCTAAAGGTTTGCTAATTCAGTTTTTGAATAGACAACCGGGTACCCTCAATGCCTATGGAAAGTAGGCAGAATCGCAAGGCTCAGCAGAGCCATGGGCGAATTCCGGATCACCCGAACCCGGTGGTCCGGTTCGCCCGCCGGTACGGCTGGTGGCGTGTGGTGGCTATCCCCGTGATGGTGCTGCTTACCGTCTGGGTGATTGTGGATATCGCGTCTGGCTCTTCGGCCGATGACAACGGCGATGCATCCAGCGCGGAAACCACCGCAGCCACTCCTACCCACGAGGATCTCACGGGCCCCGACCCCGCGAATGCGGAGGCGGTAGAGCGCGAGATCAGTGAGATGCCCCCTGGAAGTGACTTCACCAAAAAGGGCAAGGGCACTTTCCACGGAATCGGCCGCCCCGGCGCTGTAGCCGGCGAGGGTGGCGAGAAAAAGGTGCGCTATTCCATCGAGGTGGAAGATGGGCTCAATACCGCTCCCTATGGCGGAGATGATGCCTTTGCCGCAATGGTGGAGGCAACCCTTGCGGATCCACGCGGGTGGACCGCCCAAGGCGACTTCGAATTCGAGCACGTCGCCTCCGCAGACGATCCCGATACCCGCATCCAGCTGACCTCTCTGACCACGGCCGCTGAGCGTTGTGGCGAGAAGATCGAGACGGAAACCTCCTGCCACACCAAGTTTACCGGCGAATCCACCACCATCATTAATGAAGCGCGGTGGGTGCGCGGGGCCACGCCCTTTGAGGGCGATTTGGGCAATTACCGCCAGTACGTCATCAACCACGAATTGGGCCATGCCATTGGCTATGCCTCCCACCAGCAGTGCGGCGGCGAGGGCAAATTGGCCCCAGTGATGATGCAGCAGACGCTGAGTTTGAACAATAAGCAATTGCATGACCGCAATCCCAAGGAGGTCTATCCTGATGAGGATGTGACCTGCGAGCCTAACCCGTGGCCATATCCCAATCCGGAGCACAAGGATCCCCACCAACCCCAATAAGGAGTACTGGATGCCGCTTCCCCCAGAGCATGTTTTAAGCGCCTTCCACGCAGAAACCGGTGCGACTGGGTCGCGCCGGGCCCAAGGCGATCAGCTGGGCCCAGTATGGGATAACGGCATCAAGGTGGGCGACGTGGTTTACTCCCAGGCCGGCCCCTTCGCGGCATGGTCTGCCAAGGTGCGCGAAAAACTAAGCGTGCCGGGCGCGCGGGTATCGCGGCCGGTTCTCGCGAGCGACGGCCGCCACACCGCCGCCGGATGGAAGGCGACGCAGTTCCTTCCCGGCGAGGTCGCCGGGCGCATCGATGAAGCAGCGCAGACGGCCTTGCGCTTGGACGATGCCATGGCCAATGCGCCTGCGCCGCCGAGCACGCACCGCGATGATGCCTTCGCCCGCGCGGAGCGCACCGCCTGGGCGGAGACGGGGGAGGCCTACGATAAGGCCGCGCTTGCCGATGTCCCCTTGGTCACCGCCCATACCGCCCTGCTGACCACCACGGTCTTTTATGGCGCGCACCCACCGGGGATTGTGGATCTCGTGCCGAGCCAATCCGCGCGCCCAGCCGGGTGGAGCGCAGCGCTTGTGATCGTGGATGGATTGATCGCACAAGTGGTAGATGATGACATCTGTCAGCGGTTTGGCCACGTGCCGGGCATGCAGGAGCTTTTGCTGCGGGCGGTGTCCTATCGCCGGCATATTAATGATCTGAATCCGCGCTCGCGCTCGAATGTGCGTTCCAATATTGAGCGAGTGGAACAGTTTCTTGTGTCTAGGGCATCTGCAATACTGGGGCGGTGACTTACGATCCCCATTCCACCGCCCGCGCGGGAGTGGTCCTACCGCCGTCGCCCGAGGTACGACTCATTGCCCGCACCACGTCCGCACGCGCCCGTTCCTGGCCCATTGAGCTGCCGGAAACCGGTACCTGGAAGGTAACCGGCACTGCCGGAACCGGCGTATCCAGTTTTCTCATCGATACCGTCATTCATGCTCTTGACCGCGCCCATGAGACGGGGGCAGATCCCTCTGGCATCCTCGTTGTCGCTGCCTCCAAGGAATCCGGCTCCCGCCTGCGCCGCGAGCTTTCGGAGCGCCTCGAAGATTATGCGGCACAATCTTCCATGGTCCGCTCCATCCACTCCTTGGCCTTCGCCCTCTTGCGCAGCGCCAGCGACGAGGAATTGCGCCTTATCACCGGCGCGGAACAAGACGCCGTTATCCGGGAATTGCTAGAAGGCCATGCTGAATCCGGCCATGGCGATTGGCCGGAGGAAGTTCGCCCCGCCCTAGAGTACGTAGGTTTTGCCCGCCAATTGCGCGATTTTCTTTTGCGCTCCATCGAACGTGGTTTAAGTCCCGCGGATTTGGAGAGCCTTGGCGCGAAGTACGGCCGCGGGATGTGGGTTGCCGCCGGTAAGTTCCTGCGCGAATATGAACGCGTCCAGGCACTTTCCGGGGCGCATTCTTATTCCGCGGCCGAGCTAGTCAACCAGGTCTTGCTGCGCCCAGAACTTACGAGTTCGCACCCGTGGCACACCATTGTGGTTGATGATGCTCAGCTATTGGATCCCACCGCGGGCGAGCTCATCTCCCGCCTGGCACCCGATGCACAATTGCTAGTCATTGGCGGCGATCCGGACCAATCCGTCTTTGCCTTCCGCGGTGCTAATTCGCAGTTCTTTGAGGATTTTCCCGCGGAACACCCCATCGAGCTTTCGCAGCCGCACCGCGACGGATCTCCGGCTTGCGTTTCCATCGTGGATTCTGAGGGCCGCCTTCGCGATGTGGTGGCCGATACCGTGCGCCGCCGCCATTTGGACGATGGCGTGCAGTGGAGCGATATCGCCGTCATCGTGCGCTCGACGGCGGATATCGGCCAGATGCGCCGCACCTTGTTGGCCGCCGGTGTACCCGTGCATATCAGTCCGACCGACGTGGTTTTGGCAGAACAGCGCCTAGTATCTGCCATGCTCCTTGCCCTGCGCGCCTTGGAAGAAGACCTCAGCAATGCGGAGCTCGAGGACTTGCTTACCGGCCCAGTGGGCGGGGCGGATCCCGTCACCCTGCGCCGCCTGATTCGCGGTCTGCGCCGGTGGGCGCCCGATACGCGCGGAATGGATAGCTTGCGCGAGCTCTTGCAGGGTGAGCTGCCGGACTTCAATGGACAACTCACCGAACGCGAATTTTCCATCCTAGAGCGCGTGCGCGCGGTACTCTCCGCGGGGCGGCAGGCTGTACAAGCCCAGGCTTCTGTGGAAGAAATCCTGTGGGAAGTATGGAGCGCTACCGAGCTGGATATGCGCCTGCAGGCATCCGCGTTGCGCGGCGGCGCCACCGGTTCGCAGGCGGACCGCGATCTTGATGCCATGATGGCGTTATTTGATGCCGCCGGTGATTACTCCGAGCGCCGCCCCGGCTCCTCGTTGCAGTCCTTTTTAACCCACATCACCGAGCAGGAATTGCCCACCGGCGTCCGCGACCGCCGCACCGCCATCCCGCAGGCCGTAGAGATCATCACCGCCCACGGCGCCGTTGGCCGCGAATGGGATACCGTCATCGTCGCCGGAGCCCAAGAAGGCGCGTGGCCCTCGCTGGGGGAGACTGGATCCATTTTTGGCCAAGAAGATCTCATCGATCTCCTGGACCGCGATATTGAGCCCGATACCCCTGTTAGCCACATTGCCTCCCGTTTGGCAGAAGAGCGCCGGCTCTTCCACGTCGCCACCACGCGCCACCGGAGCCGGTTGCTCATCGCCGCGGTGGAAAACCCCAATGAGGATGCCTTTGCAGAACCTTCCCGCTTCATCGCGGAATTTACCGGGCGCGGGGTTGATGTGCCCGGGACTATGGCGCGCCGGGAAGCCAGCCGCGCCTTGCGCGCCACCCAATTTCCCCGCGAGCTGGGCTTGGATGTTCCCGAGCCGGCACCGGTGCCCCTGCGCGATGGGCTCGAGGTCGATCCCCTCGACGTGGCGGTGCTTTCCGTTCCTTCCTTTGTGGCGCAATTGCGCCGCGTGGTCACGAATCCAGATTCTGGCGAGGCGGAGCGGCGCCAAGCAGCCCGGCAGCTGGCGCGCTTAGCGCAGGCGGGCATCCCTGGCGCCCACCCAGACCAGTGGTTCTCCGCGCGCTCTGTAGCCTCGCATACGCAGCTGCGCGGTAGCAAGAGTCTATCGCCATCCCGGGTCGAAGCCCTGCTCAACTGCCCGCTCAAGGCGATTGTGGGAAACTTGGCCGAAGATCCCAGCGGCGCCGAGCACCTCTTGCGCGGCACCATGGCACACGCCTTCTTGGAGGCCATCGGCCGCGGCATGGATGCGGAAAAGGCCCGCCTGCTCGTCATGGAGGCCTATGAGCTCATCCTGGACGTTCCGCAGTGGCAGCTACAGAGCAAATTGGAAGAATTCTCCCGCCTGCTGGAGCGCACGCAGCAATGGGCAGAGCAATCCGAGGTTAAAAATGAACTCGCCGGGGTGGAAGTACCCGTCTACGTCGAGGTCGCCCCGGATATTCGGGTCGGCGGATTCATGGACCGCTTGATGCAGGACGGGGATGGAAATTACCTGGTCGTGGACCTCAAGACCGGTAAATCTGCAGCGACGCAGGCAGAGGCGGAAGAAAACCGCCAGCTAATGACCTACCAATTGGCTTTGTCCCGGGGCAGCTTCGACGGGCAGCGCGTGCGCGATGGCGAAGGGATGCCGCGCGCGGGCGGGGTGCTTGTCTATCCCGGAAAAGATTCCAGCAAAATTACCACCCGCACTCAGAGTCAGCTCACCGCGGAGGCGCTGGAAGAGTTTTCCACATTACTGCCACCCCTGGCAGCGGAACTGCGCGGTCCGCAGCTTACCGCCCGCACCAATAAGGATTGCGATAAGTGCCCCATTCGTACCATCTGCCCAGTGCAGGAGGAAGGAAAGATGACCATCCATGCCTAAGCAGAATTTTTCCCCGGAACAAATAGCGAAAGCACTGGGCAAGGACTACCCACCCACTGAGGAACAAGCCCACGTCATCGAGGGCCCTTTTGGCCCCAAGCTCGTGGTGGCCGGCGCGGGTGCTGGTAAGACGGAAACCATGGCCTCCCGCGTGGTCTATTTGGTAGCCAATGGCTACGTGCGCCCAGAGGAAGTGCTGGGGCTGACCTTTACGCGCAAGGCGGCGCAGCAACTAGAACAGCGCATTCGCCGCCAGCTCATTCAGCTGCGCGATTCCGGGCTCATCGTCCCCGGCAGCCCCGCTGCGGAGGCGCTTAACAATATCGCACCTACCGTGGCCACCTATGATTCTTATGCCGGCGAGCTCGTGCGCGAATACGGCCTCCTGGTCCCAGTAGAGCCCTCGGCGCGCATCATCACGGAGGCAGAGCGCTTCGCTATTGCCTACGACGTGGTGAAAAACTACGGCGGCAAATTATCGGATGAAAAGACCTTGGGTTCCATCACGGAAACCCTGCTCAAGATCACTTCCGATATGGACAATTCCTTGAAGGATCCGGATGATATTGCCGAGTTCGCACGGGATTTCCGCGCCGATATTGACAACCTGGAAAAGGCGCCGAGGACGAAGGGCGAGTATTCCAAGAAACTGCAGGACTACATCAATGTCCAGGATCTGCGCGTGCAGTACGTGCCATTGATCGAGGAACTCAAGCGCGCGCAGGCAGAACAGCAGGTCATCACTTTTGGCGAGCAGATGTCTGTGGCAGCGCGCCTCGCGCAATCGCACCCAGCGGTGGGCAAGCAACAGGCGCAGCGCTACCGCGTGGTCATGCTGGATGAATATCAGGACACGTCTTATGCCCAGCGAGTATTATTGCGCAGCCTTTTTGGCGGGGAGCAGAAAGACATTTCCGTGACCGCGGTGGGCGATCCCATGCAGGCCATTTATGGCTGGCGCGGGGCTACCTCAGAAAACCTCACCGCGTTTGTGGAGGATTTCCCGCAAGCCGATGGCACGCCTGCTCCCAAGGATCAGCTGACTACCTCGTGGCGCAACCCGTCGGGTGCCTTGGAGCTGGCCAACTCGGTGGCGGCCGGGGTCTTTGGGGGCGGCCCGCGGCCCGTCGATGAGCTGCACGCGGCCCCGCACAAGGGCGAAGGCGAGATTGAGCTGGGCTATTTCGCCAGCGAAGATGAGGAACACGAGTTTATTGCGCAGAAATTAAGGCAGCAGTGGGATGCGCGCGAGGGCGATGGCTTTCGCGCAGCGGTGCTGGTGCGTACCAACCGGCAAACCGCCGCCATTGCAGCAGCCTTGGATGCCGTCGATGTCCCCAATGAAATCAATGGCCTGGGTGGATTGCTGTGGCAACCGGAAATCCAGGACCTCGTAGCGCTGGCGACCATGCTGGTGCGGCCGGAAGATGCGCAAGCGGCCCTCCGCATTTTCGCCGGGCCCATTTGCGGGCTGGGAATGGGCGATATTCAAGCCCTTGCCGCGCGCCAAAAGAACCTGGCGGGGGCAAAACAAGAGCGCCTGCAGTGGGAAGAGGGTGTGGATCCTGAGGAGTATCTGCGCGCCCAATTAGCGCAGCTTACGGCTGAGGGCCCAGATCAAACGGTGGGGCTTGCCGATGCCCTGGCGGACCTCGGCGAGCGCGACCGCTACACCCCAGAGGGCTTGGCGCGCATGGAAGAGGTATCTGCCAAGCTGCGCTACCTGCGCACCTACTCGCTATCCAAGCCTTTAAGCGATCTCTTCGCGGACATCGAGGCCATCTTCAATATCCGCACCGAGGTCCTTGCCCGCGGCAGCGCCGGGGGAGCCACCCACCTGGATAAATTCGCCGATATCGTCGCCGGATTCCACGGGGATTCCTTGTATGCGCTCCTAGATTATTTAGAGCTCGCTCGCGAGCATGAAGATGGCCTCGAGCTTGGGGAGGTTCCAGCCTCTACGGATCGCGTACAAATCATGACCGTGCATAAGGCTAAGGGCTTGGAGTGGGAACAAGTCTATGTCGTGCACGCGGATTCTTCGAGCTATAAGGCACAGGCAGAGACCTTTTTGTCCAAGATTGAAAAGGTACCCGGTGACAATGACTACATTGAGGTCTCACCGGATGCGGTTACCCGCTCAGAATTCGAAAAAGCCTGCAAGGCATTCTTGGATGATGACCGCGCGCATAATGCGGAGGAAGCGGCTCGCCTGTTTTATGTGGCCCTCACCAGAACCGAGTCCACGTTGACCGTTACCGGCTCCGGCACTAATAATCGGTCTGGCAAGGCCAAGAAGGGCCCGTACGAGTACCTCGAAAGTCTAAAAGAATCCTTCCCCCAGTACGTAGGGGAATGGACAGTGCCCGAAGAGCCGGTGGAAACCTCGGCTAATGCGGCAGAAAGCGGGCTCTTCCCGGCCCTCAAAGCCGATCCGGATTCCCTGGCCGGCGCGGATGCAGTGCTAGCCGCCATGGAGGACCTTCCTGAGCTGAGCCACGGCGAGACCTTCGAGTTGTGGGAACAGGATGCGGGCGCGCTCATTGAGGAATACAAGTCTCTGCAACAACCGGTAGTGGATGTGGAACTTCCCAGCGAGCTTACCGCCTCTGACATGGTGGCCCTGGGCAGTGATCCGCTACAGTTTGCGCGCCGGCAGCGCCGGCCGGTGCCGTTTAAGCCCAATTCTTATGCCAAGCGGGGCACCGCCTTCCACGCATGGCTGGAAGAGCGCTTTGGCAGCCCCGCGCTGCTAGGGGAAGAGGAATTGCCGGGCATCGATGAGCCGGAGGACTTCGACCTGGAAGAACTCAAGGAATCCTTCTTGAACTCCGAATGGGCGGAGCGCCAGCCGGACTTTGTGGAGGCGCCGTTTGAAATCACCATCGGCAGCGCTGTGGTGCGCGGGCGAATGGATGCCGTCTTCCGCTTGGCAGATGGCACGTGGATGGTGGTGGACTGGAAGACCGGTCGACCGCCGAAGGGCGCGGACATGGAAGCAGCGAAGATCCAGTTGGCGGTCTACGCCGAAGCCTGGCGGCGCATCCACGGCGGCGATAAAATCCGCGCGGCTTTCCATTACGTTCACGATGGTTATACTTTTGAGCCAGATACTTTAGCCCAAGGCGAGGAGCTGCGTAGCCTGCTTGAATCGTCGGTAGCAGGCCACTAGGGCTAAGGTATGGGGACGGAATGCGGACGATGATTGGATATTTGCGTCTCCGTATAACCGGCGGAATGAAAAGTCGATCCAGAAAAGAAGGCTGGGCCAGTGGCCAAAAAACGTGCGAAGGCGTTCAAAGGGCGTATTAAACAGCGCTTTTTGCCGCAAGTCGAGTTGTCCTCGCAACCTGATCACGCGCTCCTTGACGTCATCACTGTGCCCAAGGATCAAAATGCCAGCCCGTGGCGGCAGTTGGCCAAACGTGCGCTCTGGGCATTTGGCATACTCATCTTCGTCACCGTCGTGGTGTACTTAGACGGCGAGGGCTATAGCGAGGACATGTCGCTTTTGGATTCCTCCTACTATGCCGCCGTCACGCTGACCACCGTGGGGTATGGCGATATCGTTCCGGTCACGGAACGATCGCGGTTTATCAACCTCGTACTTATCACACCAGCCCGTCTCGTCTTCCTTGTGCTGTTGGTTGGTGCGACGCTATCCGTGCTGACGGACAAGGCCCGTCGCACCTTTGAAATCCAGAACTGGAGAAAACAATTGCGTAACCACACCGTCGTTATTGGCTATGGAACGAAGGGTGCCGGGGCAGTCGCCGCGCTCTTGGCAGATGACGTACCCACCTCCCAGATCGTGGTCATCGATAACAACCGCGCGTCGCTGGCACATGCCGAACACCACGGGCTGGTCACCATCTTTGGTTCGGGCACCAAGCAGGACGTGCTCAAGGTGGCTGGGGTGGAGCACGCCAACTCTGTTGTGGTCACCCCGTCCTCGGACGATACCGCGGTGCTGTGCTGCCTATCCGTGCGAGAGCTCGCCCCCAAGGCCAAGATTGTGGCCTCGGTGCGCGAGTCCGAAAATCGCCACCTCTTGCGCCAATCCGGTGCCGATTCCGTAGTGACTTCTGCAGAGACCGCTGGCCGCCTGCTGGGGCTTGCCACCGTGACCCCCACCGTGGTGGAAATGATGGAAGACCTGCTTTCACCTAACGAGGGCTTTTCGGTATCTGAGCGCGCCGTGCGCGAGTTCGAGGTCGGGTCCAACCCACGCCATCTGGCGGATATCGTGCTCGCGGTACTGCGCAATAACGAACTCCACCGCGTCGATACTGCTGATGCCTCCGCACTGAAACCGGGCGACCGCCTGCTGTATATCAAGCACGATCTGGAACAACCCGTGGAAGTGCAAGATGATGACGAGGAGGATTAATTGTATTTGCCCGTAACACACACGGGACTAGTGCCTGCTACCGCGAGTGGGGACGCCGCGTTGGTGGAGGAATTGCCGGAAGGTGTGGGAACGCCGGAGATGGTGGACATCGGCACGCTGCACGTTTTTGCCTGCCCGGAAGCGATTGCGCGACGGATGGGGCAGCTGCAACCTGCGACCTTTTTCGCCGATAACACCCTCGTCATGCAGGCCATTGCTTTGATTCGCAACCGGTTGGAACAGCGCTTCGATCCGCGCACGGGCCACCCGTTGGACTATCCAACGCCGGGTATCGTTGGCCGCGATCCGCAGGATTCGCGCCGCATGGTATTCCCGCGCCTGGACCCAGCGGTCATTGGCCTCATTGAGCTCAAAGGCGAGGACAAGATTTTGCTGGCGCGCAATCGCGGGCGCAATAACTTCTTTTCCTTGATTGCTGGATACGTGGAACCGGGCGAGACAATTGAGGCCGCCTTTGCCCGCGAAACCATGGAGGAAACCGGGCGACACATTGACAATCTCCGCTACTGGGGATCCCAGCCGTGGCCGCCGAGTGGCTCGCTTATGCTGGGCTTTCACGCAGAGACATCGGATGTCCATGCCACCTGCCATACTGATGGGGAACTGGAAGAAATTCGTTGGGTGACCCGCGCCGAGCTGCCTAAGCTCCCGCTGGCCACCGCGGGTTCTATCGCACACACGATGATTATGGAGTGGTATCACGGTGAATAAGCCGGATTTGTCCCTGCTGGATGAGGATCAACGCCGCGCGGCCACCGCCCCACGTGGACCGGTGTGCATTTTGGCGGGTGCGGGCACCGGTAAGACCCGCACCATTACCTATCGCATCGCCAATATGGTGGATCAAGGGTTTGTGAATCCCCAGCGTGTTTTGGCCGTGACCTTTACCGCGCGTGCGGCGGGAGAAATGCGGGATCGCCTGCGCATGATGGGTGTTGCTGGTGTGCAGGCTCAAACCTTTCACGCGGCCGCGCGGCGGCAGCTGAAGTATTTTTGGCCGCAGGTCGCGGGCGATCTGCCGTGGACACTCTTGGACAATAAATTCCCGCTGGTAGCCCGCGCGGTGCGCTCGGTGGGGCTGGATAATTCCAAAGACATGATTCGTGATGTGCTGGCGGAAATCGAATGGGCGAAATCCGCGCTGGTCAGTGCCGAAGATTATGAGAGCGTCATCGCGGAAACGGATCGCACCGCCCCGGCCGATGCCGCCAAGGTGGCCGAGGCCTTCCGGCGATACGAAAAGGCCAAAGCTACACCGGATATGATGCATCTGGACTTCGATGACCTGCTCATGCACATCGCTGGCGCCATCGAAAACGTCCCGGCCATTGCGGAGACCTTCCGCGAGCAGTACCGCACCTTCGTCGTTGACGAGTACCAGGACGTCACACCCCTGCAGCAGCGCGTGCTGAACGCCTGGTTGGGCGATCGCGATGATCTCACCGTGGTGGGCGATGCCAACCAGACCATCTATTCCTTCAATGGCGCTTCGCCGGAGTACCTGCTGAATTTTTCGCGCAGTTATCCGGATGGGACCATCGTCAAGCTTCAGCGCGACTATCGTTCCACACCGCAGGTAACGGATTTGGCGAACCGGGTCATCGGCAAGGCTACGGGGCGCGCGGCGGGCACTCGCTTGGAGCTGCAGGGCATGCGCGAGCCTGGGCCGGAGCCCACGTTTAAGGCCTACGAGTCCGAGGAAAATGAGGCGCAGGAGGTGGCTGGGCAGGTGCTGACCCTGCTCAATCAGGGTGTCCCAGCCTCAGAAATTGCCATTTTGTACCGCATCAACGCCCAGTCGGAGCAGTTTGAGCAGGCGCTTGCCGATGCCGGAGTGGTCTACCAAGTCCGCGGCGGTGAAGGTTTCTTCCGCCGCCCGGAGATTCTGGAGGCCATTCGCGTGCTCATCGCCGCAACGCGCCGCGATGATTTGCCGGAAGACCCGGTGGCGATTGCGAGGGCCGCCTTCGTGGAGCTTGGGCTCAGCGTCACCGAACCGCAGGGCGCGCAGGCCCGCGAGCGCTGGCAATCGCTCAACGCGCTGGTGGGGTTGATCGAGAAGATCGTGGAATCCACCCCGGGCATCGATCTTAATGGGGTGCTGGGTGAGCTGCGGCGCCGCTCTACCGATAAGCAAGCCCCTGCCATGGAGGGCGTGACCCTTGCGACGGTGCACGCGGCGAAGGGCTTGGAATGGGACGCCGTCTTCCTCGTCGGGCTAAGTGAAAAACTCATGCCCATCAACCACGCCATTAAGGCGGGCGACGAGCAGATTGAGGAAGAACGCCGCCTGTTTTATGTAGGCATTACCCGCGCCCGCGAGCACCTGGCGCTGTCGTGGGCATTGGCGAAGACAGCCGGTTCGCGGGCCTCCCGGGAGCGCACCCGGTTCTTGGACGGCATCGCGCCAGGCGTGGAATCCTCTGTGGGAAGTGGCCGCTCCCGCCGCCCGAAGCGCTGCCGCGTATGCAGCGGTGTTTTAGGGACCCCGGCGGAAAAGGTCATTGGCAGGCATGAAGACTGCGAGGGCAGTGGCGATGACGAGGTCTTTTCCGCCCTGCGCTCGTGGCGCGCGCAGGTGGCCCAGGAAGAAAAGGTTCCGGCCTATGTCATCTTTACGGATGCCACGCTGCAGGCCATCTCGGAAGAGTTGCCGGCAGATGAGGCGGAGCTGCTGTCTATTTCCGGAATAGGACCCAATAAGTTGGAGCGCTACGGCGAGCAGATCCTAGAGGTCATTCGCTCGGTGCGGATGTAGCCAGATTGACCTTGCCGCCGAAACACACCGGGCACCGCGGATGGGCGATGGCCGTGCGCTGCTGGTGGCGTCCGTAAACGTCTACCTCCCATTGCTGCCCCGGCCGTGGGAAGGCCGTGGGCGCGCCTGGTGGTAAGGGGCGCTTGCTTAGGCGGCGGATCACCACCTGTGCTTGGGCCGCTACCGCATCGATGACCAGGTTTTCTGGCTGTCTGCGCACGCTGGTGAGCTGGGAGGCGATGGCGCTCCACTGCGGATCCGCATCCACGTGGAATAAGTGAATGCACAGCGGGCAGGGGCCTTGCCCTTCCACGCGCAGGGGCCCGATGATGCCGCGGTTATCTAGTAAGGAAATGGGCAGCCAGGTTGTCGGGGTGCCAGCAAGCGCATTGGCGCAATCGATGGGGCAGTGGAGCTGGTCTACGCCAAGCACCGTAAAAAGCCCATCGAGGTCGTGGATATAGGAAAAGATATTGTCCTCATCAAGGGGGATGCGCACCGTATATCCATCTGCCGTCAAACGGGCGCGCAGCTCCACAGCGAGCGGGGATTCGCCCAGCATGATGATGGTTTCAGGCTTCTTGGGATGTGGCGGCAGGGGCCAGAGGATGCCATAGGCTAGGGCATCATCGATAAGGCTGCTGGCGGCAGCGCTATCCAGACCGGCCGCTTCCAACCGCGCCGCCAAGTCGGAAGAGTCGACCGGTTGATGGGCCGTGGCAAACGCGCGGGCTACGCCCGGCGCATTGCCCGTATCCGCCACCGCCACCCGGGTGGCATCCATCCCGAATTGCACCACGGAATCCTCGCGGCAGAATACACCACACCCTGGCGCCAATGTCACGAGCTGAGTCATGTCTTGTGAGGCAGTCATTGCTTCCCCCGAATCCCCTCAATCACCCCGAATACGGCAGAGCGCCGCGTGTGCGTCCATTGCACCACAGGTACAATGGCCTGTCATGTCGAGCACGCAACCACCTGGAAGTAACCGCCCTGAGGTCAAGGTTATCCGCTCTGCGCGGCGGCGAAAGTCGGTGCAGGCGCGCATGGTGGCCGGGGTCTTGGAAGTGCGCATTCCAGCCTGGATGTCCGCCCGCGAGGAAAACGAGGCGGTACAGGACATGCTCGCGCGCTTAGAAAAGAAAACCGGTGGTGCGGCGAAGACCGATGCGGCGCTCCTTCAGCGCGCCGAACAGCTCAACGCACAGTACCTGGAAGGGCGCGCCTGGATTGGGTCCATCCGGTGGGTGAGCAATCAAAATACGCGGTGGGGTAGTTGTACTACCTCCACCGCGGATATCCGGCTGAGCAACCGCCTACAGCAGGTGCCGGATTACGTGTTGGATTCGGTCATCATCCATGAGCTAACCCATACCTTCATCCCGCGCCATGGGCGCGAATTCTGGCAATGGGCCGATAGGGCACCCCACGCCGAGCGGGCCAAAGGCTACCTTGAGGCCTACCAGCGCTGGGGCGGTTAGCGCGGGCTACTTTTCCTCGCCGCCGTTGTCCTTATCGGTGTTCTCGTCGCTGTCGTCACCGTTGTCGCTGCCCTTGGAATCCTGGTCCTCTGCAGAATCCTTGTCCTCGTCGGACTTATTGCCGGAATCATCGCCGTTTTTGAGCATCTCTTCCAGCTTCGCAAATTCTTCCTCGAAGCCCTCATCTGGCTCGTCATCCAAGAGGGAATCAATGAAGGCGGCCGGGTTATCGAGGTGCTCTGCGGTAGGCAGAAAGTCTGGGTGGTCCCAGGCCTTATCGCGCTTCTCTGCACCCACGGCAACGGTGGCGCGGCGCCACAGCTCGGCAGCCTCGGTCACCTTGGGGGCGTTGAGCTCGATGCCAACGACCTTGCTGAAGGCCTGCTCGGCAGATCCGCCGGTGCTGCGACGGTGCGCCCACGCCTCAGTGAGCTTGGAGGTAGAGGGGATGCGCTCGCCCAAAGCCTCGCTCACGACGTGCTCTGCCCAGCCCTCAACCAAGGCCAGCAGGGTTTCTAGCCTTGAAGCGGCTGCGGTGTTCTTGGAGGTAATGCGCGGGGAGAGGTCCATTCCCTGCAATTTGCTCATTGCTTCTTGGATGGCCTGCGGATCGCCGGATTCCAGGTTGAGCTCGCGGGCGAGCTCTTCAATGTGGGAGGTATCAATGACCAAACCGATGGCGTATTCCTCCACGGAGGAGACGATGCGCTCTACCAGCCACGGCACGTGCTTGAACAAGCGCTGGCGGGCGGCCTCGCGCGCGGCGATGTAAACCAGTACCTCTTGGCCAGGAACGTTGAGCTCGCGCGCGACCTTCTGAATGGTATGCGGCAAAAGCGCCACCGTATTGGCCGGGGCGATGGGCAGGCCAAAGTCGGAGCCGGTTAGTGCCTGGCTGGCCAGATCGCCCAAGGCGTGGCCTAGCTGCATGCCGAAATTCATGCTGGACATTTGGCCCATCATCTTGGTCATTGGACCCATCATTTCACGGGCCTCTTCCGGCATGGACTCCAACTGGGCATCGTTCATGTGCTGGGCTACCGGGGTGACCATGCGCTTCCAGGCGGGCATGGTTTCTTCCAGCCACTGCTTGGAATTCCACGCCTGCGTGGCGCCGGAAGCGGTGGGGAGAATGGAGGCATCGTCAAGCCACAGCTCCGCTAGGCGCACCGATTCCTCTACAGCCTTGGAATCTTCTGCGCTGATATTTTTTGACTTGGGGATCTGCTGCAGGGCGATGCGCTTGGCCATGTCGTAATTGACCGGCCCGGAGTTCTGGGGCGAGTTCATGGACGAACCCATGCCGGAGAGCATCTGACCGAACTGGTTCAGCATGTCTCCGAGGCCGCCACCATTACCGCCGCCGAATGCGCCGAACGGGTTCTGGTCACGACGGCCGTCATTATCGTCGTCATCGTTATTTGGGAAAGAAAAACCGAATCCGTTGCTCATGTGCTCCAATCTACCGGCACCGTGCGGAAAGTTTCCATGATCACAGCAACGCTGACAGCGAACAGTACGCCAAAGGTTGTAGGCTATTGCTTCGTGAATTCTCCTGCTAGCCGTCGCGTCCGCACCATCGCCTGGGGTGCCATCCCCGTTGTGCTTACCGGTGCGTTGGTATCGCTTGACCATATCCCGGGCACCGATGTCTCGCTGACCGTTCCTTATGCTGCCGAAGGCCCTGGACCCACCGTGGATACGCTGGGCGAGGTTGATGGCACCCAAGTCGTTGATGTGCAGGCGCCGAAGACCTATAAGCCCAGTGGGCACCTCAATATGACCACCGTGTCCGTGCGTACCAATATGACCTTGGCGCAGGCACTGGGGCGCTGGGCGCTTACCGATGACACTTTGGTGCCCATCGATACCGTCATTCCGCAAAACATGACCGATGAAGAGGTCCAAGAATCCAATAAGCAGGCTTTTACCCAATCTGAATCCGCAGCCACCATCGCGGCGATGGACTACTTGCACCTGCCGGTCAAAATCACCGTGGCTGAGGTCGTTAAGGACGGCGCCGCCGCGGATCACCTCAAAAAAGACGATGTCATCACCGCCGTCGATGGCACCGAGGTCACAGAGCCGAGCGAGGTCCAAGACATCATCAAGGACAAAAGCCCCGGCGATAAGGTGAAAATCAGTGTCACCCGCGGGGACAAAGAGCTCAGCGAAGAGATCGAACTGGGCGAAAACCCGCACGATAAGGGCAAGGCGTTGCTGGGAGTAGCCATGCTATCGCAGCCCAAGGACGATATTTCGGTGAACTATAACCTGCAGGATATCGGCGGGCCGTCAGCGGGCATGATGTTTACCCTGGCGGTCATCGACAAGCTCAGCGATGAAGACTTAACCGGTGGCACCTTCGTGGCCGGCACCGGTACCATTCAGGCCGATAGCAAGGTCGGGCCAATTGGTGGCATCGAGCATAAAATCGCCGCCGCGCACGATGCCGGCGCTGAGCTCTTCCTGGCGCCTAAGGACAACTGTTCTGCAGCGGCCGGCAGCGACCACGGCGATATGACCATTGCGCAGGTAGAAACCCTCGACGATGCCGTGGCGGCCATGAAGGACTTTGCAGCGGGCAAAGACGTCAAGGAATGCAGCTAATAACAGCTCATGGGGCCGAAGCTTAGTCCTTAACTAGGCCCAAGTCCTTGATCTTTTCTTCTGGGTCTACCTGGTCAGAAGAGATCATCTGTTGCATGACCAAGCCTTCTTTATTATCCACCACGGTGATAACCGCGGTGGTGCCCAACGTGGACCAGCCGACGACGCGATCGCCATCGTCCTCGATGGCATGGGAGCTGCGCAGCTCCGTGAGTACCTGGGTGGTCTGGGAGGCCTTGGAGTGGGACTTGAAGAACTGGAATTGCCCCACCTTAGGACCCGAGCAATTGTAGGAAGAATCCCCGCCGGTGGAATCGCAGCGCTCAAACTGGGCGAATAGGTCTTTGGGCGCCAGCGACTTATATGTGTCATAGACCTTGGCCACCGATTTATCCAATTCGCCGCTCGCGCTCGGCTCGCTGGTGGAGCTTTCTTCGGAAGCCTCGTCCTCGTCCTTGTCTGCTGATTCTGACTCCGTAGAAGACGTGGAGGATTCGGTGTCGCTTTCAGAAGCTGTGGTGGTGGCCGCAGAGGTGGTCTCCACTGGGGTATCGTCAGGCGCATCTGCATCGGAGGAACAACTTGCCGCAGCCACGCTGAGCCCTAGTAACGCCGCCGCGGTAGCGGTACGGGCAGAAGAACGGCGGGAGAAGGAAATGCGTCGCACTGTATAGAACTCCTTGGTTGCGGGCTTAATTGTCCTTAGTCTAGTTCATCCGGATCTTGGTTGAGGCCATAGCGCAAAGCGGCGATCACGCCAGGGGCCACCTGCGGGCCGCCGCGGAGCTGAATATCGTCCTCAGCAAAGGGGCCCGCTGCCTCTAGCTCTTCTTCGGTGGGCCGCAGCTGCAGCAAGGTGGTCTCAATTCCTTCCTCGCGCAGGGCACCCGAATAAAGGCGCGCCGGGCGAGGGGAGGGGTCCTCGCTGGAGGT
The DNA here is from genome assembly GCF_040225835.1 of Corynebacterium sp. KPL3927. Taxonomy (NCBI): domain Bacteria; kingdom Bacillati; phylum Actinomycetota; class Actinomycetes; order Mycobacteriales; family Corynebacteriaceae; genus Corynebacterium; species Corynebacterium sp. KPL3927. The sequence continues at coordinate 21,831 of NZ_JBEHGD010000025.1, forward strand.
ATCCCGGAACTTGATTTCCTGGGCCAAGATGGCGCCCGCGACCTCGCGCGGCCAGGCTAGGCGGGAGACGTAGTCGGCCAATTCCTCGGAGCCCGGCTCGATGTTTTCCGGGACATTGTCTTGGACGATAAGGGTCAGCGGGGACGCGGTTTCCTCATCCATCGCCGCAAGCTGATCCGCCACCAGGTGGGTGGGAACAAGGGCGAAGATGGTGGGGCGGGCGTCCCAACCTTCAGCGTGGACGAAATCCACGGCCTCCGTCATAGCGCGGTTTAAAGCTGGCTGTGATAATTCGGGGGAACTCATAGGCATCCTTATTCGTTATCTGTGTATTGATTCCTTAAACTGGGAAAAGTCTACATGTTTAATATTCGCACTATTTGATTGGAGCTGGCGTTGTCCCTAGGGTCATCCACACCAGCCGCCCCGTTGAAGCGGCCTCCTAAGGTCGCGGCAATTATTGCGGCCATCATTGCCGTCCTCTTATTCTTCGGCCCCATGCTCGTGGGCATGTACACGGATTGGAGGTGGTTTGGCTCCATTGATTACCGCAGTGTTTTCACCACTGCGATTATTGCGCGCATAGTCCTCTTTATCATCTTCGGGCTCGTTGCTGCCGCGGTGGTGTGGGCAGCCGGGTTCTTTGCTTGGCGCGGCCGCCCCGATTCCCTGGATATGGGGGATCTGAATTCTCCGGTCTATCAGTACCGCCAGTCCATTGAGAAGTCCATGGGCGTGCTATTCAAGGTCATCCCAGCCATCGTGGGTATCATCGCGGGCTTTATTGGTCAGTCTCACTGGCGCGATGTGATGCTCTTCTTCAACGGCCAGGACTTTGGTGTTGAGGACCCCCAATTCCATCACGACTTGGGCTTTTATGCCTTCAGCCTGCCCGTGCTGCAGATGGTGGTGAGCACCCTGTCCATCCTGCTCGTGCTCGCCTTCCTCATTGCCTTGTTTGGTCACTACATCTTGGGAGGAATCCGCATTGGCAATAAGGCTGCGGGAGTGCGTGGCTCCATCTCCCGCTCGGCGCGCCTGCAGCTCGCCATTACGGCCGGGCTGTGGATGGTGGCCCAGGTCGCCGGCTACTGGCTGGAGCGCTACAGGCTGCTGTATTCCGAGCACGACCTGTTTACCGGTGGTTCCTACACGGATATCCACGCCTACCTGCCCGCCAAGATCATCTTGATGATTATCGGCGTCTTCGTCGCCATTGCGCTCTTTATGGCCATCGTCATCAAGGACCTGCGCATTCCTGGCCTCGCTGTCGTGCTCATGCTCGCGTCCTCCCTGATTATTGGCCAGGCATGGCCGCTGCTGATGGAGCGCTTCTCGGTACAGCCAAACCGTCAGGCCAAGGAAAACGAGTCCATTGCCCGCAATATCGAGGCCACGCGGTATGCCTATGGGCTTACCGATGACCACGTGGATTACAAGGAAAACTGGGGCGGCGATGACGTATCGGATGACAAGGTTGCCTCCGATAACGCCACCATCAATAACCTGCGTCTGCTGGATCCAGAGATTTTGTCGCCGACGTTTACCCAGATGCAGCAGCTGAAGAACTTCTACGGTTTCCCCGAAACGCTGTCCATGGACCGCTACGAAATCGATGGCAAGATGCGCGACTTCGTCGTTGCGGCCCGCGAGTTGGACCCGAACGAGCTGCGCGAAAACCAGTCCGACTGGATTAACCGCCACACCGTGTATACCCACGGCAATGGCTTCGTAGCCGCGCAGGCCAATACCGTCGATGAGGTTGCCCGTGATGCCGGTTCCGCCCGTGGTGGTTACCCCATCTTCACCGTCTCTGACCTGCAGACCCAGGCTGGCGAGTCCGAGGGAGAAGGCGAGACCCAAGACGCAGAGAAGTCCTTGGGAATCAAGGTAGACCAGCCGCGCATTTACTACGGCCCAGTCATTGCAAGTGCTGCCGATAACCTGGACTACGCCATTACCGGTACCACCGGCGAAAACCCGGTGGAGTACGACACCGACAGCACCAACTACACCTATGACGGTGACGGCGGCGTTGAGATTGGCAATCTGTTTGACCGCACCATGTATGCCGCCAAGTACCGCGAGCTGAACTTCCTGCTTTCGGACCGCGTGGGCAGCGAATCCAAGTTGCTTTATGACCGCGACCCTCGCGAGCGTGTGGAGAAGGTTGCCCCATGGTTGACCACCGATTCCGCTACTTACCCCGCCGTTATTGACGGACACCTGAAGTGGATCGTTGATGGCTACACCACCCTGGACTCACTGCCGTACTCGCAGCGCGCTTCGCTTTCCGATGCCACCCAGGACGCCCTCAATCCCGATGGCACCACCCAGCGCTTGGTCAATGACCAGGTGGGCTATATCCGCAACTCCGTGAAGGCGACCGTGGATGCCTATGACGGCAGCGTGGACCTCTATGAGTTCGACAAGGAAGATCCCGTGCTCAAGGCGTGGGAGGGCGTTTTCCCGGATGTGGTGAAGCCGGAATCGGAGATCTCCGATGAGTTGCGCGAGCACTTCCGGTACCCAGAGGATATGTTCAAGGTGCAGCGTGACCTCTTGGCTCGCTACCACGTTGATGACCCGAACGTCTTCTTCAATAACGACGCGTTCTGGTCCGTACCGAATGACCCCACCGCGGAGGAATCCCGTGATCTAAACCAGCCGCCGTACTACGTGATGGCTGCTGATCCAGAGACCGGTAAGCCGAGCTTCCAGCTGACCACCTCGTACCGTGGCTTGAACCGTGAGTTCTTGTCCGCGCACATGGCGGTATCTTCTGATCCGGACACCTACGGCGATATCACCGTGCGCGTGCTGCCAACCAATACGCAGACCCAGGGTCCAAAGCAGGCGCAGGACGCCATGATGTCGTCTGACCAAGTTGCCCGCGACCGTACCCTGTGGGAGGGCACCAACGACCTGCACAACGGTAACCTGCTGGCCTTGCCAGTCGGCGGCGGCGAGATCCTCTACCTTGAGCCGATTTACTCGCAGCGCAAGGATCAGGCCTCTGCCTTCCCGAAGCTGCTGCGCGTGCTCGTGTCCTACAAGGGCCGCGTGGGCTACGCACCGACTATCGGTGATGCCCTTGAGCAGGTGGGAATCGACGCCAAGTCCGCCCAGGACATCGAAGAGATTGAGGGCGATTCCGGCGACGACGATGCCGATAAGGACAGCTCTTCTACGGATAAGAAGGACAAGAAGAAGGAGTCTACTGAGGAATCCACTCCGGCTTCGGCTCCTCGCTCCTCCGATGAAGCAGGAGCAATCGATGACATCAACAAGGCCCTGAAGGGGCTGGAAGATGCCCGCGATGGCTCCTTCGAAGAGTACGGCCGCGCCCTAGATGAGTTGGACAAGGCAGTCGAGTCCTACCAGAAGTCCGAGGGCTAAAACCTCAAACTTCTCGCACTCGAAACCCAGGAAATAAGGCACCTACCCAGGGGATTTGGGTAGGTGCCTTCCTGTCTGTATAGTTACAGAAGTCGCCGGGACAGAGCGAATACATTAAGTATTAACGCACTGTTCAAGCGCAGATGATGGAAGTCATCTCGACGCGGGGTGGAGCAGCTCGGTAGCTCGCTGGGCTCATAACCCAGAGGTCGTAGGTTCGAATCCTGCCCCCGCTACCAACTTCCAAGCCCCTACCAGTGGAAACGCTGGTAGGGGCTTTAGTTATTTCTCTTAAGGAGCACGTCCTGGGACTCAAATCGGGACTTTAGCGATGGCATTTTGTCACTTAAGCCGGTTTGGAAGTGATGCTGCCCGACACGCCCCTAAGCGTTACCCTTCGCGCGGTTGTGGGACTTACACAACAGCTCGCAGTTGCTTTCGGTGGCACCACCCTTCGACCACGCTGTGACATGGTCGGCATCCATCTCAGACTGCGGCCAAGGGTTGGCAGAATAACAATAACGGCAAGTCATATAGGTGCAAAAGAGCACTCATCTCTTTGTTAAACAGCACGATGGTGCTAATCGCCTAAAGAAGAAAGAGTGACAGCATAACCACTGTGGTTGCAAAGGCATAGAACGTAATCACCAGGCCTGCCTTATTCGCTTCCTGTAACGGTTTCTTCGATCAGGGAGAAAGGCATATTCGTCCCCACTCTCAAACTTCAATCCCCGAATATTAAGAATGCAACCTTGCCTATTCTACAGAGATAAAACCGCTCCTGGGTGCGGTGATTGCATTTATCACATTATCTTAAAAGGTAAGTTTATTTGTGAGATAGTGAAATTGTTCCAAGAACATACTCACTCCCTCAGCAAGGATAAGAACATGCTTCACTACACCCCATTTTCAAAAAAGGGAATCTCCATCTTGGGTTGCGTCCATTAGTGTGGTGTATCTGTAACCCGTGGTAAGCCTCGTGCCGGTGCACAATAAGGCGACCATCACGGGTACCTTTCGAATCAACTTCTACTTATCCTCGAAAGGAATGTAACCGCGATGGCCGCTAACCCCCATCATATCGATCCCACTGCGTATCTGGAAGAATTGCTCACCCAAGCCTCCCCAGACTTGATGCGCCAGATGCTGACAGACTTCATTAACCAGATACTTTCGGCCCAGGCTGACACTGTCTGCGGCGCTGATTACGCCACGGTATCTCCACAACGGACTAATACCCGCAATGGCTACCGCCACCGTCCCTTAGACACCAGGGTAGGAAGCATTGACGTTGCTATCCCGAAGCTACGTCACGGCGCATTCTTTCCCGACTGGCTCTTAGAAAGGCGCACCCGGACCGAAAGAGCCCTGACTACCGTGATAGCCACGTGTTATCTCAAAGGGGTCTCCACTAGACGCATGAATGATTTGGTGGCCACGCTGGGCATTAACAATCTGTCGAAATCACAAGTGTCTGACATGGCCAAAGAACTCGACGAGATGGTCGCTGACTTTAGAACCCGCCCACTGGATTCAGGGCCGTATTACTACCTGTCCTGTGACGCATTGACAATGAAAGTCCGCGAAGGCGGACGTGTCGTTAAAACCAGTGTGCTTATCGCTACCGGCGTTAACAAAGACGGCTACCGTGAACTACTAGGCATGCAGGTCGCAACATCAGAATCCGTGGAATCATGGACCGGATTCTTCCAAGACCTCAAAGCCCGTGGTCTTGGCGAAGTCTATCTCGTCACCAGCGATGCGCACCTAGGAATCCAAGCTGCTGTTGGTCAAGTACTACCTACAGCCAGCTGGCAACGCTGCCGGACACATTTTGCTAAGAACCTGTCGTCAAAAGTGTCAAAACGCCAGTGGACAACACTATCGGGAATGTTTCACTCCATCTTCCAGCAAACCGACGCGCAAGCTACCTGGGACCAAGCCCGCCAGGTCGTAGATTTCTGCACGCAGCGTTTTCCCGACGCAGCTGACTACCTGGAAGAATCATTAGATGAGATTCTCGCGTTTACAGCCACGCCCAAAGCTGTATGGACGAAGGTATGGTCCAATAATCCAACGGAGCGTTTGAACCGTGAAATCAGGCGGCGTACCGACGTTGTAGGAATCTTTCCCAACCGCGCAGCAGTCATCCGCCTCGTCGGCGCGATACTAGCTGAACAGCATGACGACTGGATTCAGCAAAAACGCTATATGTCACTAGCAAGCTTGGAACACACCGGACCTGACCCCTGTTTGGTGGACACCTGATATCCGGCCCAGTCGGGCTGGAAAGAAAGGTAATCTACCACCATGTCCAGGTACTCCGAACAGTTCAAACGCGATGCCGTGGCCCTCTACGAAAACAATGAGGACCTCTCGCTGAACTCAGCATCAGCCGAGCTCGGAATCAATCGAGCCTCGCTGCATTCTTGGGTCAA
>NZ_JBEHGD010000026.1:0-27078 GCF_040225835.1 Corynebacterium sp. KPL3927
TCGAAGCCGCCGGATCAGCTACACTTACTATCGCATCTTGATTAAATCCCCGTGTCCACTTTCCGGGGTTCGGGCCCGAGGCAAAAACATGTATTTGGCTACAGTCATTGACACCTATTCACGGAAACTTGCAGGTTATGCACTCGCAGACCACATGCGTGTCTCACTGGTCATCGATGCCCTAGCCCACGCACACGGTGTGCGTGGCAGTCTTGACGGGGCTATTTTCCATTCCGATCACGGCAGCGTGTACACCTCACAAGCGTTTAGAAACTACTGCTCGTCGCTGGGTGTACGCCAATCCATGGGCGCGGTGGGAACGAGTGCCGATAATGCCCTGGCAGAGTCATTTAACGCCACCTTAAAACGTGAAGTGCTGCGTGATCGGAAAGTCTTTGATAATCCCATTATCTGCCGTCAGGAAGTCTTTCGGTGGTGCATGCGCTACAACACCCGCAGGCGCCACTCCTGGTGCAATCTTGTGGCTCCTGATGTCTTTGAAGCCGAGACTTCAGCTATACTAGCTAAAGTCGCATAGTTAACCCCCGATGTGTCCACTTTCCGGGGGTCGGGCCCCGCCTCCTTTCCAGGAAAGAACCCACACGACGACGCTTGTACTGACAGCTCCGATAAAAGCGGCTAGTGGGACGCCGATGCCGGCTAACCAACCTATGAAGCCGCTACCCGAGCCGAAGACGATAACCGTAACCGCCATTGCTGAGGCGCCAGCGGTTATGCCTAAAATGTCAGGACTGGCGAGCGGGTTTCTGGTTATCGATTGTGTTAGAGCCCCAGCGAGACCAAGTGCACATCCTACTGTAAACGCAGTGAGAGCACGGGGCATTCGCCATTCGAAGACGACTAGTTTCTCCAGTCGAGTGCCTTGGCCGCTTACAATAACTTCCAGTATTCGACCGAAAGAGATTGGATAATCTCCCAGCATGATAGAAAAAGGCACAAGAAGTAGGGCCAATATAGCGAGGATGAAAGTTGTAGATAGCTGCCACGGGCGCCAAACAGTTGAGAGCTCTAATAGTTTTGTACCAATGCGGAAGGCGGGGCGACCGGGGACAGAATTGCGGTGACTATTCATAGCGCTACTCCCTTCCGCTGGAAGACGAGCATGAAGAATAATGGGGCGCCAATAAAAGCGACGACAATTCCTACTGGTAATTCGCCAGGGCGTGCGATGATCCGGCCAATGACATCAGCTAGCACCAGTAGCGTGGCGCCCAATAGGGCGGAATACGGCAAAATCCACCGATAGTCAGGACCCGTGATGGCACGCACCAAGTGCGGCACTATCAGGCCGATGAACCCTATGGGCCCTGCCATGGCCGTCGCAGCCCCCGCAAGCAGAGCGATCAGGACCATGCCAAAGAGACGATCCCGATCGGTTTGAGCACCGAGACTTTGAGCCACATCGTCTCCGAGGCTAAGCAAGTTTAACGATGGGGCTGAAGCGAAGGCTAAGACGATGCCCAAGACTAGAAATGGTAGTACTCCCCAAAAGACGTCTAGACCTCGACCCGCTACCGAACCTACTGTCCAAAAGCGCATACGGTCCAGATTGGCTTCTTCTGCAAGAATGAGGCCTGTAGTGATTGAATTCAACACAGCGGATAAGGCTGCGCCACTCAGCGTAAGAGTAAGCGGACTAGCATTACCTCCATTGATGCGTCCCATACCGAAGACAATGATGGTTGCACTTATCGCGCCCAAGAAAGCAGCCACAGTGGTGGCAAACATACTGATTGAGCCAAAGAGCGCGAAGCTGGAAACTACGGCTAAGGCGGCGCCAGCATTGACTCCAAGAATGCCTGGATCTGCCAGCGGGTTTCGTGTGTGGCCTTGAATTAAAGCGCCAGCTACTCCGAGAGAAGCACCCACTACGATTGCGATCAACGTCCTCGGCACACGGAGCTCGAAGAGTACTTGCTGTTCAAAGTTCAGAGCAGTTTCACGGTGCGATGGAACTTCTCTGAGGGCAGATATGACGTCGGTCAGTGGAATACTTCTAGCTCCGACAGCGATGCTCAAGAAAATTCCGAGGACGAGCGGTGCCAGACATAGTATGAGTCCAGCAACGCGTCGCGAATAGGTGCGGCTTCGAGGCACTTGGGTGCCGTTAATGCCGAAACTGGAATGAGTACTCATGGCGGTCAGTTGAGAAGTTCCTGTTCTGTGCGGTAAGACCTGTGTTCTTTAGGGCTGGATAGGCTCAACCAAGAGTCAGGCCCATAAGAATGAGAAAACTGTCGTTTGAGGCGTTTGGCTTGCGGTTGAAGTCCTTCCATCTCCTCAAAGAAAACTCCTGTTCCCACTTGTGGCTTACGCTGAGCTAACGACTGAAATTGCGAGGTTTAGCGTCATTGACATTCTGCAAAGTGTTAGGTGTGGCACAAATATATGCTTTTCAGATTAGGTTAGTCAACCCTAATCCAGGTGGGCAAATTTGATACTAACTTGTCCTGGGGTGGGGAGGGGGTAGATGGAGGCTTTCGCCTCTCGATTGCAATCGAGGGAGGGGTGTAATCCTCTCGGGGCGATTTTCGGTCCAGGTGGGGCCAGTTAATGACATATTCCACAAATATGTATCGGCACACTATTGCAATGTGGTATAGGTAAAGCTAACCTAACCTAAAAGTTGTCCGCGAGTCTGTGGGAAATCCAATGGAAGGCGTTGAAAAGGCAACTTCAGGAAATCGACTTTAAGGAATAGGGATGTCATTTAAAAGGGGAGCACGGTCATTTATCGCGGCCGCTATCTGTGCCGGATTGGCTCTGTCAGGATGCTCGTCGAACGATTCAACCGATGAAGCGGCAACTTCCGAAGTTGCAGACGACGTGACCATTGAGCATGCACGGGGTACAGATACGTATCCGGTCAATCCACAAAACGTGGTAGCCGTGGGGCCTGCCGTTGATAACTTGCTGGAACTTGGAATTAAACCGGCAGCCGTCGTGCAGAATGCAAAGGACAAGAACTCGCCTTGGCGCGAGGGGAAGCTCGATGGTGTCAAGGTGATCGATCAGGCAGATTTCAAAACTCTGCCACAAGAACAAATCGCGGCAATCGAACCCGACTTCATCGTTGGGGATTACTGGACAATTTCTGAGGACAATTACAAAGAATTGTCAGCCATCGCACCGACCCTCGGCGGAATCTCCGATACCGGGGAGGGCATTGGCTGGGAAGCGCAGCTAGAAGCTTTGGGCAAGATATTCAATAAGGAGTCCGAAGCTAAGAAAGCAATTGAAGAGGATCAGAAGCGTTTCGCTGATGTGAAGGAAAAATTGCCAAACCTCTCTGGTAAAACCGGCATTGTTTCCCAATTCGCCCAGGGATCCTTTGGCGCCGTTGCTGACCCTGAGGATCCGGGTGCATCCTTCATCTACGATCTAGGTATGAAGTTCCCGGAGAAACTGACTGACGGTACGGTTCCAGTTGATAATGGCCGAGTCACGCTTTCTCCGGAAAACGTGTCCTACCTAGCCGCTGATTTTATGGTCATCTATAACCGCACCGGCTCAATCGAAGAAGTTGAAAATACTCCGGGATACAAAGATTTGCCGCAGGTGAAATCCGGTGCGACTCTCGCTGGTGACGAAGCGGTCGTCGCTGGACTCAACACCCCAACGAGCCTGAGCCGAGCTTGGGTGCTGGACAAGACGATGCCGACGCTGGAAAATGTTGGAAAGTAGTTAAGGTCTGCACAACTCCGACGCCTGCTAGATGGGGCTCACCCCTTTGCGGCAGGTAGTCGCCAACGCCTTCCGATTCATCGGAAGGCGTTGTCTTAAATGGACTGTATCCAAGGCAGTGGTGCGTCCGTTCTTGCCTTTCCAGCAACGAAAACCGACGTCAGGCTTTCCGTATATTCACCCATCGGCGCAGCAAGATGATTGCGTTAAAAGGTATGTGGGTGAGCTGGAAAATGCTTGGCGCGGGAAGAGACGTTCAAAGCGTCAGCAAAACTAAATAAAAATTAGGCCATCGAACAAAGTGAAATAAAAGCCATCAAGACCGAGAGGGGAATGGTCTCAAAAATGCCAAGGAACAGCCGGAGCAGGGAAATTTATCCAATTTCCTACCGGGAATTATACGTGGAAAATATCGAAGATATATCGCCATCCATGCGGCGAATTACGTTCAGCGGGGAGCAGCTCCAGGAGCACGAACGCGATGGTATTTCCGTTCCTTCATTATTAAGCCATGGTTTTGATGACGACGTTCGACTCATCTTCCCGGATCCGGAGACTGGAGAGCGACCGCACCCAATCGCCCAAAACGATGGCAACCTCCTGTGGCCAGAAGCCGTTAAGAACTTATTCCGCACATACACGGTTCGCTACTTTGACGCTGTTAATGGGCTATTAGCAATTGATTTCGCGCGCCATGGTGAGGGCTTGGCCGAAAACTGGTCACAGAGTGCTCGCATTGGTGACCCCATTTTTGTGGCAGGCCCGAAGTCGTGTGCACAGTTGCCCACGCATACCGATTGGCTTTTCTTGGCAGGAGACGAGACTGCGCTCCCAGCCATCGGCCGCTGCCTGGAATCGCTCCCATCTGGGCATGATGCGATTGCGGTGGTGGAGGTTCCGACGAACGCTGATATTCAAAAATTAGACATTCCGGATTCAGTACAGATCCACTGGGCGATACGTGACCAGGGCGAGGGCTTCGTTGAAAAGGCTAGTGCGCTCTTTGAAGAGACCGCTGACTCACAATTGCCTAGGGGCGAAGCATATGTATGGGCGGCGGGGGAGGCCTCCCGGCTGAAAACACTGCGGCGTTTGTTTAAGGCTTCCGGAATCGCCCCTGAGCATCAGGAAATTACAGGTTACTGGCGGCGAACTAGCCGGAAAGATGGCAAAGAAAGCGCATCGAGCAGCAATAGTGTTTTGCACAATATTCATGATTTGGCTGAGTTGAATTCAGCCTTTGCGCTCCGCACTGCAGTACGTTTAGGGCTATTCCAAGAGATCGACGCGGGTGCCAATACTTTTCCTGCCCTTGCTGCTGCGGCAGACCTTCACGAGGAGGCGTTACGGAGGTTTATCCGTTACCTAGCTGCTCTTGAACTCGTCGAAGTCAGCGAAACCACCCTCACCTTGACTGCAATGGGAATGGAGTTAGCGGACCCAGATTCCAATGTGGTGTGTTGGCTCAGCGGGCCGGCGCATCTTGAGGCGATGGCGCTGATGCGCCTTGAGCATAGCCTTCGTACCGGTGAGGCGGCACCGCAAGGCGAACAGGGATTGCCGTGGTCAGAATATGTGAGCCGTGACCCACAACTCGCGGCCGAGCGCTGTGAGCAAAAGAACGTGAGCGCTGGGTGGACTGCTCCGTCCGCTGCACAGGCGCTGCAGCACTATCTGAATGAGACCGCTCGTGTCCTCATCATTGGCCAGGGAGGTGCGGTATATGCGGATGAAATTCTCCGGCGATGTGAGCATGCCCAGAGCCGGATTATTACCGGTGCTTCCTCGGAAGCGGTGCTAGGGGAAATCGCAGGAGCTTCTCGTGAACGATGCGAAACGAGTGGCAGCGAAAGCGGCTTTTCTCCCACCGAAGCAGACTATGCGTGGGCAACTGACGTTATTTTCATCGATCCCTGGAGCGTCTTAGGCAGCGAAGAGGTGGCCGCCCAATTAGGGCGCGCGGTTGGTGGGGATAAGTCCCGCCGGGCTTATATCCTTACCGAGGTCCTCGAGGAAGCCGGCGGCGATGAGCATTCCTATGAAGAGGACTTGGTAAGGCTTTCCATGTTCGGCACCAAGGTGCCGACCCAGGACGATGTCAGCGCTGCTACCGCTGATAGCCGCGCTCTTATTTCTTCTGCCACGGCTGTTGGCTGGGGCAAACACCTCTTCGTCCTGGAAGCAAAAGCGAATTCCTAAAGAGGAACCTCGGTAGGACAAATGCCTCGAGCTTCACCTTTTATTTTCGGACCACGGTCCCGCGTGGGAGGCCGGTAGCCGTTACAGCCATAAGTGTGGTGAACACGGTGAAGTAGGCGAACGTTGTCCAGCCGACCCCGTGGGTGAGGGTCATCAGCACCGTGCAGACGGATACGCCTAGTGCGCTGCCAAGTTGGGTCGCTATGCGGCCCGCAGCGCTGGCATGGACGACTTCATCTTTGGCTAAGCCGTGGTAGGTCGCGGACATCGTGAGCACCGTAAGGGCTCCGATGCCGCCGCCGCGCACGAATAGCGCGCAGCCTTGAAGGATGAGCCAGCCTGCCGCCTGGCCGGTGGGAAAGGCGAAAGGTAGCGTTCCGATAATAGTGGCGGCAATGCACATGTAGACGGTCTTCCGCGTACCCCAACGGGCGATGAATTTTTTCGATGCCGAGCGGCTGAAATAGGCGCCCACGCTTTGTAGGGCTAGCAGAAGTCCCGCATGCAGTGCGGTGTAGGCATAGTTGCTCTGGTAGTGCAGCGGAATGAGGAAGAGCCCGCCATAAAATACGGTGCTTGCAATGGCCAGCGTTGCCCACGCTGAGGAAAAGGAGGGGTGGGTAAATAGGCGGACATCGATAAGCGGTGACGGCGCCCGGAGCGCATGCAAGACAAAGTAGCCAATCAGCCCCGCGCCGGCGGCGAGGAGAATTATGCTTGTCCAAGAGTTCATGTGCCCGATGGTGGTAAAGCCATAGACCGCTGCGAGCAAACCCGGGGCGAGCAGGAGGTATCCCGTGCGGTCCAGCTGGGCTGCTGGGTCTGCTGGGGTCCGTTCTAGATAGTGCACGGCAAGGGCAATCGCGGCGATGCCGATGGGGACGTTGATGAGGAAGATGGCGCGCCAGCCGATGGCATCGACAAGCAGCCCGCCCAGTAGCGGGGCAATCGCAGGCGCAATGACCGCTGGTAGACCGATTGCGGTGATGGCGCGTGTGGCCTGGTCCTTCCCGGCATTGGTGACGATGAGCGTCTGCATCACCGCCACCGAGAAGCCCGCCGCGAATCCCTGCAGGACGCGGAAGGCGATGAGCATGTCTATATGCGTAGACATCGCGCACAGGATTGAAGCGACGGTGAAGGTTGCGAGCGCGGTAATCCAGAGATTTTTGGCGCCGAAGCGGCGCGTTGCCCAGCTGCTGAGCGGAATGGCCATGGTGGAGGCCAACCCGTAGCTGGTGATGACCCATTGGGCGAGAACTATCGGTGCGTGGAACGCCTCGCTGATGGAATGAATAGCGACGTTAACGATGCTGATATCTAGCAGCGGCAAAATTGAACCGAAGACAAGGGCGATGACTACCCGCCTAGTCTGGGGGTCGAGTTTTTCTTCTTCCTGCATGAGGGGTTCCCTTCGAAGTGTGTGCGCACAAGGCGTGGTGAGGTGTGGTCATGGTGGAGATAGCGATGGAGGTATTAGGAGGCGAATGGTCCGTCGTGGGTGAGGGCGGTGAGCATTTCCGCGAATTGCTGTTGCGCGGGCTCCGGCCAGCGGGCGAGGAATTCTTCTAATTGTTGGGTCAGGCGCGAGCGCATCACGGCGACGTTGTCTTGGCCCAGTGGGGTCAGCGACAGTTGTATCCATCGCGCGTCGCGGGGATCGGTAGTGCGACCAATGAGTCCGGCCTTTTCTAGGGCCGAGGCGTGGCGGGATACTACCGAGCGATCTAGGCCGATGACGGTGGCGAGCTCTTTCGGAGTGGAGGGTCCACAGCGGTCTAGGCCGCTGAGCACCAAATATGTGGATTCGTTGACTTCTTCACCGAGCCCCTCGGTGAGATGGGCGTACATACGTCGACGGAGGCTGCGCTGGGAAAGTAGTCCCAGTGCGTCGGCGACTTGTTTGCTTGGATTGTCCATGTCAGAAGAATACATGCACTGTGCACGCGTGTCTAGTGCACGCATGCTTATTGCACGTTTATTTTTGTGGGCTGGCAGTGGAGAGGCGGAAAGTGTCCAAAATGACCGCGTTTGTCCATTTTTCGGGTCGATTTTTGGTGAAACGCGGTTGTTTTGGGCAGCCTGACGCTCATCCGTACCTCTATCTGCCGGGGTAGCACCCGAAGAGCACAAAAGAGCCTTCCGGTTTCTCCCAATGCCGGTTCCCGTGCACGCACCTTAACTTTCTGGAACGCTAGAATGGGAAAGTATAGATCTAGTTAAGGAGTACAAAGCAATGGCTAAAGAAACTGCACGCGCCCTTGGTCACGAAGTGGACGTGGACCGCGAGAAATTTACCTACTTGGCATCTACTGATGCCGAGGGCAACAAGATTGAATCCGGCAAGGCTGCGGCAGCGGGAGCCGGCGCAGCGGGAGCTGGTGCAGCAGCTGCCGGTGCCGCTGCAACGGCGAACGCAGACGAGCAGGACGACTCCGCGACCCAGAGCGATTACGAGCCGAAGAACCACGTCGTTACTGGTGCTGAGGAAGAACACGTCGCCGCCGCGTCCGAGCAGCCGGACCTGCAGGAAAAGCTGGATGAGGACAACGCGGACTATGAGCCCTCAGAGCACGTTGTGGGCGAGGCCGAAGAAGAGCACATCGGCACCGCGCCGGAGCAACCGGAAGGGGATGCGGCAGATGATGAACGCGATGACTTCGATGACCTGAAGGACAAGGTCACCGAGGCTGGCAATGTCGTTGAAGAGGCCATCAACCGCGCTAAGGACTTCGTGGAAGACAAGGCGCAGGAATACCAGGAAGAATCCGGTAAGAAGGGCGGTTTCTTTGACCGCGTGAAAGACGTTGTGCGCGAGGCTCGCGATAACCTCGATGAAAAGCGCAAGTAGTTAACTGCGCCTAGGCCGCTGCCTTTCCTAGAGAGGAGGGGCAGCGGCCTAGGCGCTGCCATGCTAGTCCAGCGCGTGCAGGTAGAACCAGCGGATGAGGAGGCGACGGGGGATATCGATAAGCGGGCGCAAGGCGGGAAGGAAGGGCTCGGAGGCGGCATCGATAAGCAGCAGCGTCCGGCCATCGCGCAGGCGCTCCAGGGTGAAGCTTTCCTCGCCGCGCTCGAGGTGGCCGGGCAAGGTGCCGTAGGTAAAGCCGCAGCGGCCATCGTCGGCGAAGGTCTCGACCACGCGGCAGCGGAAATCAAACGGGCCAAGGCCTAAGGTGACCTCGGCGTCTTCTTGTACAACCGGGTGGGTGGGGTGAACGCGGAAAAGGCCGCTGCGCTGGATGCCCCAACGAAAGAGCCGGTGGGCTGCGGTATCGAACTCGGCGTCGATGACCCTGCTCATGTGCAGTTGCGGGAATCCGGCGGTATCGGAATAAGAAAGCGGCTCTGGCATCTTAAGTCTCAGCGCTTATCTGTGGGGACCTCATGGAGTGAAGAATAGGGCATCGAAAAGTTTTTGGGATGGATTAATTGTGGGATCACCCCCGAAACCTGAAAGAACGGTAACGGCTTGGAAACAGTCACAGGACTTAGCTGCTTTCACACGTCATCCATGTCAGGATTTAGCTAGCACGATCCTGACAACTGAAAGAAGGTACTTTGATGCTTCGCATTCCGCACCTAAAGAAAGTCCTGGTGGGCTCGGCTTTCGCTGGTGCGTTTTTCTTGGGTTCCCCGGCAGCAGGCGCCCAAGAATTGCCCCAACCGGATATTGACTCGGCAGGGTTAATCAACCAAGTGCGCGATGGCCTCGCGGACTTTGGGATTGAGACCCCAGAGGTGGATACACAGGTCACCGATGCCGTGGATTCCGCAGTACAGGACGCGCACGACGCGGTGGCGAATAACGGCCAGCAGGAGGCCCAGTACGCAGAGCCGGCCACCAACCCGAACCCGTTCGGGTTGCTTGAGCAAGCCACCCAAGTAGAGCAAAAGCCACTGGGCAATAATCCCAACTACCAGTGGAAAAATGATGGGTTTTCCAAGGTAGCTGCGGGCAAGCCCGATTCGGACTTTGTTCTGCACCGCGTGCCGGGTTCCTTGTTCGATGCCCCGCGCATTCCTGAAGAATCCGATGTTGCCATGAACCAGGGCAAGTCCCTCTATGGCCCTGGAACTCCCATCTATATCAATGGTGACACCATGTGCACCTTGAGCGTTGCCGGCAATGACGATGCCGGTCGCAAGGTGGGGCTGACCGCGGGGCACTGCGGCAATGAGGGTGATGCCATTACCTCGGCCGATTCCGATCACATTGGCCCGACGGGCACCATCGTGGCCAAGAACGACGAGCTGGATTATTCGGTGATCGAATTCGGCTCTAATGCTGAGGTCACCCGCACCTACAACGGGATTACCGTTAATTCCCTGGGTGGAACCGTAAACCCGGGTGAGACCGTATGCAAGCAGGGCGTTGCCACCGGCAAGACCTGCGGTATGACCTATCAGCAGGCACAAAGCATCCAGGTCAACCAAGTCTGCGCCATGATGGGCGATTCCGGCGCGCCGCTGCTCGCTGGTGACCGCCTCATCGGTTCCATCTCCGGCGGCTTCCTGCCGGTGAACTTCCCGTGCCGCACCCCGCTGCAGGGTGCGGTTCACAACCCCACCGCCGCTACCAACATGGACACCGTGTTGGCGGATATGAACCGCCGCGGTGGCGTTGGCGCAGGGTTTACCTTGCCCGAAGCATAAACCGCGAAGCAGATAGCGCCCCGTTCAGCCTTGAGAGCCGCACGGGGCGCTTTTTATGTGCAATTTCTATGGGCGCATAACGCGCATGTGTCCCGCCAAAGTGGGGGAAGCGCAGGATAGCCTTGCCTGCAACCAAAGACATAAACTAAGGTGAGACTTACCTATTGTCCATTTAGGAATAGTCAATATCTGCTGTGGCTAACGCTTCCACAGCGAAGTTTGAACTGAGGTTTCCCCCATGCACAAAACCCATTCCACCCCACCAGAAACCGGGCCCATGCGCGCGGACCAAGCACCCACTGACGCCGTGGTGGAACTATCCGCTGATTGCCTGCACAACGCGATAGAGACCCAACCGGCACTGGCCGTGCGGCTGCGCGAGCTGGGCTTTCGCCCTGGTACCCGGGTGCAGATCGGCCGCACCGTCGCAGGTGGTGCGCGCGTGGTCAGCGTAGGCACGGCCCGCTATGCAGTGGATGCGCACACGCTGCGCCAACTCGAAGTCATTCCGGTGGAGGCATAAGCGATGGCACATAACTCCACGGCCCAGCAAGCTGCCACAGCACCTCCACCATGCGGATAGCGGCGGAAGGCACGCCGGTGCTCGCACTGGTGGGCGCGCCCAACTGCGGAAAATCCACCCTCTTTAACGCATTGACCGGAGCGAAGGTCCAGACCGGCAACTGGCCGGGCACCTCCGTCGAGGTCAGCCGCGGGCTCTGGAATGCGCAGCCAGAGGCCTTTGACATCATCGACCTGCCCGGCGCCTATTCACTTGAGCCCATGAGCCCGGATGAGGCCTTTACCAAGCAGATGCTCATTGACTGCCCGGCAGACGAGCGCCCTGATGTCGTCGTGGTCCTCGTGGACGCAACGGCCCCGGCCCGCGGGCTCAACTTGGCGCTGCAAATTGCCGCCGAGCCATACCGCGTGGTCATCGGCGTGACCAAGGAGGATATGGCCGAGCAGCAGGGCATTAGCATCGATACTGAAGCGCTCTCCCGCGCCACTGGCATGCCAGTGGTCAGCGTCAATGGACGGCGCCGGCGCAACCTCGACGGGCTGGAAACCACCGTGGCACAGGCCATGCGCGTCGAGCCAACCATCATCCGCCAGGATTCCGGCCTGGATCAGCGCTTTGCGGATCTCGATGCCGCCGAAAAAGCTGCGGTCCACCGCGTGGAGGTAGGCGAGACCCTCACCCAGCGCGTGGACCGCGTGGTGCTGCACCCAGTGGTGGGCCCGCTGCTCTTCCTCGCGGTGATGTGGGCGGTCTTCTTCATCACCACCACGGTGGCAGGGCCCATGCAGGACGGCCTCGAAGACCTTGTCACCGGTCCGGTCTCGGACGCGGCCCGCGCCGGGCTGGAAGCCATTGGCCTGGATCACTGGCTGATTTCGGGCTTGCTTGTTGATGGCCTCATTGGTGGCGTCGGCATGGTACTGACCTTCGCTCCGCTACTGGCGCTGATGTTTCTGTGCTTGGCGGTGCTGGAGGATTCCGGCTATATGGCGCGCGCTGCGGTGGTCACCGATAGGGTGATGCGCTCGATTGGCCTGCCTGGCAAGGCCTTTATCCCCATCGTGGTGGGCTATGGCTGCAACGTGCCGGCGATTTCGGCCACGCGAGTGCTTGGCGATGTCCGCCACCGCATCCTTACCTGCCTGCTTATCCCGTTTACCTCGTGCTCGGCGCGCCTTATCGTCTTTATGATGCTGGCGCAGGTCTTTTTCCCAGATCACGCCGGATCGGCCGTCTTTGGCATGTACGTTCTGTCCATCGCCCTGGTGGTAGCCGTGGGCCTGGCGCTGCGCAAAACAGTCTGGCGCGCCATGCCGTCCGAGGCACTCGTTATTGACTTGCCGTCGTATCAGCTGCCCACGTTCAAGCTATCGCTCTCGGTCATGTGGGTGCGCCTGAAGGGATTCCTGCATACCGCCGGCGGCATCATCGTGGCCACGGTAGTGGTCATTTGGCTGCTCATGTCCATACCCGTCACCGGTGGCCATTCCTTTGACGAGGAAGCCGTCCCGCCGGAGGACTCGGCCTATGGCGCGGTATCGAAGGCAATATCCCCGGCCTTCGCGCCGGCTGGCTTCGATTCGTGGTCCCTGACCGGACCGCTGGTTACCGGCTTCGTGGCGAAGGAAACGCTCATTTCCACCTGGGCGCAGACCTACGCCGTCGATGACGTCACGGATGCCGATCCTGAAGAACAAGCCGAGTCTTCGCTGGCCGATCACATCCGCAGCGACTTCGGTGCCGCCTCTGGCGGGCACGGGCTGGCCGCGGTGTGGGCGTATATGGTCTTCCTCTTGGCCTATACCCCGTGCGTGGCTACGGTGGCCGCGCAGCGGCGCGAAATTGGCTGGAAGTGGACGCTCATCGGCTTTGCCCTGCAGCTCGTCACGGCCTGGGTCTTGGCAGTCGGTGTCTTCCAGGTGCTGAGGTTATTCCTATGAGCCCTACAGACAAGGTAAAAGAAGCGATCCGCGGCGGTCACTCCACGCCCGCGGACATCGCCCGCGCGACAGGATTAGGGCAGGGGACGGTGGAAGTCATCCTCTCCCACTTGGAGCACAGCGCGCAGCTCGTGCGCGAATCGCTGTCCTCGTGCCCCACGGGTGGCTGCGGAAGCTGCTCACAGAGCGGCGGCTGCTCCGGCGCCGAGGGTGGGCGCCGCGAACCGGTCTTATTGAAGCTTACGGTCCGGCCTTAATCCTGCAGCATCTGCAGCGCGGCCTTGTGCAGGCGGCCATTGGAGGCAATGGCCGATCCGCCGTGCGGCCCAGGATTGCCGGACAGATCCGTAAACGTACCGCCGGCCTCGGTCACGAGCAGGGACGGGGCGGCGAGATCCCAGAGGGAGACCTCCGGCTCGGTGGCGATATCGACGGCGCCTTCTGCCACGAGGCAATAGGACCAGAAATCGCCGTAGCCGCGCAGGCGCCACGTCTTATCCGTCAAGTTGAGGAATTTATCGCGCAATCCGCGCTCGGACCAGCCGGTCAGCGAGCTCATGGCAAGGGAGGCATGCCCTAGTTTTTCGATCTGGGAGACGTGCAGGCGCTTCGGCTCACCGCCAAAGACGCGGTAGGCACCGGCGCCTTTCGCTGCGTACCACCGCCGGCGCAGGGCTGGGGCGGAGACCACGGAGACGACCGGTTCGCCGTCTTCGAGCAGAGAAATAAGCGTGGCCCACACGGGCACACCGCGCACGAAGTTCTTCGTGCCATCGATGGGATCGATGACCCACTGGCGGCCCTCGTAGCAGGCCTGGCCGCCAAACTCTTCGCCCAAAACCTCATCGCGCGGGCGGGAGCGCTTCAGCGAATCGCGAATGTGCTTCTCGCAGTTGAGATCCGCATCCGATACTGGGGTCAGGTCCGGTTTTTCCTTGACGGATAGGTCGGTGGCCTCGAAGCGGTGCATCGTGACTACATCGGCGTGACCGGCCAACTCGAGCGCGAGACCTAAGTCTTCTTTGAATTTACCCACGGAGCCATTCCTCCATTTGTTGAACTACTTGTTTATTTCCGGCCAAGCACCACTCGACGCCACCGGCTTCTACCTTGCGGGCGGCACCACCAGCGGCCTCAATGAGAGCCTTGCCGGGGAACCAATCCCAATCTGCTACCGAGTGTTGCATCCATGCGCCCCACGTGCTTTCTGCCACGGAGGCCAAGTCCACTGAACCGGCACCAAGCATACGGACTGTAGCAAAGTTTTCGGTCACCCGCTGCCACGCAGCACGAATTTCTGGATCCGCCAGCGACGTTGGGTGCAGGTAGGACGAGAGCGAGATTTCTTCTGCCGGCTTATCCTGCAGCTTGGCAACGTCCTTACCATCGAGCGAGGTGGGGTAGTCGCGCCCGCCAAACCAGGTATAGCCCATGGCGGGGCGGTGGACGGCGCCGAGGGCGACCCCGGAGGCATCGGTAAGCGCGAGCGCCGAGCACCAATAATCGGAGCCGGAGGTGAAATTGTAGGTCCCATCGACCGGATCGATGACCCAATTGCGCCCAGACTGGGACTCGCGGGCCGTGCCTTCCTCGCCCACGAGGCCGTCCTCGGGACGCACGGCCTCTAGCACGCCGGCGATAAAGCGCTCGGCGGCGCGGTCTGCATCCGTGACCACATCAGAAATAGAGGTTTTCTGCTCAACCGAGACGCCCATCTCGCGCAAGCGCCAAGCCAAGCGTCCTGCGTTATACACAAGCGCCTGCGCCAAATGGGCATCCCCATCGTCTGCATGCGCGACAATAAACGTTTTGATGACCGCATCGATCATCTCCTGCAAGCTTGGCTTTTGATCCATGCACACCATTGTCACCCTAAATCCAACCAATGGCTAATTCTGTGGGGTGGGTGGGTAAGATTGGAGCCTATGCGTCCCGAAGTAATTACACGGCTCAAGCAATTGGACACCACCCTGACCACCATTGAAAAGGTCATGGATCCGGAAGCCTTGGCTGCGCGCATTCGGGAATTGGAAGCCCAAGCTGGGGATCCCTCGCTATGGGATGACCCCGAGCACGCACAAAAGGTCACCTCTGAGCTGTCTTCAGCACAGGCAAAGGTCCGCAAACTGGAATCCTTGCGCGGGCGCTTAGATGATATGCCGGTGATGTACGAGCTCGCGGAGGAAGAAGGCACCGTCTCGGTAGCCGATGAAGACCTTGCTGAGCTGGAAAGCGCCATCGAATCCCTCGAGGTAACCACCATGCTCTCCGGGGAATATGACCCGCGCGAGGCCGTGATCAATATCCGCTCCGGTGCCGGCGGGGTAGACGCGGCCGATTGGGCGGAGATGCTCATGCGCATGTACACCCGCTGGGCGGGAAAGCACGATCACAAGGTGGATATTTACGATATTTCCTATGCCGAGGAGGCGGGCATTAAATCCGCTACCTTTGTGGTGCACGGGGAATACATGTACGGCCAGCTTTCCGTGGAACAGGGCGCGCACCGCCTCGTGCGCCTTTCGCCCTTTGATAACCAGGGCCGGCGCCAAACCTCCTTTGCAGAGGTCGAGGTCCTTCCCGTGGTGGAGCAAACGGACCACATCGACGTGCCAGATAACGAGGTGCGCGTGGACGTGTACCGTTCCTCTGGCCCCGGTGGACAATCGGTCAATACCACCGATTCCGCGGTGCGCCTGACCCATATCCCCACCGGCATCGTGGTCACCTGCCAGAACGAGAAATCACAGATCCAAAATAAGGCCTCTGCCATGCGGGTTCTGCAGGCAAAGCTCTTGGAGCGCAAGCGCCAGGAAGAGCGGGCGGAGCTCGATGCGCTCGGCGCCGGCGGCAATGCCTCTTGGGGCAACCAGATGCGCTCTTATGTTTTGCACCCGTACCAAATGGTCAAAGACCTGCGCACCAATTTTGAAATGGGCGATCCCTCCAAGGTACTCGACGGGGATATCGACGGCTTCTTGGAAGCCGGTATCCGGTGGCGGATGCAACAAGAGCGCGGCGAGGATTAACCTCAACCGCGCTCTGCAGGCTTAAGCCGGGTAGTGCATCGGGGCGCCCGGCCCGAGCGGGATACCCAGCAGGTACCACACGATAAAGAAGATAAACCAGCCAACGATCATGGCGATGGAATACGGCAGCGCCAGCGACATCAGCGTGCCAACGCCCGCCGGCTTGTAATAGCGCTGCAGGAAGGTTAGCGCGAGGGCGAAGTACGGCGACATCGGTGTGATGATATTTGTCGGCGAGTCACCGATACGGAAGAGCATCTGGGAAACCTCGGGGGAGATGCCCACGTACATCATCATCGGGACGATCACCGGCGCCATCAGTGCCCACTGCGCGGAACCTGAGGTAATGAACAGGTTGAGAACTGCCACCATGGCCACGAGCGCGGCGAACATCAAGATGGGCGGCAGCGACCATGCCTGCAGCAGCTCAGAACCCTTAATCGCGGTCCAGACACCGAGGTTGGACCACTGGAACCACGCCAAGAACTGGGCGACGGCGAAAAAGAGCACTAGCATGGGGACCAAGGTCTTAATGCCCTTGGCCATAAAGTCTGGCACGTCCGAGGCGGACTTCAGCGTGCCGGCGTAAATGCCGTAGACGATGCCGCAAACCAAAAAGGCCAGGGCAATGGGAACCGCAATCGCACTAATCAGCGGCGATTCCATGAAGCTATCTTCCTGGCTAGCCAGCGGAGAGCCGGGGATAAAGAGCAGGGCGAAGAATCCCGCGAGGAAGATGAGCAGCGCGATACCAGAGGCGGTCAAGCCCTTTTGCTCCTCCGGCTTTACCCGCAGCTCGTCTTCTTCTTCCTCGAAATCAACGTCGCCTTCTTCCGCGTCCTCGTCCGCATCGTTATCAGCGGCGCCGGCGGCCTGGGAGAAGGATACTTCCTCGTAATTGATCTTGTCGTGGTTGACCAGGTCGCGGGCCTTTTCCACCATGAACCATTCCGTGACGGCGGTAATGATAAGCGATAGCACGATGGCGGATGGGATGACGAAGAAGATATTGGCCAGCGGGCTGACCTCATAAGCCTCATCCACAAACTGTGCGGCGGGAGTGGAAATACCGGCCAGCAGGAGGTCAGTAATGTTGAGGATCAGCGAGGCGTTGAAACCCGCCGAGGACGCCGCAAAGGCTACCATGGCACCCACGATGGGGGAGCGGCCCACCGAGTGGAAGGCCATCGCGCCCAGCGGGATGAGGATGACATAAATCGCATCCGAAGCCACGGAACCGGTCACGCCGGCCAGCGCGACGATGAAGGTAAGGAACTTGGGGCTGACCTTGGTCACCATGGCGCGCACGAGCGCGGACAAGAGCCCAGACTGCTCGGCCACGGCCACACCCAGCATGACGGCAAGAATGACGCCCAGCGGCGGGAAGCTCGTGAAGTTTTCCACCGCGTCTGTGACCATGCGCGAGATATTCTCGGTGGTCAGGAGTGATTCAACCTCGATGGTATCGCCGGATTTAGGATCCTTGGCGCTCATGCCAATCAGGTGGCCAATCCAGGAGGTAATGGCGACGATTATCGCGAGGATGACGAAGAGCCAGAAAGGATCGGGCAGCTTATTGCCAATCTTTTCTACGGTGCCTAAAAAGCCGCTTGCTTTCTCCGGTTTTTCTTTGGTTTTGGTCTCGGCCATAGTATCGGCACTTTCTGTCGATCGGGTCGGGCATCATTGCGCACCAGATTTTGTGTTCTAGACTACACCACTAAATAGCGTTCACAGGTTGCTGTCAACTTTGGTTGCTACAGTGGCGGAGTGATTACTTTCAATAACGTGACTAAGGTGTATTCCGCCCAGTCCCGCCCCGCGCTCGATGGGGTGTCTTTTGAGATTGCGGACGGTGAGTTTGCCTTCCTCATCGGACCTTCGGGGTCCGGAAAGTCTACCTTTCTAGAGCTCATGGTGCGCTACAGCAATGTGACCTCGGGCGATATTTACTTCGGCGATTTTCACGTCAACGAGCTGAGCGGCAAGGACATCAACGCCCTGCGCCAATCCATCGGCTACGTATTCCAGGATTTTCGGCTGCTTCCCAAGCTGAACGTGTACCAGAATGTGGCGTTTGCCTTGGAGGTCATCGGCAAGAGCAAGCACCGCATCTCCACCGCGGTGCCGCAGGTATTGGAGATGGTGGGCCTGGAAAACCGTCATCACGCGATGCCGCACGAGCTTTCCGGCGGTGAGCAGCAGCGCGTGGCCATCGCGCGCGCCTTGGTCAATCGCCCGAAGCTGCTGCTTGCCGATGAACCCACGGGCAACCTCGATCCCGCCACCGCCGACGGGATCATGGACTTGCTGCTGCGCATCAACAAGCGTGGCACCACCGTCGTGATGTCCACGCACAATTCCCGCGCCGTGGATAAGGCGCACAAACGCGTGCTGGAATTGCGCGAAGGCACGCTCGTTCGCGATGAACACAATGCCACCTATTCGGCGCAGGAGGAGCAGGCATGAAGCTAGGATTCATCTTCCGCGAGGCCAGCAAGGGCTTGGGCCGTAACCTGACTATGACCATCGCGATGATCATTACCACGGCCATCTCTGTCGGGGCCGTGGTTGCCGGCATCATGGTCACCAACCTCACCAAGGATACGAAGGATATTTACTTGGACCGCGTGGAGGTCATGGTGCAGCTCAACGAGGATATTTCCGCCACGGATCCAAACTGCACCACGCCCGCCTGCGCGGACTTAAAGGAACAGCTGGAATCCGACAGTTCTGTAGAGTCCGTGGAATTTCGCAACCGGGAGGCCTCCTACGAGCGCTTCCGCGAGCTATTCCAGGACACGGACCCGGTGATGGTGGAACAAACCTCGCCGGATGCGCTACCCGCAGCGTTGCACGTGCGTCTCGTTGACCCGGAGGAGGCCTCCGCCATCGATGCTGTACGGGATAACCCGGCGGTAGAAGAGGTCGTGGATCAGCAAGAACAGGTGCGCGAGGCGGCAAGCAACCTTGATTCCATCCGCACCGCCACCTTCATCGTGGCCATCGTGATGTCCATCGCGGCCATCTTCTTGGTGGCCAATATGGTGCAAATCGCCGCCTTCCACCGCACCCGCGAGACCGAAATCATGCGCATGGTCGGCGCCTCGCGCTGGATGACGCAGGCACCGTTCGTGGTAGAAGCGGTGCTCGCTTCGCTTATCGGTGTCGTCTTGGGCGGCGCCGGGCTGCTCGTGGCGAAATCCCAAGTGATCGATCCTGCGCTGCAGGGCCTGTATGAATCGCAGTTGCTGGCACCGATGAAGTCCAGCGATCTGTGGCTCGCCCTGCCGCTGGTAGGGCTGCTCGCCTTGGCGGTTACCGCTGCCACCGCGCAGATTACCCTGCGTTCCTATGTCCGCCGCTAAGCCGTTTGCCGGGTGCGGTAAACGAGCAGTACACTGAGGCAATTATGGCTAAAAAGGGCAAGAAGAATAAGAAGGCGGCTTCCGGGGACGCCACGCTTGCGACCAACCGCCGGGCCCGGCACGACTATAAGATCCTCGAAGAATTCGAGTGTGGCATCGTCCTGCTCGGCACGGAGATCAAATCCCTCCGAGAGGGCAAGATCTCCCTCAATGATGCCTTCGCCACCATTGATAATGGCGAGGTATACCTGCGGAACCTACACATTCCGGAGTATTCGATGGGGTCTTGGACCAACCACAGCCCACGGCGCACCCGCAAGCTCTTGCTGCACCGTCGGGAAATCGACAAGCTCTACGGGCAGGTGCGCAATGGCAATAAAACCCTGGTGCCGCTGAAGGTGTACCTCAAAAATGGGTACGCGAAGTTGTCGCTGGCGCTCGCGCAAGGTAAGCAGGACTATGACAAGCGCGAAGACATCAAGCGGCGCGACCAAAACCGCGAAATCACCCGCGAGCTCGGCCGCCGTGTGAAGGGGATTAATGCTTAAAACGGTAAAGGTTCACGACGCAGTCAAGGGTGAAGACTCCATTTCCGGGACGGGCGTATTGGTAGACCGCCTGTGGCCGCGGGGCATCGCCAAAGCGGACTTGGACTATGACGAGTGGTTCAAGGACGTGGCCCCTAGCCCCGAGCTGCGCAAGTGGTGGAGCCACGACGAAGATTCCTTTGAGGAGTTTTCGCGCCGCTACCGCGCCGAGCTCGATGAGCGCGAATCCGAGGAGCTCACCCAGCTGCTCTCCTTGGCAAAGGAGGGGGACCTGACGCTGCTCTTTGGCGCCGCCGACCGCGAGATTAACCACGCGGTGGTCTTAAAAGAGTGGTTGGAAGAGCACTTGGAGAAATAAAAGCGTCTGCGGTAGTGTTAATACAACCGTAGGGAATGATGCACTATCCCGTCCCTACAGTGCTATGGGGTTGATTTGGTTTCGACTTCGTACACTGCGCCAGGGGAAGCGTGCCGGTGAAGGCTATCGACCACCGTTTAAGCGTCGTAGCAAACAAATAAACGCAGAGAAGAACTCTCAGCGTGACTACGCCCTCGCTGCCTAATTACAGCGACGCGTGTCTGTCAGCCTAGGTTTCGTTCCTGACCTAGAACCTGGCATCGACTAAGGAACTTGCCGTCTGGCTGTGTCATCAGGGCCAGATGGGACTCTTACTGGTGACTGGGCCCATCATCCGGTACGAGTTCGCCCGAACCGGAGGGCCGAGCAGAGATCATGTGCGAACTGCGCACGGAGAAGCCCTGGCAAGGTGACGAAGGACCCGGGTTCAAGTCCCGGCAACTCCACCGAGAGCCCCTCACCTGCATTTGCAGGTGAGGGGCTATTTTTATTCCGTATCAGTCATCGTGACTACTTGATCGGGGTACCAGATGAAAAACGGCCTAAACGACAGGATGTGTTGGTGAAGTTATATGTTTAGCCCGTCTGGCCTGCTGGTATTAGGATTATTTCACTTATCCGGAGACATAACGCAGCCTCGGACCTGAAATACCGCCGGGGGCGTGCTGATGTGCTAAGCGCTGAGGTTCACGATGAATGGATGAGTAAGAATCATCCTCGATGCCCCGTCTGTAGCGAGGTGTGCACCAAAATACGGGACTACAAGCACCTATGCACCAGCGATGGCGATGGAACGCCTGTAAAGCCACTGTCACTCGCGCTAGAGGCCGACCCAGGAAAGTGGGCGAATCAGGGCGCAGACCCACGAGCCAAAGCACACACCCTAGCCAACCAAGAAACACAAGCCACCATCGGCCGTGAATACGGCCGACCAGCAACTTTCGACAGTTGCCTACAACCACTCTATGGGAATACGCAAAGGCCACATGCCCTAAACCACGCAGTCCACCAACACAAAATGTCGTTTACCCCGACACGCCAGAAAACAACACATTTTGTCGTTTAACCCTGAAAAACTTGTTAAACTCACGAACGTGAACACTTCCACGTTGTGTCAGCAGAGATAGGTTGCACGATCTCGACTAAGAGAAGGTGAAGCATGGAACCTTACGTAGGAATAGTGGTATTCGAGCTGTCTCGTGTCGGGACGCAAAAGAGCTATTTCCGTGAAGATTTTTATATCGTCTATGCAGATACGGACGAAGCTGCCTCGGAGCGTGTACAGGCGTTGGCGCATGCACAAGAAGACGAAGGAGACGCCGAACATGGCTCAGTAAAGGTTCGTCACATCGTAGATATTGCCCCTGCCTTGTATGGGACTGTGGAAAAGGACATTGACTTGTACTCTCGGCATTTCGCTTCACTCGAAGACTATAAGCGATTCGAAATGAAGCTTGGAGGGACTAACCCCCTGAAAGATTAAATCAAGCTCAACGTCGAGGTTAGGCAGCTTTCTTAGCGAGTAGTGCTGGCTCCATTGCTTCGGCGATTGCTTCTAGGACGGGGAAGGGGGGAATAGTTGACTTTTAGGCTAGTGCCATAGTCGACGGCTTGTACCCAATTGGATACTAAGCGTCCTTTACGTTAGTGAAATGTCCCAGATTCTCCCATCTATCCACACGGAACAAAATCTGGGACACTTCAGTACTAGGCTCAACTCTCGCCGCCCTGGTGTCCAGGTAAGTGACAGTTCGGCCAGTAACGTCCATGGCTTAGACGGGTTCAGTTCCCGGAAACTCCACCGAGAGCCCCAGCTGGATTCAGTTCTAGCTGGGGTTTTCTTATGAGAGTCCCCGCGCGCGGCTAGGGTAGTGGCCATGCAGCGAGTATTTGATTCCCACCTCCACATCATCGATTTTTCCCACCCCATTCAGGAGAATCAGGGTTATACGCCGCCGGAGTTTTTGGTTCCGGCCTATGACGTATGGCGCGAAAAGCTGCGGAGTGAGGGTTTTGATATCACCGCTGGCGCGGTAGTTTCCGGTTCCTTTCAGGGCTTTGACCAGGGGTATCTGGCAGAAGCTCTGGGGGAGTTGGATAACTTCGTAGGCGTGACACAGCTGCCTGCCGATGTCCCCGATGCTGAAATCCGCCGCCTTGATGGCCTAGGCGTGCGGGCGGTGCGCTTCAACTTCCGGCGCGGTAGCAGCGCAGCACGGGAAGACCTTGAGCAGCTGGCGTGGCGGATTTATGACCTGGCCGGCTGGCACGTGGAGCTCTATGTGGATGCGGCTACGGTGGGCGATATGGCCCCAGTGCTGAAGAAGTTGCCAGCCGTGAGTATCGACCACCTGGGCCTGAGCGCCCAGGGAGTAGATGGCCTTTTAGAGCTTGTCGATGCCGGGGTAAAGGTCAAGGCCACCGGATTCGGGCGAGTGGACCTCGATCCGGGGGAGGTGGTGCACCGCATTGTCGACGTTGATCCAACGGCGCTTATGGCGGGTACCGATTTGCCCTCGCAGCGGGCGAGCCGGGTGTTTTCGGTAGAGGATTTCCGGCTCATTGGGGAAGCCGCGGGGGTACATGCCGATGACGTTTTCTTCGCAAATGCAGCGCGATTCTATGGCCAGGACGATGTGCTTTAGGAAAGGTTACCCTCACCCTTGATTGGTTAGGGTGACTTAAGATAGGTTAATGGGGCATTTATTTCTCGTCTATAAGGAAAGCACAATGAAGAAAATTCATCGCGCTCTTTTGTCTGTCGTGGCTGTCGCCTCCTTGGCGCTTACCGCATGTAGCACTGCGGAAGAAGAGGACCAGGGTTCGAATAAGGGGACATCGGAAAGCGCACTGCAGATCGAAGATAATAACGGCACCCACGAGCTGGACGTGCCGTTCGAGCGCGTCGCGGTAACGGATAACCGCGCCTTCGAAATCCTCGCGGATTGGGACGTCAATATCGTCGCTGCCCCGCTTGGTATCGTCCCGGATACCCTCTCGGACAAGATCAATGAAGACACGATCGAGGCCAACCTGGGCATGCACCGCGAGCCCGACCTAGAGGCGCTGGTTGCCGCAGAGCCGGATATCGTCATCAACGGTCAGCGCTTCACCCAGCACCAGGCCGATATTGAGGCTTTGATGGAAGATACTCCGGTCCTGGACTTCTCCCCGCGCGACGATAAGGACATGGCGGAAGAACTCATTCGCCAGACCAAAGCACTCGGCCAGATCTTCGACCACGAAGACGAGTCAAAGAAGCTCGTGGATGACTTCAACAAGGCGCTGGACCGCGCTAAGGACGCCTACGACCCTGAAAAGACCGTCATGGCCGTTAACACTTCCGGTGGCGACATTAACTACATTGCCCCAGGTAAGGGCCGTTTCTTCGGGCCATTCTTTGACCTGCTGGGCATGAAGCCTTCCCTCGAGGTGGAAAACGCCAGCGATGACCACGAGGGCGATGACATCTCCGTCGAGGCAATTGCTGATTCCAACCCTGACTACATCCTCATCATGGACCGCGATGGTGCCGTTGCCAAGGACGAAGCAGGCTACACCCCTGGTAAGAAGCTGGTAGAGGATTCTGCGGCCCTTAAGAACGTGACTGCCGTTAAGGAAGGCAAGATCGTTTCCGCTCCACAGGATACCTACACCAATGAAAACATCATTACCTTCACGGAGACGCTCAACGCGATGGCAGACGCGTTTGAAAAGAACTAGCCACCACTAAAACCGGAAACCGGAGGGATTTTGTGCCCTCCGGTTTTCAGGTGCGTAAAGGATAGTTATGGAAACCACCACCCGCACAAAGGTCTGGGATTGGAAGCTGGGCCTCGGCGTACTCATCGTCGCCGCGTTGCTCGTTACTTCTTTGTTGACCGGGCAATATGACGTTTTTGGCGCTGATGATGGCGCTGCCATGTTCGGCATTACCCGCCTGCCGCGCACCATCGCCTTGGTACTGGCCGGCGCGGCCATGGCCGTCAGCGGCCTGGTCATGCAGCTGCTTACCCAAAACCGCTTCGTCGAACCCTCGACCACCGGCACCACGGAGTGGGCTGGGTTGGGCCTGCTTATCGTCATGGCCGTCGCGCCCACGTCCTCGATTCTGGTGAAGATGATAGGTGCGGTGGTCTTTTCCTTCCTGGGCACCGTCGTATTCTTCCTCTTCCTGCGCCGGGTGACCCTGCGCTCCTCACTCATCGTGCCGATCATCGGCATCATGCTGGGTGCCGTGGTCTCTGCAATCTCGACGTTTTTCGCCCTGATGACCGATATGCTCCAGCAATTGGGAATCTGGTTCATGGGTTCATTTACCGCGGTGTACAAGGGCCAATACGAGGTTTTGTGGATCGTCCTCTTGGTGCTGGTGGCGGTGTATATCTACGCCGACCGCCTCACCGTCGTTGGCTTGGGCGAGGACGTGGCCACCAACGTCGGGCTGAACTATAACCGCATGTTGTTGCTGGGTACCGGCCTCATCGCCATTGCTACGGGCGTGGTGACCGTCGTCGTGGGTTCGCTGCCCTTCCTGGGCCTTATCGTGCCGAATATCGTCTCCATGGTGCGCGGCGACGACCTGCGTTCCAACGTTCCCTGGGTCTGCCTGCTGGGCATCGGTATCGTCACGGTGTGTGACCTGGTGGGTCGCGTCATCATCGCCCCATTCGAGATGCCGGTTTCGGTCATTCTTGGCGTCATCGGCGCCATCGTCTTCATCATCATGATTGTGAGGTCGACCCGTGCGAACTAAGATGTCCGCCCCGCCAAAGAAATATTGGATCACCCTAGTCTGCGTATGGGGCCTAGCTGCGGCTTTGGCCTTTGCCTACCTGGCCTATGGCAATCCGATGGAATTTGGTACGCGCAAGTTTTGGCTCATCGCCCAGCGCCGCGCCGATGCCCTCATCGCCATGGCGATCGTCGCTGTGTGTCAAGCCATGGCCACGGTGTCTTTTCATACCGTGACGAATAACCGCATCTTGACTCCATCCATCATGGGCTTTGAGTCGCTGTACGTTGCCATCAATACCGCGACCATTTTCTTCCTGGGGGCTAGTGGGCTTAACGATGCCCGCACTGTACCCACCTTCCTCATGCAAATGGCCGTCATGGTGGGGCTATCCCTGGTGCTCTATTCGTGGCTGCTGACTAATAGGAAGCAGAATATGCACGCCATGCTGTTGGTGGGCGTGGTCATCGGTGGTGGCTTGGGCTCGCTTTCTACCTTTATGCAGCGCATGCTTACCCCCAGCGAGTTCGACGTACTGACTGCGCGCCTATTTGGTTCCGTCAATAACGCAGAGTCCGAGTACTATCCCATCGCCATCCCCATCGTGGCCATCGCCACTACGCTTTTGGTGCTCAATGCGCGCAAGCTCAATGTGATTTCTTTGGGCGCCGATGTCAGCACCAACCTGGGTGTGAACCACAAAGCGCATGCGATTTACACGCTGGTGTTGGTCTCGCTATTGATGGCGACGACGACCGCGCTGGTAGGCCCCATGACCTTCCTGGGCTTTTTGGTGGCTACGCTGGCCTATCAGTTTGCCGATACCTACGATCACCGCTACATCTTTCCGATGGCGGTGGGCTTAGCATTCCTCGTGCTTATTGCGGCGTACTTCCTCATGCAGCACGTATTTTCCGCGCAAGGCGTGGTGTCCATCATCATTGAGCTGGTAGGTGGCTCCGTGTTCCTGTTTGTCATTATGCGAAAGGGCCGACTGTGATCGAATTAAAGAACGTTTCTAAAACCTATTCTGCCGAGACCGCCATTGGTCCGCTCAACCTGACCATCCCGCAGGGAGGAATCACCGCGCTGGTGGGGCCAAACGGTGCGGGCAAGTCGACGATGCTCACCATGATCGGGCGTCTGCTCGACATGGATGAAGGCAGCATCGAAATCGCCGGCTATGACATTCAGTCCAGCAAGTCCGCCGACCTGGCGAAGATAGTGTCCATCTTGCGGCAGGAAAATCACTTCGTCACGAAGCTCACCGTGCGCCAGCTCGTGGGCTTTGGCCGCTTCCCCTATACCAAGGGGCGGCTTAATAAACACGATGAAGAGGTCATTTCTAAGTACATTCACTTCCTGCACTTGGAAGAATTGCAGCACCGCTACCTTGACCAGCTTTCCGGTGGTCAGCGCCAGCGCGCGTACGTAGCCATGGTGCTGTGCCAGGAAACCGATTACGTATTGCTGGATGAGCCGCTGAATAACCTCGACAT
Source organism: Corynebacterium sp. KPL3927 (assembly GCF_040225835.1). Classification (NCBI taxonomy): domain Bacteria; kingdom Bacillati; phylum Actinomycetota; class Actinomycetes; order Mycobacteriales; family Corynebacteriaceae; genus Corynebacterium; species Corynebacterium sp. KPL3927. Next base: position 26,561 of record NZ_JBEHGD010000026.1, read on the forward strand.
TTCGCACTCGGTGGACATGATGCGCCACCTGCGCGAGGCTGCCCAAGAGTTGGGACGCACGGTCATCGTGGTCCTGCACGACATCAACTTTGCCGCCCGCTACGCGGACTATATCTGTGCCTGCAAGGACGGCCAGATTGTCGAATTCGGTCCAGCCGAGGACATTATGCGCGACGATATCCTGACGCCTATCTTCAATACTCCGGTGCGCGTAATCGATGGGCCCGACGGAAAGATCGCTTGCTATCACTAAAAACCGATGCTGTGCTGGGGGTTTGCGTTGTGTTGTGGGGTGGTATAAATTTTAGCGAGTCGCCGGGAGGTAGCCGGTTGGTTACTTTTAGTGACTTTTTGTACTGGCTTGGTTCAAGGATTTGACTTGGTTCAGGTTGTTGGGTAAGTTAGTGCGAGCCGCCGATAAGAGGTTAACGTTTGGTTAATTTTCTTGTGGTGTGTGGATGTTGTTTGAGAACTCAATAGTGTGCCAATGTACTTATTTTTTATTTTTGTGTGCATGG
>NZ_JBEHGD010000027.1:0-26323 GCF_040225835.1 Corynebacterium sp. KPL3927
TGGCATGGTGGAAAGGTACCTCACTTCCCCAGCGAGATGCTGGTTTCAAGGTGTCCACCATCTGGGGGTCAGGTCCGAGGATGAGAAACCCGAGGATCGACTTGTTTGCGATACCGACATAACCTGAAATTGCCAGCCCAAATAGTGCAACGACAATCGCATTAGGAGATATTTTATGCCTGTTCATTAGGCCTCCTTCACACTTGATCGTTAAATGGGCCTGACCACCGACAAAACGACTGAATCCGGAAATCCGGCGGCGTACCGACGTTGTAGGGATCTTCCCTAACCGCAGTTCTGCGATCCGCCTGGTCGGCTCTAGGCTAGCCGAACAAGATGATGATTGGATCCAGCAAAAGCGCTACATGTCTGTCCTCGATTCAGAAAGAACAGATACACCACTTCTACGGACTTGACCATCCCCGCCACAGACAGGGTATCGAGGATGATTTTTACTCATCCTTTCATCGTGATCCGAACCGGCTAGCACAGCAGGAAGTTGTGTACGGTATTTCCCAGTCAAAGACCGGTTATCACCGTAGAAGAGTGAAAAGGGCTAGTACCACTAGCCCAGACCCACTAACGAACCAACCTCAACCACGCATCCTGCCGTCTAGCCTCGGAGCCTTAAATCTGTGCGAACGTTCTCAGCTTAGAACGGCACGTTAATTGGCAGGCCTGCTGCGAACTGGTTGTACGCCCAGTAAGCGTAGCCAATGATCTCACCAATCAGGTCGAGAGCGTAGAGCAAATTAAACAAGGGATTCTCCTTTAGCTGTCACGAAACTATTATTTAGGTATCGCAACAGCGCAGCACGGCGTTACATCGGCGCAATATTGTGCTTTTTAGCCAGGTCATGCGCCGACTTCGTGGCCAATTGCCGCAGCGCCTGGCGCAAGGCAATGCGCGACTGATTCGGTTGAATCATGGCATCGAGGTAGCCGCGTTCCGCTGCCACGTAGGGTGCCGTCATGGTCTCATCGTAGAAGTCCATGAACATCTTCTTGGTCATCTCGCGCTGCTCTGGGGTCTCGGCGGCCTCAAGCTGCTTGCCCGCGATCATGACCACGGCGGCGGCCGCGCCCATGACGGCGATCTGCGCGGTAGGCCACGCCAAGTTAATATCGCCGCTCAAGTTCTTCGACCCCATGACGGCATAGGCGCCGCCGTAGGCCTTGCGCACGATGAGCGAGACCTTCGGCACGGTCGCTTCCACGACGGCGAAGGCAAACTTCGCACCGCGGTGAATCAGGCCCACCTTCTCCTGCTCCACGCCCGGCAGGTAGCCGGGCGTATCGACGACAAAGACGAGAGGGACATTGTAGGCATCGCAGATGCGGATGAAGCGCGCGCCCTTATCGGCGGCATCGGCATCGATGCAGCCGGCCAAGTGCATAGGGTTATTAGCCACAAAGCCCACCGTTTTGCCGTCGATGCGGCCAAAAGCGGTGATCATATTCGGCGCGAAGTTTTCTTGGATTTCGATGATCTCGTCGTCATCGCCAAGCTGGGTAAGCAAATCCATCATGTCATAGCCGGCATTAGTGTCATCCGGCATGAAGGAATTTAGATCCTCGTCTTCGGTGATTTCGGCATCAGAAGGCGCAGGGAAGGTCGGCGACTCATCAAAGCAGGTCAGCGGTAGGTGATCCAAAATATCGCGCACCATGTCAAAGGCGTCTTCTTCAGAATCCACCACGGCGGAGACGTTGCCGTTGAGCTCCTGCTGGCGGGCGCCGCCGAGTTCAGCGGAGGTGACGTCTTCACCGGTAACCTCACGGATGACGTTGGGACCGGTGACATACATTTCCGCTTCCTCATCCACCGCGATGACAAAGTCAGTGGTCACCGGCGCGTAGACCGCGCCGCCGGCGGATTTACCCATCATGATGGAAATCTGCGGGCTGCGGCCAGATAGCGGCAACTGGCGGCGGGCAATTTCGGAATACATGGCCAACGAGGTCACCGCATCTTGGATGCGGGCGCCACCGGAATCTTGGATGCCAATGACTGGGCAGCCAATCTTGATGGCCATATCCATGATCTCGGTGACCTTCTTGCCAAAGGTCACGCCCACGGAACCGCCGTAGACCGTCTTATCGTGGGCATAGATGCACACGGGCCGGCCGGATACGCGGCCATAGCCTGTGACCACGCCATCGGAATAAATGGCTTCCGGGTCACCCGGGGTCTTACCCAAGGAGCCGGTTTCCACGAAAGAACCTTCATCCAAGAGCTCGTTGATGCGTTGGCGAGGGGTGGTACGGCCCGCCTCGTCGCGGCGTGTGCGGGAGCGCTCGCTGCCTGGATCTTGCGCCTCTTCTAGGCGCTTGCGCAGGTCAGCGAGTTTCTCAGCGGTTGTTTGCTTGGCCGCCACGTATCTTCTCCTCGATCCAATCGTTCATATGCTTGCCCACGGTGCCAATAGCTGGCTCGTCCGGCACTGCCAAGTGATCACCAGGCAGCTGCACAATTTCTAGATCCTTAACGATAGCGCCCCAGCCGCCATCCGGATCAATCTCAGCGTAGCGCGGCTCCAGCTCCACCGCACCGTCATGCATCCGCTCCGAGCGGAAGAGCAACACGGCAACGCTGACCTCGGCCCAGCGGTGGAAGTCGATCTTGGCCAAAATCTGGTTATCCACGAAGGACGCGCGCTGGTGCTCCAAGACACCGGCGGATAGGCCGTGTTCGGACGCATCCGTCGTGGCCAAGAATTCCGCCAGCATGGTCATCAGGGCATCCTCGCCCATGGTTTCCAGCATCTCGTACGGCGGCTCGAAATCTAGGCCATAGGTCTTCTTGGCAAAGGCAGCGTAGCGCTCCCACCGGGCGCGGGTTTCTTCCGGCGTATCCGGTGCCGGGTGGGAGGGCTGCGTGGTATCGAGCAAGGAAATGAAGGCGACCTCGGTGCTCTCCTCCCCGCGCTTGCTGCGCTCTGCCAGCTGGTAGGCCACCTCATAGGCCAAGGCGCCACCGAAGGACCAACCGCCAAGGACGACCTTGCGGCCGCGCGCATAGCGAACGATGTCCTCGATATAGGCGGCGGCGCGCTCTTCTAAGGAGCCTTCAATCCTTTCGACGCCATAGACAGCGACATCCGCTGGCAGCCGACGGGTCAGCGGCTGGTAGACCACCGTGGTTCCACCGGCCGGGTGGAACATGAATACGGCTGGCCCATCGGCCTCGCGCAGGACGCGAATATTGCCTTCCACCTCGGTTTCAAGGCCCTCACGGACCAGGTCAGCCAAGGTTTCCAGTGCTTCGGCGTCGAGAACCTGCTGCGCGGTGACATCGATGTGGGCGCGCTCGCGCAAACGCTCGGCGATCTGTGCTGCCGCTTCCTCAGAGATCTCCGGAAGCGGCGAGGTCACGCCCGCCGGGGCCTTGCCGGTAATGCTTGCCCACGTGCCAAAGACCATGCGCTCAGAGGCATCGCGAGGGGCAACGCCCACACCCTGCTCCGAATCTTGAGTGGTCTCGTCTGCTGCGGCCGCGGACTCCGTAGCCTCCGACGGTGCAGCGTCGGCGCTAGCATCACTATTATCAATGCGGCCGCCGGCAACGGCCTCCTCAACCATGGTGATGACGTCTGCCAAGGAGGCATCGCGAAGCGCCTGCACCTGCAGCGGTGGAATCTGGAAGTCATTTTCCACGCGGTTTTTAATGCGCATGCCCATCAGGGAATCCAAGCCCAGGTCAATCAGCGGCAGCTCGCGCGGCAGATCCGAGACGTCATAACCCATGGATTCGGACACGATAAGCGCCAGGCGGTCCTCGACGGTTTCTTGGCGCGGATCCCACCGCACCGCGTCTACATCCGCGTCCTCGGCAATCGGCTCCGGGGCGGCGCTGCCCTCTGGCACCGCTGCGACCCCAGGGATCGCACCCGCGCCCAAGTCCAAGCCGGAGGCAAAACCTTCCGCCAAGAGCTCAGTCCGGGTGTCCTGCACGCTGTAGACGGCGATGGACATGCCGCCGATGGACGTGGTGACGACGGTGGTAATTTCCCCGTACGGCGGGAGATCGCGGTGTTCCTCCGCGGCCACGATGTGCGCCCCAGGCTGCACTGTTTCTGCGGCGGCCTCCACGATGGCCAGCGTGGACGGGGCCTGATCCGCGTTGGTGGAAAAGGCCACCTTGCCCTCCGGCAGGTTCACGCGAGTACCGGGCAGGCCGGAGAACCCAGCCGAGGGCCGCGCATTGGTCCAAAAACGCTGGCGGTTGAACTGGGTATACGGCGCTTCCGCCTGCGCACCCGAGCCCACTACGGCGGCGAAATTCACCGGGTTCCCGGTTACGTAGAGCTTGCTCAATAGATCCAACAAGGACTCGGTGGGATCCACCTTGCGCTTTAGGCTATACAGCAATTGCGCATCGGCCTTGCCCACGGCAAACGCGGTAGACATAAGCCCCATGAGCGCCACCGGGTTCGGCGAAATCTCCACCAACTGGGTGTGGCCTGCGGCAAAGGCCTGTTCCGTAGCGTCCTGCAGATATACCGGGTAGCGAGTCATGCGCAGCCAGTAATCCTCATCGTGGACGGTGGTGCCGGGGCGGTAGACCTCGCCCTTATCCACGGAGGAAAAGAGCGTTGTGTGCAGCGGGCGGGCCTCCATGCCAGCGATGGCAGCTTCGAGTTCGCCCAAGATCGGATCGACTGCGGAGGTGTGTCCTGCGGCCTTCACGTTGAGCGCGCGGGCGAATTTTCCTTCCCCATCGAGTTTTTCCACCAGGTCCAGTACCGCTTGGCGCGGCCCGCCCACGGTGGTCATGCCAGGGCCGGTATAGACGGCGGGTTCGATGGATGCATCGAGGGCGGCGATATCCTCGGCGGACAGCTCGACCACGGCCATGGCGCCTTGGTCGGCCTCGCTTAGCGATGCCTCTCCCTCACCCATCAAGCGCGCGCGGTGGCAGGCAATAATCATCGCATCCCGCGCGGAAATGCCGCCCGCAGCATAGGCCGCGGCGATTTCACCCATGGACATGCCCATAACGCCCGCCGGGCGCACGCCGAAGGAGGCCAATAGGTCCGTCAGCGCGATCTGGATGGCGGTGATGGCAACCTGCGCCGTTTCCGTGTCATAGGTTTGGGAATCGTCCTCAACGATATCCAGGATCGACCAGCCGGACTCGAAATCGACGATAGCGTCGAGTTCTTTCAGCCGCGCGCTAAACAGCGGCGAGAGGGCGATCATGTCCTTCGCCATCTTGCGATGTTGGGAGCCGAAGCCGGAATATACGAAGATCGGCCCCTGCACCTGCGGGGAATCCGCTGCGGCGATGCCGACAGACACCTTGCCCTCGGCCACCTGGCGCAGGCGCTTAATGGCATCTTCAGTGGAGCTGGCCATGACGACGGCGCGCGAGCGCGAGTGGTTGCGGCGCGCGACCGTGCGCGCTACATCGGCCAAGTCTGGTTGTTCTGCCTCTAAGAAATCCGCGAGCAGTCCCGCCGCACGCGCGCGGCGGGAGGGCAAGAGGCCGGAGACAGGCAGCGCCACCGTGTCGGTGGATAGCTGCGGCTCACTGATACGCGGGGCGCCTTGGTAATCTGTCAAGACGACGTGGGCATTCGTGCCGCCAAAGCCAAAGCCCGATACGCCGGCCACCTTTTTCCCGGAGTATTCCGGCCACTCGCGCGGGTCTTCAACGACCTCGAGGCGCTCGGCCACGAAATCGATATAGCGGTTCGGACCAGCGTAATTGATATTTGCCGGGATGATATCGTGCCGCATGGCCTCGATGACCTTGATGAGGCCCACGACGCCCGCGGCGGATTCGGAGTGGCCGATATTGGTCTTGGCAGAGCCCAAGAGCACAGGCGATTCAATCCCGCGCCCAGCGCCCAGCACGCGACCGAGCGCGCTGGCCTCGATGGGATCGCCCAAGATGGTGCCCGTACCGTGGGCCTCCACATAATCCACGTCCTCGGGCGCCACGCCCGCATCCGCGTAGGCGCGGCGCAGCACGTCTTCTTGCGCTTCTGGGTTAGGCGCGGTCAGGCCATTCGAATGTCCATCAGAGTTGACGGCAGAACCCTTGAGGACGGCTAGGATTTCATCGCCATCATCCTCCGCGTCCTGTAGGCGCTTGAGCACCAGCACGCCGGCGGCATCGGCACGCACGATGCCATCGGCGTCATCGGAAAAAGCATGAATGGCGCTGGTAGGAGAGGTGACACCCAATTCCGAAAAGGCAGTGGAGGCGTGCGGAGCGGCCAAGATATTCACGCCACCCGCCAGCGCTACATCGGCGGCGCCGGTGCGCAGATCCTTGATGGCATGGTCGACCGCAACCAAGGAAGACGAGCAGGCCGTGTCCACATTGATAGACGGGCCGCGGAAATCCAGGGCATAGGAAATGCGGTTGGCGACGACTGCCGAGGAATTACCCGTGAGCGCATAAGGGTGCATCTCCGTGGGATCGGCCGTAATCAGCATGCCGTAATCATTATTGGTCGAGCCCATGTACACGCCCGTGTGCGTGCCGCGCAGCTCATTGGCTGGAAGGCCCGCGTTCTCCAGCGCGTGCCATACCAACTCAAGCAGGATGCGCTGCTGCGGATCCATGTTCGCGGCCTCCAGCGGCGATAGGCCGAAAAACTCCGCATCGAAGGATGCAACATCATCGATATAACCGCCGTCGGTATTTTGCTGCGCGATCTTCTCGCTCATTACCGGATCGGCGCTGTACTCAGACCACCTCCCCACCGGCAGCGGCCCCGTGCCCGCGCGCGATTCCGCGAGCATGGTCCAAAATTCCGGCACATCTTTAGCGCCTGGGAAACGTCCGGACAAGCCGATAACCGCAATATCAGAACCCTGCGCGGCGCGAGTCGTGCGCTGCACACGCGGTGCATCATCGCGCCGCCCCGCGGGCCCATTAAGCAAGCGATTGGCTAGAAGCTCAATCGTGGGGTACTCATACGCCACCGTGGCATCGAGCCGCGTGCCTAAAAGATTTTCTAATTCACCCGACAGTACTACGGCATCTCGAGAGGAAAGACCATAATTTTCCAGTGGGGTGGAATCTAAAATCTCTGTGGCCGCTACGCCCGTGGCCTGGGATACCCAGTCACGCAGCCATGCACGAAGTTGCTCGATGGTCATAAACCGTCTTTCCTAGTGGGGTTAATAGAACGACAAATACCTATATCGCTCTATTTTGTCACCTTGTTAACTCAACGTCCGAATCCGGCTTTAGGCTTGGTAGTCCTTCTTTGCCACGCGGCGGGCAATCTTATGCGAGGAGGTGCGCTTAATTTCTCCCGGTGCCTTCCACACTATATCGCTCGGGGTAATGCCGTGATTCTTTGTCACAGCCGTGCGAATTTCCTCGCTGGCGGCGGCGTCGCCGGATGGATCCGCATCATCGGCGCGCTCCACCAAGAGCACCAAGGACTCTGAGTTTTCGCCCTCTACGGCAAAGGCGGCGACGGAATCTGGGCGCACGTGCGCGGATGCGTCCTGCACGGTGCCTTCAATATCTTGCGGGTAGTGGTTGCGCCCGGCGATGACGATGAGATCCTTAAGCCGCCCGGTGATATACAGTTCGCCTTCGATGATGGTGGCGAGATCGCCGGTGGCCATCCACCAGTCATCCTCTGGCAAGCCGTCCTGGATGCGCTCGCCCAGGGTATTGCGGAAGGTAGCCGCGGTTTCTTCCGGGCGGTTGAGGTAGCCCGTTGCCATATTTTGCCCATGCGCCCAGATTTCACCGATGGTGCCCTCTGGGACCTCGGCCTTAGTTTCAGGATCCACAATGGCCAGGTGCTGGAACGAGACGCCCTGGCCATTCGAGGCAAAGGCAACCGTTGCCGCAGATTTTTCCTCAATAACCGCTTGCCCGTCCGCCAATTTTTCGCGGTTGAAATGGGAAATGACGGGGCGCTTTTCATCCTGTGCGGTAGCGACGATGAGGGTTGCCTCCGCCAAACCGTAGGACGGACGCAGCACCGAGCGGTCAACGCTAAAAGTGTCTAAGAACTTCTGTACCGCTGGTTCCGTCACCGGCTCAGAACCAATGAGGATGCCATCAACGTTGGAGAAATCCGCGTCCTTGCCGTAGCGCGCGGCCAATTCCAAGGCGAAATTGGGCACGGCGGTATAGGTTTTTTTCTCTTCACCCGGCTGGCGGCTGATGCGCTCAACCCACCGGTTGGGATGCTGGATGAAGTCGCGCGGGGTCATCATGTCCGATTCGATGCCCAAAATAGTGGTGAATAGCGCCAGGATGATGCCCATATCGTGGTGCATCGGCAGCCACGAGACCACGCGCGGTGGGAACTGCAGGTTCACCGCCCGGAAGATCTGCAGCACATTCACCAAAATCGCGCGATTGCTCAGTTCTACACCAGCAGGGGTGCGCGTTGAACCAGAGGTGTACTGCAGGAAGGCGGTGGACTCCACGCCCGCGCCAGCGACCGGCTTCCACGACGCCGCCAAGGAATCAGGCAGCGCATTGATGGAGATGACGCGCGGGCGCTCCCGATCGGTGGAGAAATAGCTGCGCACCGCCGCGGCCGATACGCGATTGGTCAACACGATAGGGGGCTCGCAGTCAGCAAAGACCGCCTTGAGGTGATCCGCGTGCCCCGGCTCATTCGGATCATAGAGCGGAATCGGGGTCATTCCCGCATACATCGCACCTAAGAAACCAAAGAGGTATTCGGGAGAGTTGCCTGCCAGAATGGCCACGCGGGTTCCCGGTTCTGCAACCTGTTGTAGGCGCGCTGCCACCACTTTGATCCGGGTATTGACCTCCTGGCGGCTGAGCTCACGGGCGGTGTCTTCCTCACCGTATAGCCACTGGCGCATTACTACCTGCGAGGTATCTGTGCCCGCCTGGTAGAGGGTCTCAGCCAGGACCGCCAAGGTGAGCTCAGCGGGGAGAGCGATATTGCCCTCGGCGTCAAAAAACTTCCCCATGAGTTGCTGTAAATCCATCGATTCTCCTTTGGTAAATGCTTTTGTCTTAAAAAATATCGATGTTATAGCGCCTCATATTACACGGCGTCAATGACGCCGTGGGCCCAGTCCACAACCCACTGGTTCGCAGTAGTCCCCTCAATCACGCCGCCATTATCGGCGTACTGTGCGTGCACTCCATTGGCCCCGATTAAATCCTTGGCGCGTTCCAAACCATTGCCCACGCCGGTGGGCGCATCACACACAGTGTCATTGGGGGCACAGATCTGGAAGGTTCTATCCGCGAGCTCTCCGAAACCGTGCGGGCGCGCGCCGCGCATGGTAGCCCCAGGCACGATGGGCTGAACGAGGCCGGAGACAGGCTCCAAGGCAATCTCGGCACCAATTCCGCCGAGCTCGTGGCCCGGATTTTGACCCACGCCGTTTTCACGCCGGCCATCTGCAATCAGCGCCACGCCCGCGATATTTTCTGCGGGGATTACGCCTTCGCCACCGCCAATGTCATCGGCCACATCGCCGGCGATCACCGCACCTTGGGAAAAACCACTCAAAATGAACTTAGTCTGTGGGCAGCTATCATGCATGCCGCGCAGCTCCTCATTCATCTTCGCGGTGCCCTCATCACGGGAATCGTCGTAGCTCATTTCCTCCTGCGCATTGATATTTTTAAATTGCGCAGTATAAGGAAGGGTCCACACCTTTACATCATCCCCGTAAGCCTCCTGCAACGGCTGCGTAATAGACAGCATGAACGAGCGCGGATTAGCAGAAGGGTTGAGGGGATCATCGTCGGCAGCGGATTCCCAGGTACCTGGCGCGGAGATGAACTCCGCACTCGGGCACCAATCCGGCTGGGATTCCTCCGGCGGCTGCCCGGATTCTGGCCCCTCGGGGGAGCTAGGCCCCGCCGAGTCCGAGCTCGTGAGGTAATGCGCAGCCCCCGCGCCGATAACGACGAGGAGAGCGAGGACGGCAACGACGGTTATGATTTTTCGCATGAACTAGTTGTACCCGGAAAACCTCAAAGAAAGCTAGCAAAGAGCTGAACGTGCGTTGTCCTGGAGAAGCTTGGTGAGCTCCTCATAATCCATGTCAGAGCGTTGCTGTTCAATCAGTTGCCCAGCTACCGCAGGAATAGTGATGCCATTGTCACCGCAGGCCCCCTGACCGGCGCCGAGGAGCTGATCTTCTACCCCATCGACATCCACGCCGGCATCCTTCAACGAATCCAAGTACGCAGCCTCTTCCTTGGGCAGCTGCGCGGAGGGGATCTCTGAAATCTCGCGCGCACCGCGATCCTCTGGGGAGTTCGCTGAACGGGACCCATTCGTCGGCTCCGCGGATTCCTTGGAACCGTCCTTGGATTCGGATGGCTCCTGCGAGGAGGAAGCGCTGCTGGATGCGGACTCGCTACTACTCGTGGTCGATTCTTCGGAGGTTTTTTCGCGCGACAGCGGCGCCACCGAGGTGTCATTGCCGGAGTCACTATCCACGGTGGCAGAGTCACACCCTGCCAATCCGAGGCATAAGACCGCTCCGACGAGGGCTAATTTACGCATGTTTACTTCTTTTCAGTCTGTACGCGGCCCATGACTTCACTGATCGTCCCGTGCTGGAACTCCTGCTTCAATCCACCAGCTGCGATTTCGGAGTAATCAGAGGTGGGCCAGCCAAACTCGCCTTGCTCCCAGCCCTTCTTACCCCATTCATCCATAATGGCGCCCTTCAAGATGTAGTGCGCGCCGGATTCTGGGGACCAGTAGATGGAGCCATGTTCAAACTCCTGGAAGAAGCCGCCCTCGACCTTCTTCTCACCGTCCGTGGGGAAGCCCAGTGGGGAGTCAGCGCCACCCATGTCCTTGTACTTTTTGCCAATGGCACCAAAGGAGACCTGGTTCTTGCCGTCCGGGTTGCGGGTCAGAATGCCACCTTGGAATTCCTGGACAAGGCCATCGCCCACCTTCTTTACCGGGCCGGTCGGGAACTTCAGATCGCCGCCTTCGTAGCCCTTCTCGCCCCACTTCTTGTACATGTCACCGGTAATTTCCCAGGCGCCTGTCTCTGGGCTCCAGTAAATGGAACCGTGTTCGAAACGCACGAGGCGTCCCTTGCCATCCATCGTCTTAGTTTCACCGGACTTAGGGAAGCCCAACCAGGAGGTGGGGCCACCGATTTCCGCATAGCGGGCGCCAATACGGCCGTACAGCGCATGCGCACCATTCTCCGGGGACCAGTACGCCGTACCGGTTTCGAAGTCTTGTGCCTTGCCCTTACCGGCAACATCATATTCGTTATTCAGGCAGGAACCGAGTATGCCTTCTTTGGTGGCCTTGGCGATATCGCCTTCGGTATTACAATCCGCACCGCGGTCAGCCTTGTCAAGGTCGAGGGCATCAGCAATGTGCGGCCATGCATTTTGCATCTCAAATTGCCAGTATTCCCAGCTGTGCACGCCGGAGGGCCGGAATTCCACTACTGGTTCCACATTGGCGCGCTTCGCGTAATCCACGAAGGTCTGGGTGGACATCCGAGAGATAACTTCCAGCCCCATGCCGGCCAGACTTGCCTGTCCCTTGGCCACCGAGTCTTCCTGGCCAAAGTCGTCCTTGCCGTTACCAGCAGAGACATAGACCTGCATGTCCTTGAGGTTCTCGATGCCCAGCTTTGGATCGTGGTCGATCCAATCCTGCGAGCCCGGCTCGCCCCACATCTTGCGGGAATCGTAGCCGCCAGCATCGCGCTGCGCAGCCATGATGGCCTGTGGCATGCCACGGGTAGTCATATCGAGGTAGCCGGAGAACGAACCCACGAAATCAAACAAGTGCGGGTTACGCTCCGCCAAGTTGACCGCTGCGGTACCGCCCATGGACAGCCCAGTCACCGCGCGCTTCTGGTTGGAGCGGTATTCATGATCCAAAATTGGGACCAATTCCTTGGTAAGGAAAGTCTCCCACTTGTAGTTCTTCCCTGCATCCGGCTGCTGCCAATCGGAGTAGAAGGAAGATTCGCCACCCACCGGCATGATGAGGTTGACGTTGCGATCCGCATACTGGTTGAGGATATTGGTCTCAATGGTCCAGCCGGACTCGTCATCGCGGGCGCGCAGGCCATCAAGTGCCCATACCTCTGGGAACTTCTTCTCCGGCTGCGAATACCAGTCGCGCGCGAGCTGGATCTGCACCTTCTGCTCGTGATCCGGCATGGCTGCGGACTGGATATAAACCATCAGGTGACGGTTGGACAGGTACTCCACCCGGTTGATCTTTACGCCATCCGGCAGCCCCTCCACCTGTGGGTATTCGGTCTCCACTGGGGTACGGGCCGGCGGATCCTTAGGCGCAAAGTGATCAGACAGGCTGCTGCCGTTGCCTGGCTGAGCGGAGCTCATGTCACCAAGAGAGCTTTGGGCGGTGGCGTTGGGCAGCAGGGCAAGTCCAACGGCAATGGCGGTCGGCATGGCTGCTACCGCGAGCCCCTTACGGACCTTGCCCGGGGAAGTGTTTTTGCGCATAGGTAAACGTCCTTGAAGATTTACCGCGGCCGCATTCCGAAGGTTCCCCTCCTCCGGACTGCTACCTGCGGCGTGAGCTGTCTATTGTGCGCTTAAGTTTAAGTTGAACTTGAAGCTTTGGAAAGGCTGACACGCCGTGCAAAGTTATATCACCATTTATCTCGATGCAGAGGCTGTCCCCCGGAATCGCCCAATAAGCAATCTCCCAGCTTAACCACAGACTGGACTCTCACCAAGAAATCACTAAGATAACCACAGCATGCACAAAAGTGCACCCTGTAAACATCCCCTACCCAAAGCGAAAGATATGAAAAACATAAAGACCAAAATCACCGCCGGACTCATCGCCCTCACCACAAGCCTCACCATGGCCCAGACTGCAAATGCGGACCAAGGCAAGGAAATGGTCACCTTCGGCGATTCCTTCACCGCCAACGGCGGCGCACCAGGAGACCGAGGATCAGCCTCTCCATATAAGCGCCCCTTCCACCCCTGCTTCAACGACAAACACAACTGGGCGCACCAAACCGCCAACAACCTCGACCACAACCTCGCCGACTACTCCTGCAACGGAACCAGCGTCTGGATCAACCAATACGTCGACGACGCCATCGAAAAAGGCAACATCGGCCAAGACACCAAAGAAGTAGTGTTCATGTACGGCGGTCTCCAGCAAGGAACCTACTTCGATGCCCTAGCCAACGCCACCCTCCCCGACGTTCCCAAAGCCTCCACCTACCGCGGACTACTAGACTTCCAATTCAACAAAATTCGTAAAGCCGCACCCAACGCCCGCATCACCATGGTCAATTACGTCCCAATGACCGTCAACGACACCCTGTGCGTTGTAAACCACGACCAGCTGCAGCTCCCTGTAACTATCCCGGGCGCAACAATCGCAGAAGACGAATTCAACCGCGAAATCGGACGCGCAGCACACGACCTCGGAGTCAACTTCATCAACCTCCACGACCAAGCAAAGACCCACGACCCCTGCCAACCAGACACCAACCAGCGATGGGCCACGCTCGTGCAGACCCCAACCGCCCCATCCGTCATGCCACTACACCCAACAGACGTAGGACACGACGGAATGACCCAAATCATTACCCGAGAACTCCAAAACCACTAACCAAAGCACGAACCCGCAACACCACCGAAAGCGCCATGAACTAGTCCCCAAGAGTTAGACGGGTTTAATTCAAGAAGGTTTGGGGAGCAAGGGCCTGACTCCGATATTACATCGGGGTCAGGCCCTTAAGTCATTGTTGGGTGCGTTCGGTGTTGTACCACTGGATGTAATCTTCGATCGCCTGGGTGAACTCCTCGACGGTGCTGAAGTCTTCTCCGTGGTATGTCTCGCTTTTCAGGTGACCGAAAGCGTTCTCTATTACTGCGTTGTCGTAGCAGTTGGCTGTACGCGACATCGACTGAACGCCGCCGTTGTCGTGGATCAATGTCCGCCAGGTTGAATGCTGGTATTGGAAGCCTTCATCTGTATTTTTCAGCTAGGCATTTTCGGCCGGCAACAGTTCGTTTTTGCGACGCTGTTTGTCTCCTTCAGTAAGCCCCTCCGGCTTGGTGCCCCTGCCCTGTTCGAAACGCTCCACCATTTGCTCGCGCTGCGTTTCACTTAGCGAACTTCATAGTCCCAAAGAAAAATGCTCCCCACTAGTTGGTAGCTGATTTCTCAGTCCAACTACTGGGGAGCAGTTCAAACGGCGCGGGGATAGTCCGTTAGTGAGCCTTACCAGGCATTCAAAACGTTGAGAACGCGTGGCTTGGAAGCATTGAGCTGGTAGTCCCATTGGTACCAGTTATGCAAGCCCTCGGCCGGGTAGCTCACCGTTGGGTTCAGACCCTGCAGTCGAGCGGCACCTTCCCAAGCGCGGGTGGTCAGCTGAGAACCTACCTCCAGTGCGACACCCGGTGCCTGGAACTTCGGCGGGAGGGTTTCCTTATCCAATTGACCCGGCATACCGGATGCGGCTGAAATATAAACATCGGTACCACCATCGCGCAGCTGCGGAATCAGCATGAGCGGGTCATTCTGGAAACGCCTTGGGTTAAATAGAGAACCGTACATGGCGTTGACATTGAACCCGCCTACATCCAGCATGGCCAAGCGAAGAACAGTCTGGGCACCTGGAACCGTCATAGTCAAGTAACCAGAGTAGGACAGTACCTGCTTGAACTGGTCAGTGTGCTTAGCAGCCAAAGTCATGGCGGAACCGGCACCCATGGAGAGGCCAGCGATCGCATTGTTGTTGCGGGCCACGCCAAAGTTCTGCTCGAGGTAGGCAGGAAGCTCCTGGGTAAGGAAGGTCTCCCACTTGTAGTTAACCGGATCGTTCGGATCATACTTGCCCGGTGCCTGCCAGTCGGCATAGAAAGAAGACTCGCCACCTGCCGGCATCACGAGGGTGAGGTTGCTGTCCGAGTAGGTCTTTGCGGCATTAACCTCGCTATGCGGGCTAACCCAGCCGCTGGTTGCGTAGGTAGCGCGCATGCCATCCAATAGGTAGAAACCAGCGTTGCCGCCATTCTTTGCGGGCTGAATCTGTACCGGGATATTACGGTTCATGGACGGGGACCAGACATCACAGCGCTGAACCCAAAATCCAACTGGGTCCCATTCACAGGTGCCAGTATTATCCGGACGCAGCCAATCGCGGTTTCCCGCGTGTGCCTGCTGCGTGCCGCCTGCCACTACGGCGAGGCCAAGCGCTACGGCCACCGCCATGATGACCGATAGGACGCGTCCCCTCAAAGATGCAGTCATCTTTCTCCTCCACAAAGTACTCAATTATTGTTCTTTGGCTTTATCGCTGGGAACCTGTGAATCGTTAACACCCCTCAGCGAAAACCTCACTGAAAGGCAGTGTAGTTCACTCACAGGCTTTTTGCCTCATTATCAACCATCATTGCAGGTAATCCCCCGGATCGGAGGAAAAGGTTAGGGTCCTTCCCTCTGTCAGGGAAAATTTAACATTTTCTAAGAATCGGCCCCAGGTTAGCGGTTGCCTATAGGTGGCAAAGAGTTTCTGGAAATTGGCATCATTAAGCGCAGTGCGTGCTTGCCACGCGGAATCTTTATCCTGCCCCAGCAATAGGGAGTCAATATCCACTGCAGAATCGGCAATCTGCCACGCCACACCAAGGCTCTTATCATGGCCAATGCGCCCGCCCTCGATGCGGGGCTGGCGCGCTGCTAGGGGATTACTGAGCCCAATTTCATCGAGCACGCGCACCTCAAGCGGGGCATTCATAGAAGTAAGACCGAGGCTAAGAAAATACACAGTGGGAGGATCGGAGCGTTCCGGATCCGCGGGCACCGTCGTCCACGATGGCTGGCCCCCTTCCTTGATATAGCGGAAGGTCATGGCATCGCCGGCTGCCAAGTCCTGCACCGCTTTTTCGTAGTCATTCATCAAATCCATACCCAGGAAATCCTCGGCCCGGCGAGGTGGTTCCTGCCGGTTGGTGATATCGGTCCAATAGTCCCGCTCATCCACAACAGTAAGCTTCCCCGCGTACGCAGCGCGGTCTACCGGGTGGCCATGCACGACAATAACGAGAGCCCACACCGCAGAGAATACGGCAGCCCACCAGGTTCGTAGATTAACTACGAAGATGGGCAGGAGCGCGGCAAAAAGCGGAAGCAGCAACATGCGTCCATGCATAAAATCGCCGCCCACGTGCACAACATACAAGGCATGCAAAAGCGCAGCGCCCAAGAAGATATAAACCACAGTCTGCAGCGAGCGCAGCGCCGGCGGGCGAAAATTGGCTTTCCATAGCGCCGCCACTGCCAGCACGATGAGTGGGAGGTACAGCGCGTAGGGCACCATAAAGTCACCCAGATACGCAAACCCTTTGCCCCACGCGGAACCGGCCGCGGATTTCGCAACGGCGGTATGAGGCGTAAGCAGGCCGTAGTAGCCCATGCGGAAGACTTGATACCCCAGGGGCAGGGGCAAGGCGGCAGCGATAACCTTCCACGAACGCGTGCTCACTATGAGTACAACGCCAACCAAGCCGCCATACAGGGCGAGCTCAGGGCGAATGAGCCAGGACAGCCCCGCCCAGAATGCCAACCCATACACGAGAGGCTCGGGCGGCAATTCTTGTCGCGGTCGCGCCCATGAAATCAGCATCCACCACAAGACGGCCAAGTAGAAAAGACACAGGCTCCATTCCAAGCCGGAGGTAAAAAAGTCCCGTGCCGGTGGCAGGGCCAGATACACCAAGGCACCAGCGGGAAGAACAATTCCCTTGTGCATGCTTGCCGATGCCCACGTGCCCACCACCATGGCCGCGACCGCAAGGATAAGCCCGAGGTAGATGGCAATCGTTTCGAGTTCAGCACTGCTTACCCACCGCGCCACTAAGATGAGGTATTGCCACAGCGTGGAGGTATTAGCCTCGACGCGCTCACCCATATTGAACACAGGCCCGTTGCCAGCCTCTAGATTGCGGACGGTGCGCAGAACGATGAGACCATCATCGGAGATCCATCGGCGGGCAAAGCCACCCCACAAAGAAAAACACCGACAAAAAGGAGCGACGCGGGAACGCTCCAGCGCGCGATACTCTTGTTGTCGATGTTAAACACGGGGGTTGAGTGTAGCACCCCCATCAAAATTTTCTAGATCGAAAATACAACTGCTTAGACCAATGGCATGATGTAGACGGCCATTGCGATGCAGGCCAGCCAGGCGATGGCGAGGATCTGCAGGGTGCGGTCCCCCAACGCGATTTCTTCCGGCGCACCACCTTGGCCGCGGTCCACGTCGGCGGCATAGCGCAGGATGGCGATGGTAAACGGCACCATGGAAATCTGGTACCACACACCACCAGAGGTTGCGGCATTAGCCAGTTCAAAGCCCCACAGGGAGTAGAAGACCACCACGGCGGTGGCCGCTAGCGTCCAGACAAAGCGCAAGTAGGTCGGCGTATAGCCCTGCAAGGATTTGCGAATCTTCGCACCGGTCTTTTCCACCAGTAGGATTTCGGCATAGCGCTTACCGGAGGCCATAAACAGCGAGCCAAAGGCAGCAACCAGCAAGAACCACTGCGAAAGCTCAATATCGGCGGCCACGCCGCCGGCCATGGTGCGCAGCATGAATCCGGAGGACACCAGCGCAATATCGATGACCGGAATATGCTTCCAGCCAAAGCAATAGCCCAGCTGCAGGGCGATATAAACCGCCATGACGATGGCTAGCTCTAGTCCAGCGGTGGCCAAAAAAGACAGCCCGATGGACAGGCCAACGAGCACCACAGCCATGACATAGGCCACCTTGATGGGCAGCACGCCCGAGGCAATCGGGCGGAAGCGCTTGGTCGGGTGCTCCTGGTCCTCGCGCCAATCCTTGGCGTCATTAATCAGGTAGATGGAAGAAGCACCGAGGCAGAAGACGATGAAGGCTAGGAGGACATCGACAAGCACGCGCCCGTGAAAGAGCGAGTCCGCACCGGCCGCAGCGGGCGCGGCCAGCACGAGAATGTTTTTTACCCATTGCTTCGGGCGCAGGGCCTTGACCATGCCATCGGCCAAATTCTTCGGCGGCTTGCGCTTGCGTCCGGTATCGACGCCGGACGTATGCGGCTCCGAATGGAGAAAGTGCTGGTTGCCGTCCTCACTCATGCGTCTTTCCCTTCGTCATTGCCCGCGCGGTAGCAGCGCCAATGGCTGCGCCCGCAACGGTATCGGTTGGATAGTGCACCCCGAGCACCATACGCGATGCCATCATCACCGGCACTCCCACAAGCGGTGCCTTGGACCCCGTCAGGCGGGATAGGCCCACCAAAAAGGCCGTGGTGGAGGTGGCATGCGAGGACGGGAAGGATAGGCGCGAGGGGGTTTTGACCCCAACGCGCACGTAGGAATAATCGGGCCGCTTGCGCCGGACGATGCGCTTGAGCACCACGCTTGCCGCATGCGCGGTAAACGCCGCGGCACCGATCCGAATCCACTCCTCCCGGCGTTGCTTGTCCAAACTGGCCCCAAGTGCCGCGCCACCCATCCAGCCCAGGGCGTGCTCGCCCAAGTGGCTTAATCCGCGGGCGGTGGGCAGCACTCCCGGCACGTCAAAGGCGGCGTTCTGGATGGACTCCAAGACGTGGGATTCTGCGATGGAAAGCTTATTGGGCATCAAAAACCTTCTTCCAGGAAGACCGCGCGGTCAGTTCTGGCAACGCGGCGCGGTATTGTGCCCGCAGATCATCGAAGTTCTCTTCAATTTCTTTCAGCAGGCTGCGGGTTTCAACGATAAGCTCCTTGGCCAAATCGCGGTCGCGCTTGCGGAAGGCCACGCCCGTGCCGCCGGCCGTGGAAACGGTGGCGGAGTCAACGCGGGAAAGGGTAAACCAGCGCGCCTCGTCCGGGGTGAGGTTCAGCTGTGGCGCCGCGTGATGCGCGGGATCCTCCTTGCTCAGCAGGTGCTTAAGCCCCTTTGCCGCCCATGGCAGCTTCTTGACCTTGGCCAAGCGCCCGCCCACATTGCGGGTGGGAACGCCCGGCGCGCCGGTCGGCGCCGGCAACTGATCTGCAGATTCGATGATGACCGCATCCGAGTAGTTCTTGCGGATCTCCGCAATGCGCGGCAGCGAGGTATCCAAGATATCGAAGAGGTGATCCGGCCCCGCCAGGAAGTCCTTCATGGCCTCGATTTGGATGGCCATGGTGGAGTATTCCATGCACATGGTGTGCTTGAGCGTGGACTTAAAGATGGACTTGGTAATGCCGGATACCGCGCCATCGTGGTACAGCGAAGCCACAATCAAGCGGTTGCGCAGGTGGAAATAGGCCTGCCAGTCAATGGCATCGTCCTTATCCGCCCAGGCCATGTGCCAGATGGCCGCGCCCGGCCAGGTCACCGTGGGGAAGCCATTGCGGGCTGCGCGCAGGGAGTACTCGGTATCGTCCCACTTGATAAACAGCGGCAGTGGTTGACCGTTAGTCTCTGCAACCACGCGCGGGAACAGGCACATCCACCAGCCGTTATATTCCACGTCCACGCGGCGGTGCAGCGCGCGAGAATCGTACTTCTTTGGATCCACATGGGTTTCTGGCGTGCCAATGGCGCGCAGCGGGTACTTGGCAAAGTCGTGGTCATACACGGCATGCGGCGCGGCGCCCCACATGAAATCGGAGCGGTTGACCTGCTCACCGGTGGTGCGCAGCTGGGAGCGTTCCTGCAGGTTGAGCATCTGCCCGCCAACGATGATCGGCTTTTCCGCATAGCGCGCGGCCTGCACCGCGCGCAGCACGGAGTCCGGTTCGATGGCGATGTCATCGTCCATGTACAAGATGAAGGGAGAATCCGTGTTCTCCAGCGCCTCATACATGATGCGGGAATAGCCGCCGGAACCGCCAAGGTTGCCCTGGCGGAATTCGCGGAAGCGATCGCCAAAGTGCGCTACCGCCTCGTCGTAGCCGGGCTCATCGGCCGGGTGCTGGTTGCCTTGGTCCGGCATGAGGACAAAGTCAATGATCTCATCCACCACGGGATCTTCTGCCAGCGCCTGCAGTGCGGCAACGGCATCCGTGGGGCGGTTGAAGGTGGGAATGCCGACGGCGACGCGCTTTTCGGAGGGCGCAATCTCGGTGCCATCGGGAAGCGTCTGCGCCGCCGGGGCCTGCGGGGAGCACCACGCCGCATCCGACACCGTGGTTTCCTTTTCTGCGGTGATATCAAACCACAGCCAGCCGCCGTCCTCGAAGTTTTTGAGCGGCAGCTCAAATTCGTGGTGGCCCGTGCCTACGAGGTGGTTGGCCACGGAGATGCGCTGGCCATCCTGCTTGGAACGGTACAAAGAAACGTTGGCTTGGCCCTCGATCTCCAGGCTTAGAACCACCGAGCGCAATTGCGACCAGCGGCGCCAGTAAGAGGCCGGGAAGGCGTTGAAGTAGGTTTCAAAGGAGGCTTCTTCGCCGGCCGGGATGGTCACGGCGGTGCGGTTTGTCCAGCTCAAGCGCTCGCGGTTTTGCTCCGCCTCGATGAGGTAGAGCATGCGTACGTCAAAGGGTTCGCCGCGCTTGGGCAGCAAGATTCGCTGCAGGGGCTCATAGGCCGAGGTGTTGTTGGCAGTCACGATTGCTTCGATTCTCCAAACGATTTAAACAGTAGTCAGCGACCTAGCGTAGTTGCTTTCGCGCGACTGCTCGGGTTTACACGCGGACAATAAAAGAAGGGCCGAGGAATTACTCCTCGGCCCAGGGTTAATGGGGCACCTTATGCATTCACGCGCTCGGTTACCGGGTCGATACCCAGCTTGTTCAGCATGTAGTAAACGCGCGCTTCTAGATCATCGGCAAGCTCGCGGGCTTGCTCGACGGTCTCAGCCGGGGCGATGTCCCAGATCTTGATGTCCTTGCCGGCCTCATCGCGCTCGACCTCGCGGCCCAAGTAAACGATGTAGTCCGGCATGGCCACGGTCCGCACCTCTTCGAGGTACTTCTTAGGCGCTTGGCCCATGCCGCGCTCGCTCATAACGTGGGCCAGGTGGTCATTACCATCATTTTCCGGGTGAGCTACGGCGGTATCGACGTAAAGCGCCTCCCCCGCGTGCTTTTTGGTGAGGTCCGCAGCGGCCTTGGCCAGGGCGTGGTTATCGCCCGCTGCGAAGCGAACGTGGATGCGGTGGGCACCGAAGAACTCGCGTACCTCGCGCTCTACCAGCACGGGGATGAATTCCACGAGGTCGGCGTTGGCGGTGTGCTTGGCGATGACCTCGTCCAACTTCGCATCGATTTCAGCACGGGTATATCCGTGACCGTACTTGGTGTGCAGGTCGTGACGGAGGGTTTCAAACTGGTTCATTGTTATCCCCTTTCCTGGATTCTTTCCCCGTTTGCTTGTTGTTAACTTAAAGTTAACCTTACAACACAGTGTGACATACGTCAATTAGTTGGTCATAACCCAATAGTTAGCTCTCCCGTGGAGCAAGTTACGCGTGGGGCGCACTGGGCTATAGACTCTGCCTTTGATGATCCTGCTCATTGATAATTACGACTCGTATACCTTTAACCTCGCGCACCTCATCGCCGAAGTCTCCGGAACCGAGCCGCTCGTCGTTCCTGCGGGAGAGGCCGCCGGCATCCCAGATCGCGTGCGCGCCGGCGAGTTCAGCCACGTGGTTATCTCCCCTGGCCCCGGAACCCCGGAGGAAGACAACGACTTTGGCATGTCCCGCCGCGTTATCGATGCGGCCGCCGCAGCGCGGATTCCCCTGCTCGGCGTCTGCCTTGGCCACCAAGGCTTGGCGATGCTCGCCGGCGCCCGCATAAGCCGCGCACCCGAACCGCGCCACGGTTTTGTCTCCACCATTAGCCACTCCGGCGAGGGAATTTTTTCCACCATTCCGCAGGACTTTCAGGTGGTGCGCTATCACTCGCTGCATATTGAGCCGGCCCCCGGCATCACCGTGCACGCCCGCAGCGAGGACGGCACCGTCCAGGCCCTCAAGGTCGATGGCCTGCCGCATTGGGGCGTGCAATTCCACCCCGAATCGGTGCTCACCCAGCACGGCGCGACTCTGCTGCGCAATTTCCTCGGCGGTTTTCGCCTGCTCCACCGCGAGGTCCCCGGCGCGATTGACTGCCCACGGGTCTTCGCGGCGCTGCAGGCAGACGGCAATGACGCCTTCTTCCTGGACTCCGCCGATGCGCGCAGGCGCTATAGCATTCTTGGCGATGCCACCGGTCCCCTCAGCCGATCCTTTCGCTACCGGCTTGGCGATGCCCCCGATATCCTGACCACCCTCGAGCGCGAGCTATCCACGCGGATTATCGACGCGCCGGATCTGCCGTTTACCGGCGGGGTGATAGGTTACCTCGGCTACGAATGCGCGCAGCTCACCCTGCCCATCCAGCTGCGCCACCGCTCGCCTTATCCCGATGCCTACTTCATCCGGCCGCAGTCCTTCCTCGTCTACGACCACCACCGGCAAGTAGCGCACCTGTGCTGCCTCGACGGCGACGGCGCGCAGGGCCTGCTCGACCGGCTGGAGGAAGCCCTGGAAGGCGTGCAGGTGGGAAGCGAGGGGGCATCGGCAAGCGCGGGTGCCTGGCGCACCACCGACTACCTGGACCGAATCCAGCGCGCCCAAGAGCTCTTGCACGCCGGGGAAAGCTACGAGGTGTGCCTGACCGATACCTATACCGCGCAGGCCACCGGCGATATTTATGCTGCGCTGCGCCGGCACAACCCGGCACCGTACGCGGCGCATCTGGTCTTTAACGGCGTGGAAATCTGCAGCGCCTCGCCCGAGCGTTTCCTTAGCGTGCGCGATAACCGCGTCGAGGCCAAGCCCATCAAGGGCACCATTCCAGCCCACCAGGACCCCGCGCTGCTTCGCGATGACCCCAAAACCCGCGCCGAGAACCTCATGATCGTGGACCTTTTGCGCAACGATTTATCCCGCGTGTGCGAGCCCGGCACCGTGCGCGTTCCGGGGTTGATGAACGTGGAAAGCTATGCCACCGTGCACCAGCTCGTCTCCACGATCACCGGCCAATTGCGCCCCGGCGCCACCGCGCTCGACGCCATCCGCGCCGCCTTCCCGCCCGGTTCTATGACCGGCGCGCCGAAGCTGCGCACCTGCGAGATTATCGATGCCCTCGAGGCAGGACCCCGCGGCGTCTATTCCGGCATCGTGGGCTACCTCGGGTATTCCGGCGAGGCTGATTTCAGCGTGGTCATCCGCACCGCGGTGCGCGCGGGTTCCGAGGTCACCGTCGGCGCCGGCGGGGCCATCGTCCTCGATTCCGATCCCGCAGCCGAGCTGGCCGAAAGAAACCTCAAGGCCCAATCGGTCCTCGGGGCGTGGTCATGAGCTCCTATATCTGGCGCGACGGCGCCTTCATCCCCTGCCCCCCACCGGCTATCCCCTGCGCCGTGGCCGATTCTTGGCGGCATTCGCAAGGCCGCACGCACGGTCTCCACCTGCACCTGGAGCGCTTCGAATCCGCCGCCGGGACCTTGCCCGCAGGCTTCGTCCCCGCCATGCTGGAGCTGCTCTCAGATGGCGAACTCTTTCCCCGCATCGCTTTCATAGCCGACGAGCTTTACCTCGATATCCGGCCTGCCCCGGCCCCGCGCGCCCACACGCGCCTTACCTATACACAGGCCCCCGATCCCCGCGTACAGCCTCTAGTTAAAGGCCCGGACCTGCCCGCCCTGGCTGCTTACCGCAGCCAGTATCAGGAAAGCGGCACCGATGACACCGCGATTGTCGATGCCCACGGCGCCATCGCCGAAACCACCACCGGCGCACTCATCGCCTGGGACGGCGACACGCTCCTGCTTCCTACCGGCGTGCGCCTGCCCAGCGTGACCCTGCGCCAGGTCCTGCACCGCTGCAATGACTTGGGACTTTCCACCGCGCAGCACCCATTGACCCCGGCACTCGCTGCGGAATGTCCCCTGTGGTTTATCAACTCACTGCATGGAATTAGCCCCGTCAGCTCCATACACACACCACACGACACCATCACTCCACCGCCGCACCCGGAGGCCGCAATCTGGCAAAACTGGTGGTGGCAGGGTTTTAGCCCCGCGGGTGCAGGCGAACACTACACATAACACTCAACACAACACTCAACATGTGCAGTGTTGTGTTGAGTGTTGTGTTGAGTGCTCACACCGAGATTTCTATTAACTCGGACAGATCGCGGCCTTTAGCCTTGGCCTCGCAGCGCACGCTTTAATTCGCTGCCAATACTGGTGCGCGCAATCAATGCATCCGAAATGATCCCGCCCATCTGGACGAACGGATGGACTTGGCCCTTAAATTCGATAGAGCTCACTACATTTCCCGCATTGAGCATCCGCCCAACGTAGTCACTTGCTTCAGAGACCAACGGATCAAGTTCACCGGTAATCACCGTCGCTGGAGGCAGCCCCGCCAGATCGCCATTCCTGCCGGGAGACATACGTATATCCGTGCGGTCTGCAGCGCCAGCATAAGAATCGTAAAAATAGTTAAGGCGCCGCCGGGTGAGGTAGTAGCCGTCGCTAAAATCCGAATGGGATTGCGTGTCAAAGGTGGATAAATCCATGACGGGATAGATCAACACTTGATGAGCCAGCTGATCGCGCAATTCTTGTGCGATGACCGCTGCGATATTGCCGCCCGCACTGTCTCCGCCCACGGCAACGCGCGCTGGATCGACACCAACTCCCAATTCTCCTTGTAGCACCCCGTCTACTACCGCCCGGCAATCATCTAATGGTGCTGGGAAGGGGTGTTCCGGTGCACGGCGATAGTGCACGCTGATACAGATGATTCCCGATTCTGCGGCAATATCACGCACGGTTGTATCCGTGGTTTCTAAATCCCCCAGCACCCAGCCGCCGCCGTGGAAGAAGATGAAGGCGGGCTCTGCTGGTGGGGCATCGGAAAGCGTGAGCCCCTCCGGTACATAAACCCGCACCGTGACACCGCGCACCGAGGTCTCGTACACGGATACCATCGGGGTTTTCTTGCCCCAAGCCGCTGCCGTCTTCAGCTGGGCGGCACGGTTTTCTTCTGGGGTACGCGTGTCCAGCTGTGGGGAGTTCCTGTTCAGGTCGAGGAATTTTTGGGCTTCGGGCTGAATAAACACCATAAAAATACTTTCCAGTGCTGCATCTATTGGGCAATGCAAGCACTCATAATAGCTCTTGGATTCTAGTGGTCGTGGAAACACCTGACATGGGTTAGGTGATTGTGTGAAGTCGAAATGGGTTCCGGATTCTGCTGTTGTGGCGCGGTTTGCGTCGTTGGTTCGGGCTGGTAGTTCAATACGGGCGGCTGCTGGGGTGGTTGGTTTAGCGCGGTCGGTGGCGTATCGGCTTGCTGGTGAGTTGGACTTGCCGCGCAAGCGCCGCAGGACTATTAGCTCGGCTGATAGTCAGGAAATAGCCCGCCTGTGGCTGGAAGGTGTGGCACCGATGGATATTGCGCGCCAGCTTTCTATGGGCTCTTCTCCGGTGTACCGCATCGGTATTGAGCTTGGTTTGTGGAAGCGCAATCCACATGGCCGCAAAGCTGCGGCCACAACTGGCCGGTGCAGTTATCTGCAGCTGCGTGCGAATGCTTTAGGGCGCAAAGATGCCGCTTTAGCCTGTGGCATTCATCCGCGTAATGCTGCTGATATAGACAAAGGTGTCATTAAGGTTTCCACTGGGCGTGTGCCTTTTGTCCCGGCTGGCCCGGATGTGGCGCTGCATAACAGGCTTATGCAGGTAATTGAGTACGTTGATGGTCGCCAAGCAGTTCCAGTCCAGGTTATTCCGCAACAGCGTATCGATAGGCGTATTTCTTCGCGCTACTTATCGGTAGAAGAGCGCGAGCTCATCTTTGATCTTGACCGGCAAGGCAAAGGTGTACGTGAGATAGCTCGGCGTCTTCAGCGCTCTGCTGGCACTATCAGCAAGGAGCTTAAACGCAACCGGGATGAATTTGGGGTGTATCTTCCCACGCATGCGCACCGTAAATCGGTGTTGCGTAGGTTTAGACCGAAAAGGCGCAAGATTGATGCCAATCCACGTTTGCGCACGGTGGTGTGGGCGATGGTCAAAGATAGGTACTCGCCAGAGCAGATTTCTGGGAGGTTGCGCAGCTGCTACCCCGGTGATGAGACTATGTACGTGTGTCCTGAAACGATTTATCAATCTTTGTATTTCCAAGCTAAAGGCGAGTTGAAAAAGGAAGTCACTGCTGCACTGCGTCGCGGTCACGCCCAACGTCGACCTCGTGGCACACGCAGTGCCCGCAAGCGGTTTGTTGACCCTATGGTGATGATTTCCGACGGACCTGACCCCCAGATGGTGGACACCTTGAAACCAGCATCTCGCTGGGGAAGTGAGGTACCTTTCCACCATGCCA
>NZ_JBEHGD010000028.1:0-25926 GCF_040225835.1 Corynebacterium sp. KPL3927
TGCGGATGTAGCGCAGTTGGTAGCGCATCACCTTGCCAAGGTGAGGGTCGCGAGTTCGAGTCTCGTCATCCGCTCCAGCACTGTATTGTGTGAGGCGGTATCGCCACGGTGGAATGGCCGAGTGGTGAGGCAACGGTCTGCAAAACCGTGCACACGGGTTCGATTCCCGTTTCCACCTCAACTTAATGCCTTTGGGCATTGGGCGCGATTAGCTCAGTGGGAGAGCGCTTCCCTGACACGGAAGAGGTCACTGGTTCAATCCCAGTATCGCGCACGAGGGTCACCTGATGACCCTTGGTGAATCTTTTGATTTACCTGCGGATGTAGCGCAGTTGGTAGCGCATCACCTTGCCAAGGTGAGGGTCGCGAGTTCGAGTCTCGTCATCCGCTCCATTCAAGCCGCCTTGTCACCAAGGCGGCTTTTTTGTATCTGGCACACCCCACTCTTCTGAAGTGATGGAGATCGCAGACTTTTTCGCTTCGGTGCGGAACTATAGAGATACTGTTACCGACTATTGAAGAGACACACTGATGACCACGATTGTCACCAAGCCATTCGGTGGGATTAGGATGTCTTTGCATGCACACGCAAAATTCAGAACTGAAGGAGCTGAAAATGAGCCATCGCGTACCTTGGTTGCGTCGCACGGCAATGGCAGTGGGAGCTGCCGCGCTTATCGCCGGCGGATCCGCACCCGTAGCACTGGCGCACGATTCCGTCGTGGGCGGAACCGTAAAGGAGGGCGACCAGCTCGAGGAGTTTCCTGAGGAAATCACCTTGGAGTTCTCCGGCATTCCAAAGGACCAGTTCAACACCTTTGCGGTAACCAATAAGGACACTGGGGAACAGATCTTTAGCCAGGAGCCGGAGCTAGATGATCGCGATCTGACGATCACGACTCCAGATGATGTCGACCCCGGCCCAGGTAACTACCAGGTGGGCTACAACATCACCTCCTCGGACGGACACGCCACACGCGGTGGCGTCTCATTTACGGTGAAAGGTGAGGACAGCGATGGTGCTTCTTCCACCGATGCTGCAGATGCAGATGGAGCTGCAGATTCTTCGAGCGATATGCCCACCTCGGTGAAAATCATTCTGGGAGTGGGCGGTGTGCTGGCCATAGCGGCCGTTCTGGCTTTGTTGATCGCAAAAACCCGTCGAAACGACTCGAAAGGTCACAAATAATGACTAAGAAAATTTCCCGCCTGATTGCCGGCGTATCCCTCAGCGCCGTGGTTCTTGCCGGTTGCTCCCCAGATAACGAGAACGATTCCAGCAACTCGGACTCGACTTCAGCTGCATCTTCGACTGCAGAAGCCAGCGAATCCACTGCGGCAGCGGATAAGGACCTAACCTTCGAGGACGCTGTTGTCCGCGCGAACGAAGACAAGGACATGACCGCCATCTTTGGCACCTTGGTCAACCACTCGGATAAAGACATCGAGATCACCGGTTTCTCCACGAACCTGGACGCAGAGATGAACCAGATTCACGAGACCGTCGATGGCCAGATGCGAGAAAAGTCCAGCCCCTTGGTCATCAAGGCCGGCGAGAGCCACGAGCTTGCGCCGGGTGGCGATCACTTCATGTTGATGGGCATGAAGGAAGGCATCATGCCGGGCGATTCCCTTGAACTCACGCTGACCCTGTCTGACGGCGAGGAGCTTGACTTGGGCGCCATCCAGGCTCGCACCATGGGTGCCGGCGATGAGGACTACGGCGACATGGACGGCATGGACCACGGTCACGCGGGCCACGATCACTCCGATCATGCAGGCCACGACCACTCCGGCAACGACGACGAGAAAGAAAACCACACGCACTAATCATGACGGGATTCAGCAGAAGGGGATTTCTCACCGGCGCTGCAGTGTCTACCAGCGCCATTGCGCTGGTGGGATGCAACGCGGATAAATCAACACCACACGCTGAAGCGGAGGAACACAACACCCCGCTTGCCGATGCCACCGTGGCTTTCGACGGCCCACACCAGGCCGGCATTGACACGCCGGAGCAAGCACACCTGAACTTGGTGGGCTTTAACCTCAAAGGGGGCATCGGCAAGCAGGGCTTTGCCCGCCTGATGAAGCTGTGGACCGAGGATGCGCGTGCGCTGTGTAAGGGCAAGCCCCCGTTGGGGACCTTGGAGCCGGAAATGGTGCGCCAGCCGGCGAATCTCACCATTACGTGTGGGTTGGGTGAACACATTTTCTCGCTGCTGGGCGTGGATAAGCCGGAGTGGCTTGGCGATGTCCGCGCCTATTCCCGCGACCAATTAGAAGACAAGTGGGGCCAAACTGACATCGTCCTGCAGATTTGCAGCGATGACCCCCTGATGAATACCTACGCCCTGCGGCACTTGGTGCGCTCAGGCGAGCATTTTGCCGAAGTTAGCTGGCTGCAGCAGGGCTTTATCAATGCCTACGGCAGCCACGAAAAGGGCGAGACCGCGCGCAATATGTTTGGTCAAAAGGATGGCACCGTCAACCCGCACGGCGATGAAGAATTCGCGGAGCAGGTCTGGATCGAGGACGGACCAGAGTGGCAGCGGGGTGGTGCGGCCATGGTGGTGCGCCGCATCCGCATGAACCTCGATACCTGGGAAAAGCTGGATCGGCCTTCCCGCGAAAATGCGGTGGGCCGCAAGCTGGAAAATGGGGCTCCGCTTACGGGTGATAAGGAATTCGATGAGGCGGACTTTAAGGCCACGGATGAATTCGGCCTGCCCGTCATTGATAAAAGCTCCCACATGGCGCGCGCCACTGCGCCAAAGGACCACCCGGAGCAAAAGATTTTGCGCCGCCCCTATAACTACGAATTGCCGCCGGATGGCAAGGATGGCCAACTATCCAATATTGGCCAAATCTTCATCTGCTACCAGCAGGATCCCACCAAGCAATTCGAACCCATCCAGGCGCGGCTTGATGAGGCGGACCTGCTGAATGAGTGGCTCACCCACATCGGTTCGGCGATGTATTTCTGCCCGCCGGGAACCAAAGGCGGCGATGGTAAAGAAACGTGGTGGGCGGAATCGCTTTGCACGCATGCTGGCCTGTAGAATGACGATCCGTAAATTTAACTAGTGGATGCGGCCAGGTATGCCGTATCTGCGCGAGCGCAAAAAGGAGCGCGAATATGGCGGAACTTATTCCCGCAGCACCGGTAAATTACGAATCCTTCACCGTGCCGGCCGGGCAAGCGGTTGGCGCGGTCCTCCGCGAGCTGGCCCTGCCTAATAAGGGCCCAGAGGCCGTCGTGGTAGTCCGCGGCGTGGACGGTACTCTTTTTGACCTCTCGCACACCCCAGATGAGGAATCGACGTTTGTCCCGGTAGCCGCCTGTGAGGAAGATGGCCGCGCCGTCATTCGCCACTCCTGCGCCCACGTCATGGCCCAGGCCGTGCAGGCCGAGTTCCCCGGTACCAAGCTGGGAATTGGCCCGTCCATTGAAAACGGCTTCTATTTCGATTTCCAGACCGCTGAGCCCTTCACCCCGGAGGATCTCACGGCCTTGGAAAAGCGGATGAAGAAGATTATTAAGGACGGCCAGCGCTTCGAGCGCCACACCTATGCGTCCACGGCAGAGGCGGAACAGGCCTTGCAGGATGAGCCCTTCAAGCTGGAGCTTATCCAGGACAAAGGTAATGTGGACCCAGACTCCGACGAGGCCGCCGAGGTGGGTGCCGGCGATCTGACGCACTATGACAACGTGAACCCGCGCACCAACGAGGTGGAATGGTTCGACCTGTGCCGCGGCCCGCACGTTCCCACCACGAAATACATCCCGGCCTTTGCCCTGACTCGGTCGTCCGCCGCCTACTGGCGCGGCGACCAGGCTAACGCTGGCCTGCAGCGCATCTACGGCACCGCCTTCGAGTCCAAGGACGCATTGGCCGCCTACCAGACCATGGTGGAAGAGGCAGAAAAGCGCGATCACCGCCGCCTGGGCCAAGAATTAGATCTCTTCTCCTTCCCGGATGAGATTGGTTCCGGTTTCCCCGTATTCCACCCCAATGGCGCGACCGTACGCATGGAGATGGAAAACCACTCCCGCAACCGCCACGTGCAGGCGGGCTACTCCTTTGTCAATACCCCGCACATCACCAAGGGCGACCTCTTCCGTAAATCCGGCCACCTTGATTTCTACTCCGATGGCATGTTCCCGCCGATGCAGCTCGATGGCGAGTATGACGCCGAGGGAAATACGGTCAAGGAGCCGCAGGACTACTACGCCAAGCCGATGAACTGCCCGATGCACAACCTGATCTTTGCATCCCGCGGCCGTTCCTACCGTGAGCTTCCGCTGCGCCTTTTTGAATTCGGTACGGTCTACCGCTACGAAAAGTCCGGCGTGGTGCATGGCCTGACCCGTGCGCGCGGCTTTACCCAGGACGATGCCCACATTTACTGCACCGAAGAGCAGCTGGAAGAAGAGCTTACCCAGGTTCTGGACTTCATCATTTCGCTGCTTGAGGATTACGGCCTCTCCGATTTCTACTTGGAGCTTTCCACCAAGGACCCCAACAAATTTGTCGGCTCCGATGAGATTTGGGAGCGCTCGACCACGATCTTGCAGTCCGTGGCAGAAAAGTCCGGTCTTGAGCTCGTTCCTGACCCTGAGGGTGCGGCGTTCTACGGGCCAAAGATTTCCGTCCAAGCCCGCGATGCCATTGGACGTACCTGGCAGATGTCCACGGTGCAGCTGGACTTCAACCTGCCCGAGCGCTTTGAGCTGGAGTACACGGCCTCCGATGGCACGAAGAAGCGCCCGATCATGATTCACCGGGCCCTCTTCGGCTCCATCGAGCGCTTCTTCGGTGTGCTCCTTGAGCACTACGCGGGCGCGTTTCCAGCGTGGTTGGCACCGCACCAGGTCATGGGCATTCCGGTAGCCGATGACTTCGTCCCGCATCTGGAAGACGTTGCCGCCAAGCTGCGCGTCAAGGGCATTCGCGCGGACGTGGATACCTCCGATGACCGCATGCAGAAGAAGATCCGCAACCACACGACGGGCAAGGTGCCCTTCATGTTGGTCGCCGGTGCTCGCGATGTGGAAGCCGGTGCGGTGTCCTTCCGCTTCTTGGATGGCACGCAGGTCAACGGCGTGCCCGTCGATGAGGCCGTTGAGCTCATTTCCACGTGGGTGGCAGAGCGCATTAACGAACAGCCGACAGAAGAGCTCATTCGTGCCCGGCGCTAATCCGCAAAAGGGACATAGCGAGGAGACATTCGTCGATACCGGTGCCGGTGAGCCGGACCGGTTGGAGCGACTGTGGGCGCCGTACCGGATGGCCTATATCGCGCAGCGGTCCGAGGAGCCCTTCGTGGAAGCGCCCAAGGGTAGCGATGAGGATGGGCTGATCATCGCGCGCGGCAAGACGGTATATGCGCTGCTCAACCTGTTCCCCTATAACGCCGGCCACCTCATGGTGGTGCCATACCGCAAGGAATCCGAGCTGGAAAACCTCACCGAGGAGGAATCCCACGAGCTCATGGCCTTTGCCCAAAAGGCCGTGCGGGTGCTCAAGCGTGTATCACAGCCAGAGGCCATTAATGTGGGCTTTAACTTGGGGCGCGCGTCCGGCGGCTCGGTGGGAGACCACCTGCATTTGCATGTGGTGCCAAGGTGGCCCGGGGATAGTAACTTTATGACTGTCCTCGATGGGACTAAGGTATTACCGCAACTACTGCAAGACACCCGTCGTGTCTTGGCAGAGGGGTGGCGTGACATGGAAGAGGAGGACTCGCGTGCTTAGCGTGCATGGGCGAAAGCCCGCCGCCGTGGTGGTGGAACCTATAGCCAAGACCTTTTTAAAGTTGGGGCTAACACCCAACGTGGTCACGGTTGTAGGCACGATTGTGACCATCGCTATTTCGGTGATCCTCATTCCTACCGGCCACCTCTTTATCGCCGCCGTACTATCCGGCCTCTTCGCCGCCTTTGACATGCTCGATGGCACCATGGCCCGCCTGACCGGCAAATCGAGCGCTTTCGGCGCCACGCTGGATGCGAGCTGTGACCGCATTACCGATGGCGCGTTATTCTGCGCCATCGCCTGGTGGCTGGTGTATACCGCAGACGCGTCCAAATGGACCGTGGTGGCCTGCCTCATTACCTTGGTATGCTCCCAGGTCATTTCCTATATCAAGGCTAGGGGAGAGGCCTCCGGTTTCACCATGGTAGGTGGCCTGATTGAGCGTCCCGAGCGCCTCATTCTGGCCTTAGGCGGAATCGGCCTAGAGGGCTTGGGCGTAGAGTACGCCGCAGCGGTATCGCTGTGGATCTTGGCGGTAGGCTCAATATTTACCGTGTACCAGCGCATTGCCATTGCAGCGCGCCAAGACGCCGAGATGTAAATCAAGCGAACATGGGCGCAGCGGGGGCTATCGTTCCGGCTAGTTCGTGGTTTGCGCACAAACTATTCTGGAGGATCCGGCACCATGTGGGATAAAGAAGATGTAGCAGCGGCCGGGTATTTGGCGGGCTGGAAGGTAGTTCGCCGGCTGCCCGTGCCCCTAGCGCGCACCATCTTCCGGTGGGTGGCGGATTTCGCGAGCGACCACGGGCGGGGCATGGACGGCCTGCGGCGAAACCTTAC
The DNA here is from genome assembly GCF_040225835.1 of Corynebacterium sp. KPL3927. Classification (NCBI taxonomy): domain Bacteria; kingdom Bacillati; phylum Actinomycetota; class Actinomycetes; order Mycobacteriales; family Corynebacteriaceae; genus Corynebacterium; species Corynebacterium sp. KPL3927. The sequence goes on from NZ_JBEHGD010000028.1 coordinate 6,603, forward strand.
CCGCGTGGTGGGGGCAGAAAATGTCACGCGCGAATTGGTGCGCGATTCCATGCGTTCATATATGCGCTATTGGATGGAGGCGTTTCGCCTGCCCGCGATTCACGCGGATCCCCAGCTGCACGAGCGCCTCATGAGCGGACTAGAAGGACTCGAGCACTTCGACGCCTCCGCGCAGTCTGGACGGGGCGTCATCCTGGCGCTGCCGCACTCCGGCAACTGGGATATGGCTGGGGTCTTCTTGGTGGGACATTACGGGCAATTTACCACCGTGGCGGAGCGGTTAAAGCCGGAGGTGTTATTTGATGCCTTCGTGGATTACCGCGAGGAACTGGGGTTTGAGGTCCTGCCGCTTACCGGTGGGGCGGCCACGCCCTTTGCGCGCCTGAAGGAAGCCCTGCAGGAGGGCGGGGTGGTCTGCTTATTGGCGGAACGCGATATTACCCGCCGCGGTATCACGGTAGATTTCATGGGCGAGGAAGCCAATATGGCGGCAGGTCCCGCACAGCTAGCCATTGAGACCGGCGCGGCACTCCACGTGGTGCACTCGTGGTTTGAAGGCGATGGCTGGGGGTTGTCGGTGTCTCCAGAAGTTCAGGTTACCGATATTAAGGAGACCACCCAGCGGATGGCGGATGGGTTTGCGGCTAATATCCAGCACCACCCCGAAGACTGGCACATGCTGCAGCCGCAATGGAACGAGGACGTGGAGCGGCGCCGGCAAGCGCGAAAGGAACGTTCCAGTTAATGCGCATCGGTATTATTTGCCCGTATTCTTTTGATGAACCTGGTGGCGTGCAGGCCCACATCCTCGACCTGGCCACCGTTTTTATAGAACAAGGTCACTTTGTCCAGGTCCTTGGTCCTGCCGCAGAGACCACACCGCTACCGGATTTCGTGGTCAAGGGCGGCCCGGCCTTCCCGATTGCGTATAACGGCTCCGTTGCGCGCTTGTCGGTGGGGCCAAAGGTAACCCGCAAGGTCAAGCGCTTCATTCAGGACGGTGATTTTGATGTCCTGCATATCCACGAGCCCAATTCCCCGAGTTTTTCCATGACCGCCTTGGCCGTGGCGCACGGCCCCATGGTGGCGACGTACCACGCCTCGGCGGCCAATTCCCTCATCCTGACCCTGGCAAAGCCGCTCCTCGTGCCCTTTTTGGAAAAGATTCGCGGCGGCATCGCGGTATCGGATATGGCGCGGCGCTGGCAGGTGGAGCAATTGGGCGGCGATCCTGTCCTGATTCCCAATGGCGTCGATACCTCCGTCTACGCTTTAGCGCGCAAGAAAAGCCAGCCCGCGCTTGCCGATGCCCCACTCGAGGTCGTTTTTCTCGGCCGCCTCGACGAGCCGCGGAAGGGCCTGGATATTCTGTTGGCCGCTTTGCGTCAGGTCAACACGAATATTCGCGTCACCATTATGGGTGGCGGCCGTGCCCGCGAGGTCGAGGGCGTGGATTTTGTCGGGCGCGTCAGCGACGCAGAAAAGGCACAAATCTTGGGCCGGGCCGATGTCTACGTGGCGCCCAATACGGGCGGGGAAAGCTTTGGCATCGTGTTGGTAGAAGCCATGGCCGCCGGTGCCGCCGTCGTGGCTTCGGATCTGGAGGCCTTTCGGGCGGTCTGCAACGCGGAATCGGAAGAGCCTGCGGGAGCGCTATTCCGCACTGGCAATGCCACCGATTTGGCACGTGTGCTCAACCAAGTTTTGGATGATGGCGACTACCGGCGGCGATTGGTGCGCAATGGCGTGCAGCGCGCCCAGATGTATGACTGGGACCATGTTGCCGCGGCGGTCATGCAGGTTTATGAAACGGTGCAAGATGGCACGAAGGTGAGGGTGAAGCGATGATGGCGATAGAAATAACCATCGCGCTGCTTATTCTCATTCTTGTGGGATCGTGGGCCATTTTCACAGCGCAGCGGCTAAATTTCCTGCACATCCGCACCGATGCTGCGCTGGCGCAGCTGCAGGCTGCGCTGGACCGGCGCGCGGCGGTAACGGCGGCGGTCTCCCCGGATCTTGCGGCGTTGGCGCAAAAGGCCGAATCAACGGAGCTTTCGCATGGGCATTTTCAAGCCCGCACCATGGTAGAGCGCGAGCTTTCGGCCGCCATTGTGCGCGATTTTCCGGTAGGCCAGCGCCCGGCCGCCTTGGCGGATGCGGAAGGCCGCATCCAATTGGCGCATCGCTTCTATAACGAGGCAGTTAGCGATACGCGCGCGCTGCGCCTGCGGCCCGCAGTGCGCTTCTTCCACCTCGGCGGAACCGCTAAATTACCGGAGTACTTCGACTACATGCTGGCGGATTAAGAATTTAGCTGCGGGGTGTCTGCGTAGTGGCATCGGTGCTCGCTTCAGACTCGGTAGGGGCGTCGGAGCCAGGCACGTTAATTCGCCCCGTATTCGGCGAGGACGCGTTCTCTGCGCCGGCTTCCGCGCTCGTTTCCGAGCCGCCTGCTGCCACGATGGCCTTTTCTATGCGGCGGGACAGGCTTACCTCAAGGATGAACCATATAAGTGCAAAGAGCACCGCTACGAGGATGAGCACGTTGCGGGCGACGAGTACGTAGACCGGAGTCAGGTTTTCGCCCACGTACTTCCACACGAAGTCATAGTGGAACGGGTAGACGTAGGTGCCAAGCGCGGCGGCTGCAACTGCACATACAGCGAGGAGGCCCTGACAGATCTTGATGGGTATAAACCCGGCGGGGAGCTTTTGGCGTACTACCACAGCGAATAGCGGTCCGAGCCAAATGATGTACTGGGGAGAAAATACTTTATTGGTTGCTATGAGGAGCAGCACCATAAGGGTGAAGAAGGCGACGGTGGTTCGCGCGGTCCACCCTCCGGCGAAGAAACGGTACAGCGCCCAGCTCAAGGCGAATACCAGCATCCCGGCCGTCGCGATGGAGCTCCACATGATGGCGGTATCGACGCCCGGACCTGAAATTTCAAAGCTCTTGGACGGGGCATATCCCAAATGCCACTTACCTGGGTTCAGGTGTGCCTGTAACAGCAGGTTTGTCGCCGGAATGGATTCAAGTTGGAGTCCGCGTACCCCCTGATAGTTCAGTGGGGAAAGCAGACGGTCCATGCCGGAGGTGACAACTGTCAATGCTGAAAGGGCGGCAACCGAGCCGAAAAAGGACGCCAAGCGCAGCCAGGAATTGGTGCTATTAAAGCGCCCGACCAGTCCAGCTGCGAGGACGCCTGGCCAGAGCTTCATGGTGGTGGCGAAGCCTAATAGGGCGGCGCCGGTCTTGGGATGAGAAATAAGGAGCGCTGCGGCCCCAGCGACGACGACGGCAGGAAAAATATCGAGGCGCCACACAAAGACATGGCCTGCAGCCGTGCCAAAAAAGACCCAGAACCAACCGGCGAGAAAAACGCGCTTATTGCGTTCGTGGTGGCGCAGCAGGAGGGCGAGGAAGGTGGCATCGACAAGCAGCGTCATGATGGTAAAGCCAATGTAGAACACGCCGCGGTCTCCACCGGTGAACCAACTTAAGATGATGGTGGGCCACGTGCCCGCGTGGGGGTATTCGGTCATCTGCGTGGGATCAGTGCCAAAAAGGCCGGCGAAATAATAGGCAACATCGCCGCGTGCGCTGTGGTCGAGCTTCAAAAAATAGACCAAAACCAAGCGGGCGAGAACCCAGCCCACCCATACCGCAGGAACTGTCGCGAATCTTTTCACCCAAAAGATTCTAGGGAAAAATTTGGTCGTTGAGTAGTTCGAATCAGGTTTCTCGTCACCGGGGTTGGGCTGCCCCGGGGAGTAGGGTGGCAAGGCAGACGAAGACTTACGTGATGTAGCGCATAGTAGGCGCACAAGAAAGGATGACTGTGGGCACCATTTCTGAGGTTTTGGCATTAGAAGGCACCCAAGATACGGATGGCTTTTCTGGCCCAGCGATCCCCTCGCAGATTGAGCGCACCTTCGGCGGGCAAGTTGCCGCGCAGGCGCTTACCGCGGCGCAAAAGACGGTGGAGGGGAAGCAGGTGCATTCCCTCCACGGTTATTTCGTTGGCCCAGGTGATACGAAAAAGCCGCTGGAGCTGCAGGTAGAAAGGCTGCGCGATGGTCGTTCCTTTGCTAGCCGGCAGGTTCGGGTCATCCAGGATGGCCGCCTCGTCTTTATTATGCTGGCTAGTTTCCACCGCGAAGGTGATGCAGGACCCGAGCATCAGGACGTGGCACCGCAGGTATTAAGCCCCGATGAAGCCGCTCGCCGTGGCGGTGGGGCGCCGTATTCCACCCGGATTATTTTGAAGGAGTGGACCGATTGGGATATCCGTTTAGTGCCCGATGAGGGCCGCGATGATGCCGCCGCGGAGGTGACAGGTGCCGGATATCGCCATATTTGGTTCCGCAATACGGGCGAGCTTGGGAGTGACCCCGCTTTCCACCGCGCTGCCCTGACGTATATGTCTGATATGACCCTTATTCGGGCGGCGCTCATTCCGCACCAAGGGGATAAGGTGCAATTGGCAAGCCTTGACCATGCGGTGTGGTTTCTTCGCCCATTTCGCGTGGATGAGTGGTTGCTCTATGAGCAGGTATCGCCCACAGCGGCGCAAGGAACGGCCATCGCGCGCGGTAAATTATTCAATGAGCAGGGTGAACTCGTTGCATTGATCAATCAAGAAGGCTTGACTCGGTTCCTTGATGAAAACTTAGGAAGCGGTTCTGCGCACGGCAATTGGCATAACGTCTAGCGACGCGTCCGTATCATGGGGGCGCTTTTCCCAGTTCGTGCAGGGCACGTATAATTGTCAACAGATTTAGAACCCAATTAGAAAGGGACTTAATGTCAGGCCACTCAAAATGGGCAACTACCAAGCACAAGAAGGCTGCCAATGACGCTAAGCGCGGCAAGGAATTTGCCAAGCTCATTAAGAACATTGAAGTGGCGGCGCGAACCGGCGGTGGTGATCCTGCGGCCAACCCAACGCTCGATGACATGATTAAGAAGGCCAAAAAGGCCTCCGTCCCCAATGACAACATCGAACGCGCCCGCAAGCGCGGCTCTGGTGAAGAAGCCGGTGGTGCCGACTGGGAGACCATCATGTACGAGGGTTATGGCCCCAACGGTGTCGCAATGCTGATTGAATGCTTGACCGATAACCGCAACCGCGCGGCTACCGATGTCCGCACCGCGATGAGCAAGAATGGCGGTAACCTGGGCGAATCCGGCTCGGTTGCTTATATGTTCTCCCGCACCGGTTATGTCTTGGTGGAAAAGGGTGAGCTGAGTGAGGATGATGTCTTGATGGCAGTCCTCGATGCTGGCGCTGAAGAGGTTAAAGACCAGGGCGAGAAATTTGAGATCATCTGCGCCCCCACGGATGTGCAGGCCGTCAAGGAGGCCCTCAAGGAAGCAGACATCGAGGTTGATGACTCCGATAACGATTTCCGTGCCTCCGTCGAGGTTCCTCTCGAGGCCAATGACGCCAAGAAGATCTTCCGCCTCATCGATGTTTTGGAAGAATCCGACGACGTCCAGAACGTATATACCAATATGGACCTCTCCGATGAGGTGCTAGCAGAACTCAACGCAGAGTAAGAATACTGCACATATTGGAGGCACTAGCTCGGTGGCGGCTCTTCGCGCATGCGGAGATTCCGGTGCCGAGCTTTGTTGTGTTTTTATTGGGACAGCCTAAAAGTTGCGCCGTGTTGTAGAACATGTGTGTGTAAGACATAATGGGGAATTAAGACTAGGAACGACGAGGCCGCGGAACAGGGAGTGGGCGGGTGTGAATATCGAAGGCATGCGCGTGATGGGCATCGACCCTGGGCTAACTCGCTGTGGCCTGTCCGTAGTTCAAGCTGGCCGCGGGCGCGCAATTCTTCCTGTCTCCGTTGGCGTGGTGCGGACCCCGAGTGATAAAGATTTGACCGAGCGGCTCCTGCGGCTGTCCGTTGCGGCTAAGGAATGGATGGACGATTATTCGCCCGACGTGGTTGCTATAGAGCGCGTCTTCGAACGCGGCCAGGTCTCGACCGTCATGCAGACTGCGCACGTCGTAGGAGTCCTCGTGCTCGCGGCTGCCGAGCGGGATATTCCGGTGTATATGTACACACCGTCCGAAGTAAAAAAGGCCATTTCTGGCAATGGGCGCGCAGATAAGAAACAAATGACGACGATGATTACTCGTATCTTGGGGCTTACGGAGCCGCCCAAGCCGGCGGACGCAGCGGACGCATTGGCGCTGGCTGTCTGCCATTGCTGGCGGGCGCCAGCGATCGTCAGGATGGATAGTACTGGTTTAGGGCTTGGCGCAAAGACCAGTGGTGTCCGCGGGCGGGGGAAGGGTGTTCAGCCTTAGCTCGCCACACCCCACAGGTTAAGTTTGTTCATTATTAGGTCATGTTGAAAGCGCACACAGGTAGGAAGGCACGGTAGAAAATGATTGCGGCATTGCGGGGAGAAGTCCTCCACATTGGTTTAGACCACGGCGTTATTGAATGCGGCGGGGTGGGCTATAAGTTCTTGGCTACCGCAAAGACGTTGGGAACCCTGCGCCGCGGAGAAACCGCCTTTGTGCTTACTACCTTGGTGGTCAAGGAAGATGCGTTAACCCTATACGGCTTTACCAGCGATGACGACCGCGAGATGTTTCAGGTGCTGCAATCCGTGTCCGGCTTGGGGCCCAAACTCGCCCTAGCTGCGTTGTCCGTCATGGGCGCAGAAGAGCTTGCCGCAGCCATTGGCGGGGAGGATGTGAAGGCGCTGCAGTCTATTCCGGGCGTCGGCAAGCGGATGGCCCAACGCCTTACCCTGGAGCTAAAAGATAAGGTAAAGCGCTTTGCTGGAGCTCCAACGGCTGATGCGGCGCCGGCGGCAGCAAGCGGCGGTGGCCCAGTTGTCGATAGTGTCACCGAAGCCCTCCTGGGCCTAGGATTTACTGAGAAGGCGGCCCGCCCCGCGGTGGAGGCGGCATATGCCGAAGCCCCTGCGGCGGATACGTCAACCTTGCTGCGCGCGGCCCTAGCCCAGTTGGGTAAGCAGGGCTAAAAGAACACGACGTCAAGAAGACACGAAGGCTACAGCATGTCCGATATTGAGCGCACCGAGTTCAACCTCCCGGAGGGAATGAATGAGGCGCACGATTCACAGCACAATAGTGATGTGGAAGCCACCGCTCACGCCGAAGAACACGATATCGAGCGCTCCCTGCGCCCGAAATCCCTGACGGAGTTTATTGGGCAGCCAAAGGTCAGGGAGCAGCTTTCCCTCGTGCTTACGGGCGCTAAGAACCGCGGGGTCACCCCGGACCATGTCCTGTTATCGGGGCCGCCCGGCCTGGGTAAGACTACGATGGCCATGATCATTTCGCAGGAACTTGGGACGTCGCTGCGCATGACCTCGGGCCCAGCGCTGGAACGAGCGGGAGACCTCGCGGCGATGCTTTCGAACCTCATGGAAGGCGACGTGCTTTTCATCGATGAGATCCACCGCATCGCCCGGCCCGCCGAAGAGATGCTCTATATGGCCATGGAAGATTTCCGCATCGATGTGATTGTGGGAAAAGGGCCGGGTGCTACCTCGATCCCGTTGGAGATCCCGCCGTTTACCTTGGTCGGGGCTACAACGCGAGCAGGAATGTTGACGGGACCGCTGCGGGATCGCTTCGGCTTTACCGCCCAAATGGAGTACTACAGCACCGAGGATCTCACCCATGTGATCAAACGTGCGGCACATATCTTGGACGTCGCCATCGACGATGATGCCGCCGTAGAAATTGGCTCGCGTTCGCGCGGCACCCCGCGCATTGCTAACCGCTTACTGCGCCGCGTTCGCGACTATGCGGAGGTCAATGGAACCGGGCGCATCGATCTTTCCGCCGCGCAGGGGGCGTTGGAGGTATTCGATGTTGATGAAATGGGGCTGGACCGGCTGGACCGCGCCGTCCTCAGTGCCCTGATCAATGGCCACGGCGGCGGGCCGGTGGGTGTTAATACCTTGGCCATCGCCGTTGGCGAGGAACCCTCCACCGTGGAGGAGGTGTGTGAGCCATACTTGGTTCGCGCCGGCATGATTTCGCGCACTGGGCGGGGCAGGGTAGCCACCGCAGCCGCATGGCAGCACCTGGGCCTGACGCCTCCGGATGGGGCAATTGGGCTGTTTTAAGGGCCCATGTGCACCTCGCTGGTGGGGTCCATGGGATGGAACTAGCCGATGGTTTTTGTGAACCAAACAGTCTGGCATACTGGAAAGTTATGGAAATCATCTTTCTCATAATCATTGTCATTTTGTTCATCATTCCTTCCTTTATGGCGATGCGTAAGCAACGCCAGCGCCAAAACGACATGCAATCGCTGCAAAATTCCCTGCAGAATGGGGACCGCATCGTGACCGCCGGCGGTGTCCACGGTGTGGTGCGCGGAACCACCGATACCAGTGTGGACCTCGAGGTTTCCCCGGGAGTTACCCTTACCTTTGACAAGATGGCGGTTGTTCGCACCGAAAGCGAAGCCCAGAAACTTAACCGCGGTAGTGCAGACAAAGCTGGAGAGCCGCAGCGAGACAACGGCGAGAACAATAATGATGAGGGACTCAATGGTGGGGAAGGCGAGCAGTCCTCCGACCGCTAATTCCTCGTTATCGCCCGTGCTCTCAACGAAGGCAGGCGCGGGCGTACCTTGTGCACACGGCTAGTGTTCTATGAGCCTGCAATTGGCTTAAGAGAAACGTAGAACCTGACACATTTTCGCTGAATCGCGGACCCCGTTAAGGAAAATGTTATTCCATGACGTACGATTGTGCGTTGTTAACGTGCCCGCGCCGAATCGGGCGGGCCGTATTTAATGTCTAATCACCCTGGTTTGCAGTGCACAGGAGAATATCGTTGTCCGCATCATCTCGAGGCGCTATGAAAAATAGCAACCGCCAATGGCCCAAACGCGCCCTTGCGCTTTTTGGGCTTATCGTGGTCGTTATCTATGCGCTGGTCTTTTTCACCGGAAACCGCCAAGCCACCCCAAAGCTAGGCATCGACCTGCAGGGCGGCACCCGCGTTACCTTGGCCCCACAAGGTGAAGACCCCACCCAGGACCAGCTACGGCAGGCGCGCAATATTTTGGAACAGCGCGTCAATGGCATGGGTGTGTCAGGTTCCGAGGTCGTCATCAACGGAAATACCCTCGTCATCACAGTACCGGGCGAAGATGCCTCGCAGGCCCAGGCAGTGGGGCAGACCTCACAGCTTTACTTCCGTCCAGTGGCGCAACCCTCCGCGCCGGATATGGAAAAGCTCGACAAAGAGCTAGAGGACATGGCTAACCGCTGGGTCAAATATGGCGTCCTAGAGAAGGACGAGGCCAACAAGAAAATGGAAGACGTCACCAAGGCCGTCGCCCAACAACAAGCGCAGGCTGAGGGTAAGGAACCGAAGGACGTCAAGGCTCCGAAGGTTTCCGCGAAGCCTCTGGACGAGCCTTCTAACTCCATCGAGCAGACCGAGCGCCGCGATGAAATCACCGAGATGTTGTTAAAGGACCGCCAATCGGACGATCCGACAACGCAAGCAGCGGCCTCTTCGCTCCTTACTTGTCAGGGCTCCTCTGACCCACTGGCTGGTGCGGATGATCCGTCCAAGCCTTTTGTTACCTGTGACTATGACAGCGGCACTCCCTATGTGTTGGAGCCAGCTCCGTTGCTCAATGGCGTTAAGGATGAAGACGGTACCCGTTTGACGGGTAATGAGATTGATACCAATTCCCCGATCAACGGTGGCCTCAACCCGCAGTCTGGTCAGATGGAGATCAGCTTCTCCTTTAAGACTGGCGATGGCCCGAACGGTTCCCAGACTTGGGCTGACCTCACGCGGGACCACCTGAACGATCAGATTGCCATCACCCTTGACTCGGGTGTTATTTCGGCGCCGGTCATCCAGGGTGCTACCCCGTACGGTTCCGCTACCTCCATTAACGGTGATTTTAGCCAAGAAGAAGCCAATAACCTGGCCAATAACCTGCGCTACGGTGCCTTGCCGCTGTCCTTTGCCGGCGAAAACGGCGAGCCCGGTGGCACGGTGGAGTCCATTCCTCCGACACTGGGTAAGGCTGCGCTAGAAGCTGGCCTGTGGGCTGGCTTGGCAGGCTTGATTTTGGTCATCCTTTACTCGCTGTACTACTTCCGAGCGCTCAGTGGTGTGTCCGTCATCTTCTTGCTTGGCTCCGGCCTGCTAACCTACGGCGCCATTGTGTTGCTGGGGCGTTGGATTGGTTACTCACTCGACCTTTCCGGTATCGCAGGTTTGGTCATTGGTGTCGGTGCGACCGCGGACTCGTTCGTGGTCTACTACGAGCGCATTAAGGACGAGCTCTTAGAAGGTAGAACCTTTAGGTCCGCTACGCGGAAGGCCTGGGAGCGCTCGCGCAGTACCATCGTGACCGGTAACGCGGTGACGTTGATTGGTTCTGTCATCGTCTACTTCCTCGCCATCGGTGAGGTGAAGGGCTTCGCGTTTACCTTGGGTCTGACCACGATCTTCGACTTGGTCGTCTCCTTCTTGGTTATGGCGCCGGTGATGCAGATCATCGGCCGCCGCCCAGCGGCCGCCAAGCCATCGATGAACGGTTTGGGCGGAATTTATGCGCTAATTGAAGAGCGGCGAGAACGCGGCTATTACGGAGATTCCCGTTCTGCCGCTTCCGCGCAGCGGGAGCGCTCTACTGAAAATTCGGCATCCGTTGGCGCCGATTCGTCTGAGAGTTCTTCGCCCTCAGCAGCTGCGGAAGATGAGGAGAAATAATCATGGCCGTATCGACTAAAAATAAGATTTCGCGTTTAGATCGCCTTTATGAAGACGAGCGTGGCTATGACTTCATTGGCCACACCAAACGGTGGTACGGGATTACCGCCGCGCTCCTCGTCGGTGCCATCGTCGCCATCTTGATTCGTGGATTTACGCTCTCCCTCGACTTTGAGGGAGGCACCACCTTGTCCATGCCCGCTGGGGACTTGAAAGAAGATGAAGTAGCGACCGTCTTCGAGGACTCCACTGGCGTTGAACCGGAGCAAGTGCGCATCGTTGGTGCCGGTGATGCTGAGACGCTGGAAATCACCTCTGAGCGCTTGAGCCAAGAAGAAGTAGACAGTGCCCGGTCTGCTATCTACGAGGAATTCCAACCGAAGGATGAAAACGGGGAGGCCACCCCGGACGCCATCGGTTCTTCCACCGTGTCCGAATCGTGGGGTTCCTCGATTACGCAGCGCATGATCCTTGCTATGGTCGTATTCCTCGTTGCAGCGACTATCTATGTGGCGGTACGCTTGCAAAAGATTATGGCGTTTGCCGCCATTTTGGCGCTTATTATTGATGGCATCGTCATCGCCGGTATCTACGCGCTCTTCGGATTTGAAGTTTCTCCCGCCGTCATCATCGGTTTGCTCACCGTCCTGACCTTCTCCATCTATGACTCCGTCATCGTCTTTGACAAGGTCAATGAGAATACGGCGGGGCTGGAAGGCCAACGTTCTAAGACCTATGGGGAACTCGCCAACTTGGCGATTAACCAGACGGTCATGCGTTCCATTTCCACCTCCATCATCTCCGCGCTGCCTATTATCGCGTTGTTCGTCATCGCCGTATGGCTTATGGGCATCGGTACGTTGCGCGATTTGGCGCTGATCCAGCTCATCGGCGTCATCGAGGGTATTTTCTCCTCGATTTTCTTGGCTACCCCATTGGTGGTGACGTTTGCTAATTGGACTAAGCGCGTCAAGCAGCACACGCAGCGTGTGCTGGATTACCGCGCGGGTAAGTCTGAGGACGGTGAACCGGCGGACGCGGGTTCTGCAAAGCGCAAGGTGGTTACGCCTTCCGATGTCGGGGCCAAGACGCACAAGGAAGTGGCAGAAGAACAAACTGATCACGGCAGCAGTGCCTCCGGCCATACAGGTGCTACGTGGCGCCCGGGCCGCTAAATGCCCTTGAACACGGCATAATCAGGCAGAGTAAGGCTTGGTCTTTTTAGGAGAAAAGGGGTTGTGCGTACCGTGGAACGCAGATTAGGCACCACACGGTGGTGGGGGCGCCGTCCCAAAATCACGGCGGTTGCAGCAGGGCTTTCCGCCCTGGCGCTGGTAGCGGCCTCGTGCAGTAGTGAGGAATCTGAGGGCGGTGACCAGGCCTCGCCCGCCGATCCGGAGTCCTATAACTACCCCGGGTATATGGTTAACTCTCAGCTGACCACGACGAATGCGGGCACCGCCTTCGGCAGCACCACCTCAGCGGCCCAACTTTCGGCGCGGCTTTATCCCGGTCTTTTTGTGCCGGGCCCCTCCGGACAGCTCATTCCCAATGCGGATTTGGTAGAGACCGAAGAGCTTCCGCCGGCAGCAGATAGCGACCAGGAAAGCGTGCGTTTGACGCTTGCTGATGACGCCACGTTCTCCGATGGTGCGCCCGTCACCTGCGATGATTACCTGCTTGCCTATACGGCTGGCACGCACCCGGTTGAATTTGCCTCGCATATGCCGCTAATGAATGACATCGCGGATATCGAGTGCGCACCGCAGAGCAAGGCTTTTACGCTGACTTTCCAGAAAGACCAGGGACATCGGTGGCGCCAAATGTTTGGCCCTGGCACCGTTATGCCTGCGCATGCGCTTGCGCAGAAGACGGACATGAGCATGGAGGATCTCAACGCGGCCCTGCATGCAGGAGACATGGCGGCGCTGCAGCCAGTAGCGGAATTGTGGCGCTATGGTTTTTCTACAGCCAAGGATGACTTTGACCCACAGCTGCAGGTGTCCTACGGCCCATTTACCGCGGATAAGATTGGTGATTCCGGCGAGGTCTTCTTAAAAGCCAATGAGCAGTATCGCGGCGACAAACCTGCCTTGGATCGCCTTGTCATATGGCCGGGTACTGCCAACGCACAGGAACTTGCGGATAAGGGCGTTCTCAAGGTGGCAGATTCCGCCACCGCGGCGCCCGATTGGCTTTCAGGGAACGCGGTTAAGGACGCAGAATCCGAGGAAGGCAACGACGCCTCAGAATCCACAAACGGATCTGGCTCGAATAAAGAAAGCGACTCCAATGCGGAGGGCTCCGCGGGCACAGAGAATGCCGAGTTTGAGACGATCACCAAGGTGGGCCTGCAAACCGATACGTTGACGCTGTCGCAGGCCGGGATTTTTGCGGAGCCTTCTGCTAGAAAGGCATTTGCTGCTTGCGTCGACCAAGCGGCGTTAGCACAAAAGAGCTCCGAAATATCTGGTGTCGATGTTCCCCCGGCTTATGTGCGCACCGTCTCTGTCCAAGATCCGGTGGCCCAAACGCTAGGCTCGGTGGCGAAGGACCACGAGGGAACGGACATGGCTGCGGCCGGCCAGTTGAACGGGTCCACCATCAGGGTGGGCTACGTTGGCCCGGATAAGCGCTATCAGGCGATGGTTGATGCGCTGCGCGCCTCCTGCGAGCCGGCGGGGATTACCATCGAGGATGCTGCGGCGGAGAACCTATCGCAGTTTTATCTCAACCCTGATCCGGAATCGGGGCAGCCAACCATTGATGCCTTCTTGGGCCCAGTCGATCCGCTGACCGAGTACTCCGCCGCTGATTCCAGTATTAAAAATTCCGTTCAGCTCAAGGAGCAGGAAGAGCAGCTGTGGGAGAGTGTTCCCTCCATTCCAGTCGCTGCGCAGCCGCGCGCGTTTATCGTTCACCGCGACGTGGAGGGTGTCCTGCCGTACACTGGCGTCTCGGGCATCGGCTGGAATATGGATCGTTGGCACGTGCCGGCAGAAGAACCTGTGGAAAAGGCCTAGGCCTTTTCGCTTTTAAATTTATTCTCGCTATTTTATTCTCAAGGAAGATGATGACTTCTCACTATGAATCAGCAGCACAAGCTTTGCGCGACAAGGTGCGCCTTGTGCAGGACTTTCCAGAAGAAGGAATTCTTTTTGAAGACCTCACACCGGTACTAGCCGATCCTGAGGCATTTCGGGCCGTTGTTGATGGCCTCGCGGCCGCCTGCGAGGAGCTGGGCGCGGATCTCATTGGCGGCCTGGATGCCCGCGGATTCTTGTTGGGCTCTGCCGTGGCGTACAAGCTGGGCTTGGGTATTTTGGCTATCCGCAAGAAGGGCAAGCTTCCGCCGCCGGTATATACCGAAGAATATGAGCTGGAATATGGCTCGGCTGCATTGGAGATCCCAGCCAGCGGCGTCGATGTGAAGGGCAAGCGCGTGGTGCTTGTCGATGACGTCCTGGCCACCGGTGGCACCCTCCACGGCGCCAAGCTGCTGCTCGAGTCTGCAGGCGCCGAGGTCGCGGGCAACGTCGTGGTGCTAGAAGTTAAGGGTCTTAATGGACGCGAACGCTTATCGGGCCCGCCGCTCATTGTGCTGGATGACGCTGACTAAGATGGTGTGTCTAAGCTAGATCACACGATCTGGAAAGGCGCTGCAGCCAGCAGTACAGGCTGTGGCATTGTGAAGGGCGGTAGAGATGGCCACGGATAAGTCAGCAAAACGCCAGGCTAATAACGGGATGCGGAGCATGTCTGCCCGGCTTGCTCGGTCACTGACCGGCGGGCGGGTCAAGATTAACCCTGCGCTCGATCCCCTCATGTCCATTCACCGGAAATTCCACCCCAAAGCGGATGCGGAACTACTCAACGCTGCCTATAACACCGCAGAAAGGTTGCACGAGGGAGTATTCCGCAAGTCGGGCGAGCCGTATATTACGCACCCCCTGGCCGTAGCCACGATTGCCGCGGAAATTGGTATGGATACCACCACCATCGTTGCAGCGCTCCTACACGATACGGTGGAGGATACCGATTACACGCTTGAAGATCTGACCCGCGACTTTGGGCCAGAAGTCGCCCGGCTCGTTGATGGAGTGACCAAACTGGACAAGGTGGCCTTGGGTGCAGCGGCCGAGGCCGAGACCATCCGGAAGATGATCGTCGCCATGGCCAACGATCCGCGCGTGCTGGTCATCAAAGTCAGCGACCGTCTGCACAATATGCGCACCATGCGCTTTTTGCCGCCGGAAAAGCAAGCAAAGAAGGCGCGGCAGACGCTCGAGGTCATTGCCCCCTTGGCCCACCGGCTGGGCATGGCGAGCGTGAAATGGGAACTAGAGGATCTGTCTTTTGCCATCCTGTACCCCAAAAAGTATGACGAAATCGTCCGCATGGTGGCAGAGCGCGCGCCCTCGCGCGATCGCGCCTTGAAGGAAATCATCAATCAAGTCAGTGCCGCCTTAAAGGAAAATGGCATCGAGGCCGAAGTTATGGGGCGGCCGAAGCATTACTGGTCCATCTATCAAAAGATGGTCGTTCGCGGCCGCGAGTTCGCGGAGATCTTTGACCTGGTGGGCATCCGCGTATTGGTGGATGACATCAATAGCTGTTACGCAGCCATCGGCGTCGTGCACTCCATTTACCAGGCTCTGCCTGGCCGTTTTAAGGATTATATTTCCTCCCCGCGCTTTGGCGTCTACCAGTCTCTGCACACCACGGTGCTCGCGGACGGCGGAGCAACCCTAGAGGTGCAGGTCCGCACTCACGAGATGCACTACAACGCCGAATTCGGCGTCGCCGCGCACTGGCGCTATAAGGAAACGAAGGGTAAGAATTCTGGGCACCAAGAAGAGGTGGACCAGATGGCTTGGATGCGCCAGCTGCTGGACTGGCAGAAGGAAGCAGCGGACCCCAATGAGTTCCTGGATTCCCTGCGCTATGACCTGACGGCGCGCCAGATTTTCGCTTTTACCCCAAAGGGTGATGTGGTGGATCTGCCAGCGGGTTCTACTCCGGTGGATTTTGCCTACGCCGTGCATACGGAGGTCGGCCACCGCTGCATTGGTGCCAAGGTCAACGGCAAATTGGTGGCGCTAGAATCACCGCTGAAATCTGGCGACAAGGTAGAAATTTTTACCTCCAAGGATCCCAACGCCGGCCCATCGCGCGATTGGCAGGAATTCTTGGTCTCCCCGCGTGCCAAGGCAAAGGTCCGCCAGTGGTTTGCCAAAGAAAGGCGTGAGGAGCACCTCGAAGCCGGGCGCGATGCCTTGGCCACTGAGGTGCAGCGCGGCGGCTTGCCGATGCACCGTCTGTTTACCGCCAGCTCCATGAAGCAGGTGGCAGAACAGCTGCACTATTCCGATGTCGATGCCCTGTACACCGCCATCGGCGCAGGACACGTCTCCGCACAACACGTGGCCAACCAATTGGTGGCCATGTTCGGCGATCGCGATGATGCCGTGGATGCGCTGGCTTCCCGAACCCCACTCTCGGAGCTCGAGCATTCTCGTGCGCAGCATACTAAGGACTCCGCATCCGGCACGGGCATCTTGGTGGAGGGAAGCCCCGATGTCATGGCTAAGCTTGCGAAGTGCTGCCAGCCGGTGCCCGGGGACGCCATTTTTGGTTTCGTCACCCGCGGCGGGGGAGTATCCGTGCACCGGGCCGACTGCGCCAACGCGGAAAAGCTCAAATCCGAACCGGAACGTATGTTGAAGGTCGAATGGTCCTCGGGTACCTCTTCTACCGGCGCCTTTTCCGCCACGCTGCAGCTTGAGGCATTGGACCGTCAGGGCCTGCTGTCTGAGCTGACCCGGGTATTAAGTGATCAGAACATCAATGTGTTGACGATGAATTCGAACCGCGGCGAGGATCAAATTGCCACGATGCGTTTTACCTTCTCCGTATCGGATACCAAACAGCTGGGCTCGTTGATGACCACGCTGCGCAATACCGAGGGCGTCTTTGACGTCTACCGCGTAACCGCGTAACCGCCTCATCACCTCGCCGCACGGTTGCTTGATAGAGGCAACGCGCGGGCTACGCACACGTGACGATTGAGTGAATTCTTGACGGAGGAAAGGTAAAAGCCCAATTCAAGGCGGATGTGCTTCCTGCAAGTTGGTTAAGAAAGCGATATAAATTACCTGAATACTTTCTACGACACAGGAGTAACTATGCAGTTCCGCCGCATTGGCCAGTTGGTGGCCGCTACTACCGCCACCGCCGTCGCGCTCTCCGGCACACACGCCCTAGCGCAGGAGAACACGACCACCATCTCGGTCACCAATATCACTGACCTGCACGGCCACTTGGAAGATGGCCTGAGTGACCCTGCTAAGGCGGGCGATGAGATTGGCGTGGCTCGCCTGCAATCGCTTATCAAGCAGATCAATGAAGGCCAAGAGTTCAACCTCACCTCTTCGGGCGATAACGTGGGCGGTTCTGCATACGTCTCAGCCATCTCTGATGACAAGTACACGCTAGAAGCGCTCAACGCCATGGGGATGAAGGCCACCGCAGTGGGCAACCACGAATTCGACAAGGGCACTGAGGACCTAACGGACCGTATCCAGCCCGCTTCTGACTATCCCATCCTCGGCGCCAATGTGTTAAAAGACGGCAAACCGCTTTTGGACGCCTCCCATGTGGAAGAAATCGACGGCGTAAAGGTCGGCTACGTCGGCACCGTCACCCAGAACACCAAGTTCAAGGTATCTGCGGCAAAGATTCCGGGCGTCACTTTTACCGATCCAGTCGAGGCAACGAATAAGGAGGCCACCCGCTTGAAGGAAAGCGGTGAGGCAGATGTCGTGGTTTCCCTCTTCCACGAAGACGCGGAGGAATACGCAGAAGGCTTCAACAAAGACGTCGATATCCTCTTTGGAGGCGATACCCACCAGACCACCCAGGGGACGCAAGAGCGCGACGGCGCGCTGCCACTGCAGTGGGCGCAAGGCTATGAGTACGGCAAGCTGCTGAACGATGCCGATATCACCTTCGACAAGGCCGCGGGCAAGGTAAAGAAGATTGAGCTCAAGCAGTACGATGCGACTGATGCGGCGCAGGTAGAGCCGGATGCTGAGATTGCGGGCATCGTCAAGAAGGCACAAGACGAAGCCGAGGTAGAAGGCTCGAAGAGCGCTGGCACAGTCGAAACCGACTTGTTCCGCGGTTCCGATGAGGGGCAAAAGCCAGGCTCCAACCGCGGTGTCGAGTCCACCCTGAATAACTTCATCGCGGAAGGGCAGCGTTATGCCATGAGCAAGCAGGTGGGCGAGGACATCGACCTCGGCGTAATGAATGCCGGCGGAGTACGCGCCGATTTGCAGGGCGGCGATGTCACATACAAGGACATTTTTGAGGTCCAGCCGTTTGGTAACTCCGTTATTACCGCGAAGGTCTCCGGCAAGGACTTCATCACCGCTTTAGAAAACCAGTGGCAAGATGGAAGCAGTCGGCCGCGTCTAGCCATGGGGCTGTCCAATAACGTCCAGGTGGTCTATGACCACAAGGCCTCCCACGGTGAGCGCGTCAAGGCTGTGACCGTTAATGGCGAGCCCCTCGATCCGAACAAGGATTATTCCATCGCGCTTTCATCTTTCCTCGCCTCCAGCGACAGCGAAAAGGGTGGCGATGGCTACTTTGAGGCAGGCTCCATCAAGGACAAAACCGATGTGGGATACATGGATGCCCAGGCCATGATCGACTACATCGCCTCCGGTGAGTCTGAGGTCCGCAAGGGGCAGGGCCAGATCGGCGCCCACATCGATGGTGATATTGCCCCGGGCAAAGAAATCACCGTCGATCTGTCCAGCTTGAATTACACCAGCGAGGGCGAGCCCATGGCCAAGACCGTTACGGTGAAGCTTGGTGATGAGGAAGCAACCGCCGATATCGATAATTCCAAACAGGAAGGCGATGACCAATTTGGCGAGCGCGGACGTGCGCAGGTAAAACTGACCGTTCCAGAAGGCCTGACGGGCTCCCAAAACTTAGAAATCACCACCGATGCAGGCACGCAAGCGATCTTGCCTGTGGAAGTGGACGAAGCCGGCGGTGACGAGGCCGGCTCCCAAGAGCATGGCTCAGAGGATGAAGACTCCTCGAAGCTCCCGCAAGGCTCGTCCATTGGCGGCGCAGCCCTTGCCATCGTGGCTGCACTAGCGGCAGGAATCGCCTTTATTGGTCTGAACCCCCAGGTGCTGCCGGCACCACTGCGGTCCATTTTTGATGACCTGCGCAAGACCTTTCACATCTAATTAGGGACCCAAATCCTGTGGATACGCGAAAAGCGCTTTTCCTCGCTTAAAGGGGGAAAAGCGCTTATTTTTCTGTGCTGTGTTGTGCATCCTAGTAACCTCAAAAGCCGTGGATATCTTTGAACGGTTTTTACGTGAGGCTACTTTTCAACTAGGAATCGAGCTACATCGAGTTCCTGTTGTCATGTTGTCTACATTAGGCATCTATCTCGCCTTGGGCCCGAACCCCGGAAAGTGGACACGGGGATTTAATCAAGATGCGATAGTAAGTGTAGCTGATCCGGCGGCTTC
>NZ_JBEHGD010000029.1:0-24989 GCF_040225835.1 Corynebacterium sp. KPL3927
GAAGCCATCGCCCGCGTCGGCGACGAAAACGCCGCACCATCCTCCGACGACTCCGACTCCGACGACGACAAGTCCGAGGAAAAGAAGGAAGAGCCTAAGTCTGACGAGAAGAAGGAAGACAAGGCCCAGCCTGCCAAGGAGGAGAAGAAGGAAGAGCCGAAGCAGGATTCTTCCCTGAACACCTCCACCAAGGTCAACAACGGCGATAACGTTCCATACGTGACCCCGTTGGTGCGCAAGCTGGCTGATAAGCACGGCGTAGACCTCAGCTCCATTGAAGGCACCGGTGTGGGCGGACGCATCCGCAAGCAGGACGTCCTTGCAGCTGCTGGTGAGGGCGATGCGAAGGCATCGGCAGGCGAAGATAAGAAGACTGCTGACTCCCCACGCGCACGCTGGTCCACCAAGTCCGTGGATCCGGAAAAGCAGGAGCTTATCGGTACCACCAAGAAGGTCAACCGCATCCGCGAAATCACCGCTACCAAGATGGTGGAAGCGCTGCAGATTTCCGCACAGCTTACCCACGTACAGGAAGTCGATATGACTCCTATTTGGGACATGCGCAAGAAGAGCAAGCAGGCGTTCATTGATAAGTATGGCGCCAACCTGTCCTTCCTGCCGTTCATCGTGAAGGCCACCACGGAGGCTTTGGTCTCCCACCCGAACGTGAACGCCTCCTATGACCCAGAAACCAAGGAGATGACCTACCACGAGGATGTCAACGTCGCCATCGCCGTAGACACCCCGAAGGGTCTGCTCACCCCGGTCATCCACAAGGCACAGAACCTGTCCTTGCCGGAAATCGCGCAGCAAATTGCAGAGCTGGCTGATAAGGCCCGCAATAACAAGCTGAAGCCAAATGACCTGACCGGTGCCACCTTCACCGTGACCAATATCGGTTCCGAGGGCGCCCTGCTCGATACCCCGATCCTGGTTCCGCCACAGGCCGGAATCCTGGGTACCGCGGCTATCCAGAAGCGCGCTGTGGTGGTCAACGAGAATGGCCAGGATGCCATCGCCATCCGCCAAATGTGCTTCCTGCCCTTCACCTATGACCACCAGGTCATCGATGGTGCGGATGCAGGCCGCTTCATCACCACCATCAAGGACCGCCTGGAGACTGCAGACTTCGAGGCTGACCTCGATATCTAAAAGCAGTTAGCTAACTGGCATACCTCCCGTTCCTTCTACTCGAAGGGGCGGGAGGTTTTGTCATGCCTGGGGTACCGCGCGGGGGTGTAGCGCGTGAACCTCCGCCACAGATATCAGACGAATTTTATCCCGGCACTACAAGACATATTTCACTAATTGGGAGGTAAGCAGGCTACAACACATTTTCATCGGAGAGTTACTGCATAAAAGTTTCTCAAGGGCGCTGTCTTTACCGGTTATTAAACATATACTTAGGGGCGGTTAAGACCATTGCACCCGATGAAGGAGACCTCACAGATGGATTTCATCTCCCGCCACCTAGGGCCGGATTCTTCCGAGCAGGCCGCCATGCTCGGCACGGTGGGCTACGACAGCGTGCAGGCGCTTGTCGATGCCGCCATCCCGCCCAAGATCCGCGCTACGGAACTTCCCCACCTGCCAGAAGCACTTTCTGAAGACGGGGCACAGGCCGCTTTGCGGGAGTTCGCCAATCAAAACACTGTGCTGAAGCCCTTCTATGGCCAGGGCTATTCGGACACCCTGACCCCCGCCGTCATCCGCCGCGGCCTACTTGAGGATGCCGGCTGGTATACCGCGTACACCCCCTACCAGCCTGAAATTTCCCAGGGCCGCTTGGAAGCCTTGCTCAACTTTCAGACCATGATCGAGTCTCTGACAGGTCTGCCCATCGCGAACGCTTCCTTGTTGGATGAGGCTTCCGCTACCGCAGAGGCGGTCGGTTTGATGTCTCGCGCGGTGAAGAAGGGCCGCCGCGTCGTGCTGGACTCCCGCCTCCACCCACAGGTGCTCACCGTTGCCGCTGAACGCGCCCGCGCGATTGACCTCGAGGTAGAGATCGTCGACCTGCGCGAGGGCTTGGTGGGCGAAGACCTCATCGGTGCCGTCATCGCTTACACCGGCACCGAAGGCGAGATTTTCGATCCTTCTGCTGTGATTGAAGAGCTGCACACCCGCGGCGCGCTGGCCTCCGTAGTCACTGACCCGCTGTCCCTGCTGCTCCTAGAAGGCCCCGGAAACTTGGGCGCCGATATCGTTTTGGGCTCGTCCCAGCGCTTTGGTGTACCCCTCTTCTTCGGTGGCCCGCACGCTGCCTACATGGCGGTAACGGATAAGCTCAAGCGCCAGATGCCGGGCCGCATCGTCGGTGTCTCCAAGGATGCAGATGGCCGCCCAGCCTACCGCTTGGCGCTACAAACCCGCGAGCAGCACATCCGCCGCGAGCGCGCGACCTCCAATATTTGTACTGCCCAGGCACTTTTGGCCAATGTGGCCTCGATGTATGCCGTCTACCATGGGCCGAAGGGACTCAAGGACATCGCCGAGCGCGTGCACAGCTTGTCCTCCTCCTTCGCCCAGTCCATCGTGGATGCTGGTTTGGAGATTACATCGCAGCACTTCTTCGATACCGTCACCGTCTGCGGTGTTGACGCCCAGAAGATCAAGGCCGATCTGCAGGATGCGGGCTACTTGGTGCGCGCAATCGGAACCGACAAGGTATCCGTATCCTTCGGTGAATCCGCTACGCAGCGCGATGTCGCACACTTGGCAGAGGCCTTCGGCGCCACCCCGGCTGAAGCAAACTTTGACCTGCCGGAGAACCTGCAGCGTGCCGAGGAACCGCTAGAGCACGAGATTTTCCACTCCATCCATTCTGAGACCCAGATGCTGCGCTACCTGCGCAAGCTCGCGGACAAGGACTTGGCGCTGGACCGCTCCATGATTCCGCTGGGCTCGTGCACCATGAAGCTCAACCCCACCGCGGCCATGGAGCCCATCTCCTGGCCAGAATTCGCGGGCATCCACCCGTATGCCCCAGAAGAAACCACGGCGGGCTGGCGCGCGTTGGTGGAAGAGATCGAAGGCTGGCTCGCCGAGCTTACCGGCTATGCCAAGGTCTCCATCCAGCCGAATGCCGGCTCCCAGGGCGAGTTGGCGGGTCTACTGGCCATTCGCCGCTACCACGTGGCCAATGGCGATAATGAGCGCGATGTCGTGCTCATCCCGGCCTCCGCGCACGGCACCAACGCCGCTTCTGCCACCCTGGCTAACCTGCGCGTCGCCGTGGTCAAGACCGCCGAGGACGGCTCCATTGACGTCGCGGACTTGGAAGAAAAGATCGAAAAGCACGGCAACCACATCGCCGGCATCATGGTTACCTACCCCTCCACCCACGGCGTCTTCGACCCCGAGGTGCGCGATGTGTGCGATAAGGTGCACGCGGTCGGCGGCCAAGTCTACATCGATGGCGCCAACATGAACGCGCTGACCGGCTGGGCACGCCCAGGCGATTTCGGCGGCGATGTCTCCCACCTCAACCTGCACAAGACCTTCACCATTCCGCACGGTGGCGGCGGCCCGGGCGTTGGCCCGGTGGCTGTGGCAGAACACCTCATCCCTTTCCTACCCAGCGATGCCGCATCCCCTGAGCTTGATGCCACCGCGGAAACCCCTGTTGGCCAGGGCGTTCCCATTACCGGCAGCAAGTACGGCTCCGCCGGCGTCCTGCCCATTTCCTGGGCTTACCTGGCCATGACCGGTGCCGAGGGCCTCGCCGCCGCATCCGGCCACGCAGTATTGGGCGCTAACTACCTGGCGGCCTCGCTCAACGAATACTTCCCCGTCCTCTACACCGGCAACGAGGGCTTGGTGGCACACGAGTGCATCATCGATTTGCGCGAGCTTACCGATGCCTCCGGGGTCACCGCCGCCGATGTGGCCAAGCGCCTCATTGACTTCGGCTTCCACGCCCCCACCCTGGCCTTCCCTGTGGCCGGCACCTTGATGATTGAGCCCACCGAGTCTGAGGACAAGGGCGAGCTGGATCGCTTCATCGAAGCCATGCGCACCATCCGCGCCGAAATCCAGGAGATCATCGACGGTGAGGTGGCCTACGAGGACTCCGTTATCCACCACGCACCGTTTACGGCTGAGTCGGTGGCTACCGATAACTGGGAGTACTCCTTCGGCCGCGACAAGGCCGCGTGGCCGGTCAAATCCCTATTGCATAGCTACAAGTATTTCCCACCGGTTCGCCGCCTCGATGAGGCCTACGGCGACCGCAACCTGGTGTGCAGCTGCCCGCCGCCAGAAGCATTCGAGATCGACGATTCCGAGGAGTAACAATGACCGAACTTCTAACCTCCCCGCTCAATGCCAAGCACGAGGAACTCGGCGCTACCTTCACTGCTTTTGGGCCGTGGAATATGCCGCTGAAGTACAACAGCGAGCTGGAAGAACACCACGCCGTTCGTAACAGCGCAGGCCTGTTCGATCTCTCCCACATGGGAGAAATCTGGGTCAATGGACCCGACGCCGGCAAGTTCTTGTCCTACTCCTTCATCTCTAACCTGGATTCGCTCAAGGTGGGCAAGGCCAAGTACTCCATGATCACCGCTGAAGACGGCGGCATCATCGATGATCTGATTTCTTACCGGTTCGAGGAGGACAAGTTCCTCGTCGTGCCCAATGCCGGCAATGCCGATACCGTCTGGGACGAGCTCAATAAGCGCTCCGAGGGCTTCGACGTCGAGCTCAAGAACGAGTCCCGCGACGTCGCTATGATCGCCGTGCAGGGTCCCAAGGCCGCCGAGATCCTCGTCCCGCTGGTAGAGGACAATAAGCAAGAAGCCGTCTACGAACTGGGCTACTACGCCGCCACGATGGGCAAGGTGGCGCGCACCTTCGCCATCATCGCGCGCACCGGTTATACCGGCGAGGATGGCTTCGAGCTCATCGTCTATAACTCCGATGCCCCGCAGTTGTGGGAAGAATTGCTCAAGGCGGGCGCGGAATACGACATCAAGCCGTGCGGCTTGGCTGCGCGCGATTCCCTGCGCTTGGAGGCTGGCATGCCGCTCTACGGCAACGAGCTCTCCCGCGATATCACCCCGGTAGAGGCGGGCATGTCGCGCGCCTTTGCCAAGAAGGAAGCGGACTTCGTAGGCGCAGATGTCATCCGCAAGCGCGCCGAGGACGGCCCACAGGTGGTTATCTCCGGGCTCACCTCGGATCAGCGCCGCGCTGCGCGCGCCGGCGCCGAGGTCTACCTCAATGACACCAAGGTCGGCACCGTCACCTCGGGTCAGCCCTCCCCCACGCTTGGCCACCCAGTGGCCATTGCGCTGCTTGATACCAGCGCGGAGCTCGAACCGGGCACCGCGGTGGAGGTAGAAATCCGCGGCAAACGTTATCCTTTTGAGGTAACCGCGTTGCCGTTCTACAAGCGCGACAAGTAAGCCACCCACACACCCTAAAATCTCAGCCCGAAAGGACTACATACCATGTCTAACCTGCCCCAAGACTTTTCCTACTCCGAAGACCACGAATGGATTAACGCCGCCAAGGACGCCGTAGAAGGCAAGACCGTTCGCATCGGCATCACCTCCGTTGCCGCAGACCGCCTGGGCGAGGTCGTCTTTGCAGAACTGCCAGAGGTAGGCGATACCGTCACCGCCGGTGATTCTTGTGGCGAGGTCGAATCCACCAAGTCCGTATCCGACCTGTTTTCCCCGGTCACCGGCACCGTGAAGGCCGTCAACGATGCCGTACACGATGACTACGCCGTCATCAACAACGACCCCTTCGGCGAAGGCTGGCTCATCGAAGTCGAGGTGGATGAAGCAGGCGAGCTCATGGAGGCAGAGGAATACGCCTCCGCGAACGGCCTCGACTAAAGGCGTCTAATTCGAGACCCCCTCGAGCATAAAATTGGCGGGAGGATGCTATGGCATTCTCCCGCTTTACTTTTCCTCGCTTTGCTTTTCCCTACCAAAGAAGACGACACTAGAGATTATGACTGCACCACGCGATCCTTTCTTTCCCGCTGAACGCTCCATTCGCGCCTCGGACAACCCCCTTGAAATACGCCATTTGGGCCGCATGGATTACCAAGAGGCGTGGGATTATCAGGCGGAAGTGGCGGCTGCGCGCGCGCAGGGCACGCAGGACGATGTGGTCTTAGTAGTCGAACACCCCAATATCTACACCGCGGGCAAGCGCACGCAGCCTGAGGACATGCCGGATAACGATCTGCCGGTCATCACCGTGGACCGCGGTGGGCGCATTACCTGGCACGGCGAAGGGCAGTTGGTGCTCTACCCCATCATCAAGCTGGCAGAGCCTGTCGATGTCGTCGATTATGTCCGCCGCCTCGAAGAGGCCACCATCCAGGCCGTACGGGAGTTGGGCGTGACGACCGCAGGTCGCATCGACGGCCGCTCCGGGGTGTGGGTGCCTTCTACCACCCAGGCAAAAGATCCTTCAGCCTCGCAGCGCGATCGCAAGATCGCCGCGCTGGGAATCCGCATCACCCGCGGGGTTACCATGCACGGCTTGGCACTCAACTGCAGCAATACGCTGGAGTATTACGATCACATCGTGGCCTGTGGCATCGATGATGCAGATATCACCACGCTCTCGCTGGAACTCGGCCGCGAGGTCACGATGGAAGAGGCCGCACAGCCACTCTTGCAGGCGCTTGATGATGCCCTCTCGGGCCGCCTCATCGTTGCCGATCACAGTTTCGGTTCCGCACCCGATCCCACAAAGCTTGCGAATGAGAAGGCGCGAAAGCGGCGTCGGCAAGCGCAGGCTTAAGCCCCCATGGCCCTAGTTTGGGGCTAGCGTGGAATAGTTGTGCGCCCGCGCGCCTTATACCAAGAAGAGCTATTAGCCATCACCATCTTTGATCGATAAAGTGAGTATTTGTGACTGTAAAGCCTGAAGGACGCAAGATGCTCCGCATTGAGAAGAAAAATGCGGAGTCGCCCATCGAACAAAAGCCGCGGTGGATCCGCAACCAGGTTCGCACCGGACCGGGCTACGAGGACATGAAATCCCGCGTGGCCGGCGCTTCCCTGCACACCGTCTGCCAAGAAGCCGGGTGTCCGAATATCCACGAATGCTGGGAATCCCGCGAGGCAACCTTCCTCATCGGCGGCGATAAGTGCACGCGCCGTTGCGACTTCTGCGATATCGCTACCGGCAAGCCGGAGCCGCTCGACCGCGACGAGCCGCGCCGCGTGGCCGAAAACATCCAGGAAATGGACCTCAACTACACCACCATTACCGGTGTGACCCGCGATGACCTCCCGGATGAGGGCGCATGGCTGTATGCGGAGATCGTGCGCAAGATCCACGAGCTCAACCCGCACACCGGCGTAGAGAACCTCACCCCAGATTTCTCTGGCAAGCCGGACCTGCTCGAAGAGGTCTTCGAGGCGCAGCCCGAGGTCTTCGCCCACAACCTGGAGACCGTGCCGCGCATCTTCAAGCGCATCCGCCCGGCCTTCCGCTACGAGCGCTCCCTCGATGTTATCCGCCAGGCCCACGACTACGGCCTTATTACCAAGTCCAACCTGATTTTGGGCATGGGCGAGACCGAGGACGAGGTCGAGGAAGCATTGCGCGACCTGCGCGAGGCTGGCTGCGACATCATCACCATCACCCAGTACCTGCGCCCCGGCCCGCGCTTCCACCCCATCGAGCGCTGGGTGCGCCCGGAGGAATTCGTGGCTCACTCCAAGCTGGCTAAGGAACTGGGCTTCGGCGGCGTCATGTCCGGCCCGCTGGTTCGCTCTTCCTACCGCGCCGGCCGCCTGTACGTGCAGGCCATGGAAAAGCGCGGCCTGGAGCTGCCGGAGAACCTCAAGCACCTTAAGGAGACCTCCCAGGGCGCTACCGCTCAAGAGGCATCCACCTTGCTGGATAAGTACGGTCCTTCGGAAGAAACCCCGGTAACCACCCGCATGGCCAAGACTCCGGCCAATGCTAATTCGGTCGCGGCAACCGTGCGCTAAAATCCCGGAATATTCTTACTCGGCCCTCGCCATCTGCGGGGGCCGTTTAACATTTTTGTCACCTGACCCTTAAAGTAGGAACTATGGCGAAAGATGACAAAGCAGCCATGAAAGCTGCCAAGAAGCAAGAACGCGCGGCCAAGCGCCAAAAGCGTAAGCAAACCTGGTCACAGTTGTGGCAGGCCTTCAATTTGCAACGCAAGCAGGATAAGGCGCTCATTCCTATCATGCTGGCCGCCTTCCTCGGCGTCGGCCTTTTGTTCTTCCTCATTGGTACGCTCTTTAACGGTCAATGGTTCATGCTGATTATCGGCCTGAGCTTGGGCGCGCTTTTGGCGATGTTCCTTTTTACCCGCCGCCTAGAACGCGATATGTACAAGCGCGTCGAAGACCAACCCGGCGCCGCCGGTTGGGCCTTGGAGCAGCAGCTGCGCAATACCGTCGGCATCGTATGGTCCGTAAAATCTGGCATCGCCGCTACCCGCCAGCAGGACCTTATCCACAGGGTCATCGGTAATGCGGGCGTCATCTTCGTGTGCGAGGGCAATAAGAACCGCCTTCGCCCCTCCCTTAACCAGCTAAAGAAACGCGTGGACAAGATTGCCGGCGGCGTGCCGGTCTATGAGGTCTACGTCGGCACCGGCGAGGACGAGGTGCCGGTTTCCAAGCTGCGCAACCACCTCATGAAGCTGCCGCGCAACTACAATAAGAACGCTACCTACGAAAATATCCGCCGCATTGAGGCCATGGACTCCATGCCGGGAACAATGCCCGGCATGCCTAAGGGCCCAATGCCGCAACAGGCGCAGAACATGTCCGGTATGAACCGCCGCATGCGCCGCGCGCAACAGCGCAAAGGCAAGGGCTAAATACTGCTTTAGCCACTCACCCCGGCTAGGCTTTCGGCTCTCGCCTTGCTCTTAAGCAGAAACAGTCCCTGCAACCACCCGATTGGGAAAGGTTGCAGGGACTGTCGTGGTTTTCGTAATTTTACGGTGCGCGGGACTTATCCCCGCGCGCCGCTAAGAGTTAATAACGATGGTGCCAGTTGCGCGGTCGTGCATGCCGCGGCCGTCCGCGTCCACCATGGCGGCGGGAAAGATGACGCCGGTAAGCAACGTGCGCACTGCCGCGCGCCACAGGCCCACCTGCGCGCCAGGCACATCTAGGCGGGCCACGCCCATGCCGAGGATGAGCATGCCCGGGGTGCGTGCGAATAGCCAGCCGCACACGATGCCCATTAACGCCCAGAGCGCGTAGCCTAAAAAGGATACGCCTCCGAGCTGCGTGGTGAACATGTGGATGAGATTGGCCAGCAGCATGCAAATGATCCAGTCAATGGCTACGGCGCCTGCGCGGCGGCCTACCGACGCCATGGACCCAGGCCCAGATTCCGGCAAGCCCAAGTTTTCACCTGGCCACCGGCCGGGGGTTCCTGCATCGTCATATTCGCCCGGAATATTGGGCCCATCGAGCCACGTGCGCTTGTCTGCCATGCTCACCAATTTAGTTGCCCCTCACCCAGAAGTGAAACGAGGCCAATGGCCATGCCGGGTAGATAAAACTAGTAGGCTATAGGCAGATAATTCATCGGCCAACAAACAGGAGGCAATCTTGTCTTTCGAGACAGTGCAGGACATCGTCCAATTTATTCAGGATGAGGACGTAAAGTTCGTGGATGTCCGCTTTACGGACGTCCCCGGCACCGAGCACCACTTTTCCATCCCTGCCAGCGAATTTACTGAAGAAGATGCCGAAAATGGCTTGGCCTTTGATGGTTCTTCCATTCGTGGTTTTACCACCATCGAAGAATCCGATATGACGCTGCTGCCGGATCCGGCAACCGCGCATATCGATCCCTTCCGTTCGGCGAAGACCCTGAATATCAAGTTCTTCGTCCACGATCCCTTTACCTTTGAGCCATTTACCCGTGACTCCCGCAATATTGCCCGCAAGGCCGAGGAATACTTGCAGTCCACGGGCATCGCCGATACCTGTAACTTCGGCGCCGAGGCCGAGTTCTACCTCTTCGATTCCGTGCGCTATGGCACCGATATGCAGCACGGTTTCTATGAGGTGGACTCCGATGAAGGCTGGTGGAACCGCGATAACGAGACCAACCTGGACGGCACTCCCAATACCGGTTACAAGACCCGCGTGAAGGGTGGCTACTTCCCCACCCCGCCGTACGATAAGCACAGCGAAGTCCGCGATGACATCGTGGCCAACCTGCAGGAAGTCGGCTTCCAGATCGAGCGCTTCCACCACGAGGTGGGCGCAGCGCAAAACGAGATCAACTACCGCTTCAACTCCTTGCTGCATGCCGGCGATGACATTCAGACCTTCAAGTACGTGGTCAAGCGCACCGCCCAGGAGTGGGGCAAGGCCGCGACCTTCATGCCTAAGCCGCTGGCTGGCGATAATGGTTCTGGCATGCACGCCCACATGTCCCTGTGGAAGGACGGCGAGCCTCTCTTCCACGATGAGGCTGGCTACGCAGGGCTTTCCGATATCGCCCGCTACTTCATCGGCGGTATCCTGCACCACGCCGGCGCCGTGCTTGCCTTTACCAACCCAACGCTGAATTCCTACCACCGCTTGGTTCCTGGCTTCGAAGCGCCGATCAACCTGGTGTACTCCCAGCGCAACCGTTCGGCCGCGATCCGCATCCCGATTACTGGTTCCAACCCGAAGGCTAAGCGCATCGAGTTCCGCGCACCGGACCCATCCAGCAACCCATACCTGGCCTTTGCCGCCATGATGATGGCCGGTGTGGATGGCGTGAAGAACCGCATCGAGCCGCACGCCCCAGTGGATAAGGACCTCTATGAGCTGCCGCCAGCAGAGGCCGAGTCCATCCCGCAGGCACCAACCTCCCTGGAGGCTTCCCTGGAGGCGTTGAAGGAAGACATGGACTTCCTGACCGAGGGTGATGTCTTTACCGAGGATCTCCTCGAGACCTACATCAACTACAAGTACGAAAACGAGATCAACCCAGCGCGCCTGCGTCCTACCCCGCAGGAGTTCGAGCTCTACTTCGATTGCTAAGGAGACGCTAGCTCTCAGCTAGCTTCCGTTACAGGCAGCCACCTAAACAATGCTTAGGTGGCTGCTTTCTTTTGCTTGGCGCTATTTCCCCTTCATCCCTTTTCAAGCCAGCCACTCTCTCTATCGAAAGACAACACAATGAAAAAGCTATTCCCTGTTCTGGCGGCAGTCCTTATTCTTACTGGGTGCTCCACTAACACTGAGGAGGCGGCTCCCACCGAGAACACTACTTCTGAATCCACCTCCAGCGCTGACTCCTCGACTTCAAGCAGCACAGCACAATCAAGTGATAGGCCCTCGTCCGAAGAAACCGTCAGTGCCGAGTCACAATCACCCGTTAGCGCAGATCAGCTAACGGTGACACAGCAAAATATCAACGGCCACGGTGTCTACCTCAATCCAGACAATGGCAGTTACTACTATTGCAATACCACGCAGGCCACCTGGGGAAATGTGGCCCCAGGCGTGTGCGACGGACCCTACGATTACAACGGCGCCAACCAAAAATTCCGGGCAGTTACTGAAGAGTGGTATTCCCAAGCAGCCGAAGAATTAGGAATGGAAGACACCACACCACCTACCGGTAATGCCACCACTAACGGTTACCCAGATTCTCCCGAGGGCGCCGTTTTCAACTCGTGCTGGGAAAATGGCTTTGCCCAATTCACCGACGGAAGCGTTCGCCCGTACCCGGATTGTGCCTTAAAGCAGCCAGAGGCACGCACACCCTCGCCATGGGTGCAGGGACAGATTGATTGGCACAATTGTATTGAGTCTGGAAAATCAGAGGAAGAATGCCGGGCTGAGCTAAGCTAACCTCGTGTTTGCAAAACCAAATGAGGGCTCCGTCATATCCACTGCCCACTTTGAGGGCGGACGCTCCCCAGCGCGCACATGAGGGTTTTCACCAGGTAAAAAGCGGCTCGGTCTTAGTATGCGGCTTCGGGTGAAATTAGACTCTGAGTAGTGACTGATAAATTCCGCCACCTTCCCCCGCCTGGTCCGGCTTGGGCCGGCAGCCTTATGGGTACCTCCATCATCTCGCGCATGTTGGTTGAAGAAGACATGTTTGTTGCCGCTGGTGTATTCGCGGCACTTGCGTGCACCATTTTCGTCGTGTTGACCGCCGGTTACGCCCGCTACCGCAGTCCGCGGTTTGAGCGGACCACTATGGCGGAGTGGTCCATGTTTTTCATCGGCGTCCTCGCGCTTGGGGCGGCATTATCAGGGTTGACGGGCATTGGAATATTCCGCCTCGTCGGCTTTTGGGTGGGTGGCCCCGTCACCGTCATTACGTGGGGTATTCAGCTCACCCGCTTCGATGGAGAGCCGCGCTTTACCTGGGGTCTTCCTTTGGTGGGGCCGATGATTTCGGCATCGGTGGCTGGATGGCTTGCCCTCGATTACGGGCAGATCTACCACATCATGGGCACCGTGCTCTTCGCTATGTCCTTGCTGACGGCAGTCCCGGTATTTGTCTACGTCTACTGGGCAGCCTGGCACGGCAAAGTGGATTTTAGTGGTGGAAAATCCGCCACCGCGTGGGTGCCATTAGGCGTGGTAGGGCAATCTACTACCGCAATGCAGGTCCTCTACCCCGGCAGTATCTCCGTGTACTACGGGCTTATAGCCCTAGCTATTGCCATCCCGCTATCGCTTTATGCAATGGTGACTTTTTATCCGCGAGCTGCCCGCTGGGTCCCCTACTCTCCCGCGTGGTGGGCGTGCACCTTCCCGCCTGGCACCGTGAGCATGGGCGGGCATCAAACGGCATTGGTCAATGGATCGCAATGGCTTGACGTTATCGCGCTGAGCATTCCCTTGCTCCTTGTTGCGCACTGGTGCCTGTGTTCGGCGCGGTTCTTAGGCTGGCTCTGGGAAGGCCGCACGCGCAAAGAATTGACTCACTAGGAGATGTCCTACCTCGTCTATCATCGGGCCATGAGCTCTTCGCCTATTACGTTCATCGCCTGGGATGCTGCGCACCTCGCTGGGGTGCGGGAGGTGCTCGCCGGCTTGCGTCGCGACGGAGTCTACTTATGCCGAGCAGGCCTAACGCTTGAAACTTCTTGGCTTGGCGATGGCGCCCGGGATTTCTATGGCACCGCCTGGGAATGGGGACCAGAAGATAGCGAGTTATTTTTTGAGCTGGCGCGGCGGGGCAAGCTGCTGATAACGATCGATGCCACGGTCATATGCTGCGGATCCGATAAAGACGCGGCGGAGGCTCAGGAGTGTATTGCCCAAGAGTTGGTCGTAGCGAACAGCGCGGAGGAGCTACAACTTCTGCTCATCGACGCGCAGGAAACGCGCTAGAGGCCGGGCTGCTCGCTGCGCTTCATCCAGCCCATGCGGGGAGAAAAGCCTTGCGGGTGCTTGAGATGCGCCACGGCATCCGCGATCATCAGGCGATGGCGGCGCGACAAGCTATCCGGAAGGTGTGCCACCGAGAACCACTGCGCTTCGGTGTTTTCTTCATCGCTGATGACGGGCTCAGCACCGTCGGCGACAGACAGGCGAAGTGCGGTGCCCATGAACATGCATTCATCGCCATTGGGATAGGTCACTGGGCCGGACTGGCCAACGCCGAGGAGCGCTTCCACCTTGGCATCGAGGCCTACCTCTTCCTTGACCTCGCGCAAGGCGGTGGTCGTAATCTCCTCGCCCGGCTCACAGATGCCTTCCACAGGGGTCCACACGGCATTATCAGCGCGCTTTACTAAAAGTACGGACGGCACCTCCCACAAGGCCGCACCGGTAGGTACATCGCGGAGAATGATGGCACTGCACGCGGGGACGAAGATCTGATCGTGGCCGATGGATTCGCGCAGCTTCACAATATAATCAGGCGTTGGCATACCACCTAGCGTAGCCAATCTTGGCCGGTCCTATGCCACGGGGCCGAGGACCTTCAGCGCCAGTTCTTGGATATCCGGTGCGGTGGTAAAGGCCACATCAATGGTTTGTTGCGTGTCTTCACAGCTATGCCCCTCGTCTAGGGGCTCGGTGATTCCAGAAACCAAGCCGACGATAGTCTGCCGTCCATCCACATCGCCATAGACGGGCCCGCCGGAATCCCCGACGGCGCTGCACATCTCTGCCAAGGCGGCGTTGGAATCGTGTTCTAGGCCCTGGTAGTTGAGCTGCGTGGAATCCACGGCGTTTTTTACGTTCCCACAGGTCACAATGGTGGAACTGCCCAGCTTGCACACCGCATCCGGCAACTTGTTCAGCTGCGTGGCTACGGTGGTGGCTACCTCGCCTGGGGTGAAGTACTGCGCATCGCGGTACAGCTCGATGAAGGCAACGTCCAAATGGTTGGTCTCCTCGGCAAAGAAATCCGAATAGATCACCTCGCCTACGGGATCGGCTGGGTAGGCGAAATCGCCCTCTTGGGTTCCGGCCCAGACCTTATCGCCAGGTTTGCCGCAATGGGAGGCCGTCACGGCGATGGTGCGGCCATCGGCAAGCGCGAAGGACCACGCCGCGGTGCAGGACTGGAAGTTAAAGTACTCGCCTGGCTGCGGGTCACTCGTGGTTAAGTTCAGCGCGGCGCCTGGGGGCACCGGCACCACCGCGGGCTCATAAAACTCGTTCGGCGGCGCCGGCGGTGGCGTGTCAGTGGATTGCGCAACCACCCCATCCTGCTGCTGGGTGGCATCGGTGCTACACGATGCCACCGTAAACAGCCCTGCTGCTGCCAGCAGGCTACTGGCTATTCGTACCCGCGTCACCTGCAGAGTCCTTGTCCTGTTCTTCCTTATCCGCCTCTGCTTGCGCTTTTAAGTCGCGGATGAATTTTTCCGGATCGAATTCGGTATAGTGCTCCGGTCCAGCGAAGTTTTCTAATGCCATGTGGTGGCTACACCTCCGTGTTCTTGATGCTTGAGGTAATAAAATCCTTGACCGCTGCGGCATCATTGGGCAGATCCGCCACGTGGCGCTCCGCGTCCAGGATGTCAGCGAAACGCTCCGGTGGCTGCGGCGCGCTCCCGATGGCCTCGGTGATGGTTTCGCTGAACTTTACCGGCAGTGCCGTTTCCAGGCAGATAATGGGCGTCGTCACGCCCTCTTTTTGGGCCGCACGCGCCACTTTGATGCCATCGGCCGTGTGTGGATCCGCCAGGTAGCCATAGCGCTCGTGTACGTCCTTGATGGTGGCAAGGCGGTCATCGTGGGTAGAGGAACCGGACAAGAAACCATAATCTTCGCGCGCGGCCGTGATGAGCTCTTCTTCAAGGTTAAACCCGCCTTCTTTGACCTTGGTACCAAAGAGATCTGCAACGCGGGCGGCATCGCGTCCTAAAAGATCGAAGGCGAAGCGCTCGAAATTGGAGGCGCGGGAAATATCCATAGACGGCGATGAAGTGGCCATGGTTTCTGCGGCTGGGCGCGGGCGGTAGTTGCCGGTGCGGAAGAACTCATCCAATACGTCATTCTCGTTCGTCGCCACGATGAGGCGATCGATGGGAAGGCCCATGCTGCGCGCGATGTGACCGGCGCAGATATCGCCGAAGTTACCGGTAGGAACGCTAAAGGATACCTTCTGCTCGTTAGTATCGGTGACCTTGATCCAGCAGGAAATATAGTAAACCACCTGGGCTAGCAGGCGCGCCCAGTTAATGGAGTTGACCGCGCCGATGCGGTAGTTGGCCTTAAATTCCGCATCGCTGGAGACGGCCTTTACCACGTCCTGGCAATCATCAAAGACACCATCGAGGGCGATATTGAAAATATTCGGATCATCCAAGCCGAACATTTGCGCCTGCTGGAAGGCGGTCATGCGCCCGGCCGGGGTCAGCATAAAAACGCGGATGCCGTCGCGACCGCGCATGGCGTATTCGGCAGAAGAGCCAGTATCGCCAGAGGTAGCGCCCAAAATGTTCAGCGTCTCCCCGCGGCGGGCAAGCTCATATTCAAAAAGCTCGCCCAAAAGCTGCATGGCCATATCTTTAAATGCAGCGGTGGGCCCCTCGGATAGGTGGCCGATAAAGAGGTCATCACCAAGCTCCGTGACCGGGGCGATCTCCGGGGAGGCAAACTTCGGGCTGGTATATGCTCGGGCGGCGATTCTATCCAGATCTTCCTCTGGAATATCATCGATAAACAGCTTGATTACCTCAGCCGCAAGGGCGGCATAGCCGTCAGTTTTGACCACTGTGCGCCACGTATCCAGCGTGGCGGAGTCCAGTTGCGGGTAGGTTTCAGGCAGGTATAGGCCACCATCGGGCGCTAGCCCTCCCAAGAGGATATCCGTAAAGGATGCGGGCTGGCCGGTGGTATCACGGGTCGAAATATACTTCACAAGATGAATCCTAGTAGTTAACGCGTAAGGTATCAGCCATGTCGCAGCCAAATCCAAGAGAAGTTATCACAACCCAGGCGTTAATGATTTGGGTCGCGGCCATGGCGGTCTACCTCGTAGCCATTACCGGACGGTCTTCCTTCGGCGTAGCCGGCCTCGATGCCATCGAGCGCTTCGACGTCGATGCCGGGCGCATCGCGGTATTTACCTCCGTGCAATTGGGCGTCTATGCCATCGCACAAATCCCCACCGGCATGCTGATCGATAAATTCGGCCCCCGAATCCTACTCGTGGTAGGCGCAGTCATCATGGGCGTCGGCCAGGTCATGCTCGGTTTTACCAGCAATTACGGGGTAGCCATCATCGCGCGCGTGCTCATCGGTGCCGGCGATGCCACGGGCTTCCTGTCGGTGATGCGCATCCTGCCCTACTGGTTCCCGCTACACCGCACGCCGATGTTTACCCAGGTGACTTCCTCCATTGGCCAGATGGGGCAATTCATTTCCGCCGTCCCCTTCCTCTGGTTGCTAGGGACTGCGGGTTGGACCGCAGCGTTCGTGACCCTGGGTGCAGTGGGCATCCTCGTCGCCATTGCCGCCGCCGTCGCGGTCGCTGACTCCCCAGAGAAGCTCGGGGTTATTCCGCTGGAGAAGGAACCGCCCAATTCCCAGGGCAGCAGCATCGGCGCGCGCTTAAAGGCGGTCTTTACCTCGCCCATCGCCTGGCAGGCATACTTTATTCACTACAGCGGGATGTTGCCGCTGATTGTCTTTGTCATGCTGTGGGGCATGCCCATGATGACCCAAGGCATGGAACTATCCAAGGGCAAAGCCAGCCTCGTGCTCACCCTCTTGGCCGTATTTTTGGTTCTTGTCGGGCCCTTGCACGGCCGGATTTCCTCCCGCGCGCAGAATATCCGCCCCTGGGTCGCGCTCGGGTTCGTAAGCCTGCACGTACTGACCTGGGTACTATTCTTCGCCTTCGGCACCGGCGGGGGTCTGGCGGCCATCACCGTGGTCTCCTTTATCCTGGCGCTGTGCACGCCGACGTCAAATTATGGCTTCGACATCATCCGCGAGAACATGGACCGCTCTGTCGTCGCTACCGCCACCGGCTTGGGCAATATGGGCGGGTTTACCTCCGGCATGTTGGGCGCGCAATTATTCGGCATGGTCTTGGACCACTCTGCCGATGCCCCCAATTACTCCATGCCCGATTTCACCTCCGCCTCACTCGCCGTCCTCGCCGTATGGCTGTGCGGCATGGCTGGTGTCGTCATCACCCACATCCTGCGCCGGCGCGGCGGCTACGCGGGTCCATCAGTGAGGATCGTGGAAGTAACCTAGCGGTCTATTCAGGCCTTTCGACCTCGTCCACCGTGATGTCGGCCGCCTCTGTGTCCTCCGCCTCTGCATCTTCTGCGTCTGGGTCCAAGATAAAGTTGATGGTCCCC
Organism: Corynebacterium sp. KPL3927; assembly: GCF_040225835.1. NCBI lineage: Bacteria > Bacillati > Actinomycetota > Actinomycetes > Mycobacteriales > Corynebacteriaceae > Corynebacterium > Corynebacterium sp. KPL3927. The sequence continues at coordinate 17,777 of NZ_JBEHGD010000029.1, forward strand.
TCAGGGTCTTCGAGGAACTCCCTAGTGGCGGCCACGGCTTCGGCCTCATCAAAGGAAATGCGCTGGAAGCCGGTGTCATTTAATTCCACGATATCGGCATTGGGGCAGCCTAATAGGATGGGTGAATGCGTGGCGATAAATACCTGCGCGCCGCGGTCAACGGCTTGGGCGATTTCCGCTATCAATGCCAATTGCCGAACGACGGACAAGCCCGATTCTGGTTCATCCAGAATATAGACCCCAGCGCCATCGACTCGCTCATAGAGCACATCGAAGACGGACTCGCCGTGCGAGCGGGCCTGCACATCCACCTGCGTGGGCAGGGTGGAACGCCCGCCGGTTTCCTCGGGGGATTGCTCGCGCGATAGCAGGTATTCGTGGGTTTCCGCCCTCAGGAAATAGGCGCGCTGGATAAGCTCCGTGCACTCGCAGGCCACCGGGCTTACTGGCAAGATTGCTTCCGGATCCCCCATCCGGCCGCCCTTGGGAGAGCACCTAAGATCCGTTGCCATGGCGGCCAAGAGGCTGGATTTTCCTATGCCGTTATCGCCGACGAAAATCGTCACCGGACGGGTAAAGGAAAATCTCCTTAAATCTGCTAGGTAATCGAAGGCAGGCAGGCTGCGGCGATAATCTCGCGGCAGGGACTTCAGGCGAATGGCATCAACCAACATGCCTGGCACTTTAGCAGCAGCGGCGCTTGGAGGGGGTCTTCACGTTATCGCCACGCTATTGCTGCTGCTACCTCGAGTACGGACTTGAGGTGCAGGATTAAAGGATCCCCGGTTGCTGCTTGGGCAATGGTCTCTGCTGGCACCGCATTTACCGCAAAGGCTATCGCCAATCCCCCGCTAATAGGAAATACTATGGCTGCGGCCACCGCCAAGGTTGTAGATAACTTATTCTTGATTGTCATCGTCTCCTCCATTCCCTCGGTAACGCACACCTTTATTCGTTACCGTTTCGTTATGGGATAACTCTAGGGAGACGAGCTGTTAAGGCCATGCCGTCAGTCTGCCGGTTTCCTGAAACTTCGCGGGGACCATTCGCAGGCAATCCGGGGCCACGGCACTGGTCTAATTCGCCGGGGCGCTTTCAGCCACGATGCCATCGCTGGCTGGGATGACAATCCCTTTCTCAAAGGCACCAATGATGGCCTTTTCATCGTCTTCATCCAGCTCACCAGAGGCCACGGCGCTCTTTAACTCGCGCTCTAGATACTGCCGGACATCAGACTTTCCGGATTTATTCTGGGTAATATCGCGCGGCACCGATTCCAAGGGAATCCCCAACGCCTTCGCCAGCGACATCACGCGATTGGCCTCTGAGGACGCATCGCCTCCCACTGCACCATTAACCTGGGCGGGCGCTTCTTCCTGCACCACTCCCCCGGCTACGGCATCACCCACGGTCATCGTCCCTTTAGGCGGGTGATGGCGGTTGGTTGCCCACGTGCCAACAACGACGGCGATTATGGCCGCCACGGCGATACAGCCCCAGAGGTAGATAAGCTTTCTGCGGTGGGCTCCCGGTGATTTAGCCATGGTAATCCGAACTTCCCCCGAAGAATCCGTATCCATTACCGCGCGAGGAATTGCCAGTGCCGCGTTCATTCAAGATATCGATGAGCGAGCGGATCGTGGCCTCCCCAATGCGGTCGCCGCGCCCGCGCGAGCGGGAGTCCGTGCCGCCCTCGCGGCCAAGGTCGTCTTGGTGATGCGGCGCATCAACGTTCTGCCCGGCGCGGGACGCGCCCGTCTGTGGGGCCGAGACCTCAATGGTCAAGGTGGTGCCATCTAACTCTAGGACGTCATCATCACGGACCCCAGCCGCGCGAGCGGCAGAAAGCAAGGCGGCCAATTCTCCAACCGTGGCGGAGTCCACATCGAGCTGCAGCTGAAATGACATAACCAAAGATCCTTTCTCTAACTTGTTCCTACTTTAGAGTCCGATACTTTAAAAGTTAAGGGAATTAGCGCTGCATAGACCAAGTTATGCGGCAACTTTAAGAATGCTCGAAGGATTCCTCCTCTCCCCAAAAGACTTCATCGACCACCTTGCGCGCGTGCCGGGTCAATTTCAGGTATGTATCCAAGAAATCCTGGTTATTCTCCGGCGTCCAGCCGGCCGCACCGGCCACCTGTGCCAGTTGTGGTCCGGGCCCAGGCAATTGATCCACGCGCTTGCCGCGCACCAGCACCAACGCATTGCGGGCATCCGTTGCCATCAACCACGCATCTCGCAGGTCACCGGTTTGATCGGCGCTTAATATTCCGCTTTCTTCCAGCGCATCCAATACCGGCAAGGTCCCTGGCTGCCGCAGCTTGGGATGTTCGTGCCCGTGCATCATAATCAGCAGCTGCACCGTCCACTCAATATCGGTCAGGGCGCCGCGCCCCAACTTCGTGTGAGTGGTGCGGTCAGCTCCCCGCGGCAAGCGCTCGTTATCCACCCGAGCCTTCATGCGCCGGATGGCGCGAATGGTGGACTGGCTCGCGCCGCTATCCGGGTAGCGGTATTCATCGATCATCTCCATAAAGCGCTGGCCCACTTCCTCGTCCCCAGCGATGAAGGCCGCGCGCAGCAGCGCCTGCATTTCCCAGGCCTCGCCCCACTCGCGGTAATAGCGCTTGTAGGAGGCAATGCTGCGCACCACCGCACCAGATCGCCCTTCCGGGCGCAGGCCCAGGTCGACGTCCAAGGGCGGATCCCCAGAGGGCTTGGCAAGGCGGCGTCGCAGCTTATCGACGATCCCGATGGCCCACCGCATGGCCTCGCCTTCATCGTCTGCAGCCTCAGGCTCTGCCACAAAAAGAACATCTGCATCGGAGCCGAACCCAAGCTCACGGCCACCGAGCCGGCCCATACCAATAACCGCAATGCGCGCCGGCGGTTCCGCATCCTCGTGGTCATTCCGCCAGGCCCGTACCTCCGCGCGGAGGGCGGCTTCCAATACCGCGTTCCAGATAGTCGACAGCTCTTGGCATACCTGCTCAACGGGGATAATCCCTAAGAGATCGCCACTGGCGATGCGCGCCAGCTCCACCCTGCGCAGCGAGCGCGCGACCGCCACCGCCTTATCCGGGTGCGCATGGCGCTTGCTGGAATTAACCAGCGCCTTAGACACCTGCTCCGGCTTAGTTTCGAGCAACTTGGGACCGGTCGCGCCATCGGAAAGCTGCTTCACCGAATCCGGGGCGCTGATGATAAGGTCCGCGGTAAATGGCGAGGTTCCCAGAATATGCATCAAGCGCTGGCCGACGATCCCCTCATCCCGCAGGATGCGCAGGAACCACGACTTATCCCGGGCGGCCTCAGATAGCTTGCGGTAATTGAGCAACCCCATATCTGGATCGGCGGTGTCTGCCAGCCATTCCAACAAGGTCGGCAGCAAGATGGCTTGAATGCGTGCCTTGCGGGAGGTACCGGATGCCAAAGAGGTCAGGTGCTCGAAGGCACGTACCGGCGAGCTATACCCCAATGCCGCAAGCTGCAGCTTTGCCGCCTCCGGCGAAAGTTTGAGCTCATCGGCGGACATGGTCACCACGGAATTGAGCAGCGGGCGATAAAACAGGCGCGAGTGCAACTCAGAAATGCGCATTCTGATGCGCCGCAAATGCGCAAGCATGCCCTGCACTGCAGACTTAGTGCCCTGCGGGGAAAACCCTGAAATTACCGCGAGCCAGTTCAGGCCCGCTTCATCATCGTCTGCCGGCAGCGTGTGCGTGCGGCGGAAGCGCTCCAATTGCAGGCGGTGTTCTAAAAGGCGCAAGAATTCATAAGCCTCGATGAGCTGCGTGCCGTCTTCGCGGCCCACGTAGCCGGCGGAGATAAGCGCGTCGAGGGCATCCACTGTCGACAGCGCGCGCAGAGATTCATCGGAACGCCCGTGCACCAATTGGAGCAATTGCACCGCGAATTCAATATCGCGCAGCCCACCGACGCCCAACTTGAGCTCGCGATGTTTGAGCTCATCCGGCACATTATCCAATACGCGCCGGCGCATGGCTTGGACGTCTTCCACGAAGGAATCGCGCTGCGAGGCCGTCCAGACCATCGGCCGGATTTGCTCCAAGTAATCCTCTCCCAGCGGCAGGTAACCGGTCATCGCCCGCGCCTTGAGCAGCGCCTGGAATTCCCAGGTTTCTGCCCACCGGCGGTAGTAGGTCACGTGCGAATCCAACGTGCGCACCAGCGCCCCAGACTTACCCTCTGGCCGCAGGTTCGCATCGACATCAAAAAATGTCGTCGACCCAATCCTGTTAAACTCCGCGGCGAGCCGGGTGGCCTTGGGAGTTGCCTCGCTGCCGACGAAGATGACGTCCACGTCGGAGATATAGTTCAGCTCCCCGGCACCGCACTTGCCCATCGCCATGACCGCAAGCTGTGCATCGAGCGGATCGTCGCCGTAGATCTTGCGCACCGCAACGGCAAGGGAGGCCGTGAGGGCGGCATCGGCAAGCGCCGTAGTCAGCGTGGTGACCTGCCGGAAGCTTACCTCCGGCTGCGGGCGGGATTGCCCCTTGCGGGAGTGGAAGGTACCCGCCACATCGTGCGCGGCAAGCCGCATCATCAGCGTGCGGTACTGGGTCCGCATCTCCTTTTTATGCTCGCCCTCGCTCGCGCGGTACGTACCCGGCGCGCTGAGATCGTCCCTCGCTGGATCCGGAGCATCGAGCTCTGCGGCAAACGTTGCCGGCTGCGCCTCCACCGTTTCAAGCAAGCTGGTGAGCATCTCTTCTGGCTCCGGGAGCGGCTTTTTCAGCTCCTCCCACAGCTCCGGGTGGGCGGCAAGGTGATCCCCAAACGCCGTCGACGCACCCAAGAGGGCGAGGAGGCGCACCCTCACTTGCTCATTGCTGCGGATTTCCGCATCGAGCTCCGGGGCCTGTTCGTAAATGCGCACGAGGTTATTAAGGGCCAAATCTGGATCACCGACCGCAGCCAGCGTCCATAAAAGGTCAACGGACTCCGGGTTATTCCATCCCAGTTGTTCTAAGTCTTGTGCGGCATGGGACCGGCTAAGGCCCAGCGACGCCGGCGAAGGCACCGTGGCAGGACGCATTATTCTCCTAGAAGTTCAGGTTGTTGCGCAGCTCGACTGTCGTAATTTGGCGCTGGTAATCGCGCCATTCTTCCCATTTGGCGCGCAAGAAGAACTCGAAGACATGCTCTCCCAAGACCTCCGCCATAAATTCGGACTTTTCAAACTCGCGCAGGGCCTGATCCATGCTGGAGGGCAGATCCTTATACCCCATGGCGCGGCGTTCCCGGTGGGTGAGCTGGTGGACATCGTCTTCTGCAGGCTCGTCTAATTCATAGCCCTCCCGGATGCCCCGCAGCCCTGCGGCAAGGATGACGGCATAGCCCAGGTATGGGTTCATGGAGGCATCAATGGACCGGATTTCCACCCGGCGCGATTCTTCCTTGGTCAGGCGGTATGTAGGCACGCGCACCAGGGCGGAACGGTTCTGCACGCCCCACGTGACCGAGCCCGGCGCCTCATTGCCAAACATCAGCCGCTTATAGGAGTTGGGCCACTGGTTGATAATGGGGCTCATCTCCGTAGAGTGCTCCAAAATCCCGGCAATAAACTGCTTAGCGGTGTGCGAGAGCGAAAATTCATCGTCCGGATCATGGAAGGCGTTAGACTGGCCTTCAAACAGGCTAAAGTGCGTGTGCATTCCTGAGCCCGGGAGATCCTCAAAGGGCTTGGGCATAAACGTTGCCCGCACATTGGAATCCGTGGCCACCTGCTTAATAACCCGCCGGAAGGTCATAATATTATCCGCCATGGTCAGCACGTCGGCGTGGCGGAGATCGATTTCCTGCTGGCCCGGCGCGGTTTCGTGGTGGCTAAATTCGGTGGCGATGCCGAGTGATTCCAGCGCAAGCATGGCGCGGCGGCGGAATAGCGGCGCGGTATCGTGCGTCGCTTGGTCGAAATACCCGCCATTATCGGTGGGGACCAGGTCTGTCAGTTCCTTGCTGTGTTCCAGCAGGTAGAACTCAATTTCTGGCGAGGCCATGCAGGTAAATCCATCATTGGCGGCCTCGGTGACCTGGCGGCGCAGGATATGGCGCGGATCTACCACGGAGGGCTGGCCGTCTGGCTGCGCAATATCGCAGAACATGCGCGCCGTTTGCAGGTCCGGCTCGTTGTCATCAAAGGGCAGGATTTGGAAGGTGGAGGGATCCGGCAGCGCAATGGTGTCTGATTCAGAGATGCGGGAAAATCCCTCTACCGACGAGCCATCAAAGCCAATCCCCTCCTCAAAGGCGGATTCGAGTTCGGAGGGGCTCATCACTACGGATTTGAGGGCGCCCATGATATCCGTAAACCACAAGCGGATAAAGCGGATATCGCGTTCCTCAACGGTGCGTAAGACGAATTCGTGTTGGCTATTCATGCCCTAAACCTTACCGGCTCAGGTTGCGTCCTTTAGTGTGGTGTAACGCTTGCTGATGGTGAGCCCCGGAAATAGTGGGGCGGTCACCGTCAGTTAACCTTTCGACTCAACTACCACATCTCACCGAAAGGCATATGACGATGACCGCTGCACCACATTCTATCGACCCTGCAACCTACTTGGATGATCTGCTCGCTCAAGCCTCCCCTGACTTGATGCGCCAGATGCTGCAAGGGTTTATCAACCAAATCCTCTCCGCCCAGGCCGACACCGTCTGCGGCGCCGAATACGGCGTTGCCTCCACCGAACGCGTCAACCACCGCAATGGGTACCGCCACCGCGACCTTGACACCCGTGTCGGCACGATCGATGTCGCAGTACCGAAGTTGCGTCACGGCGCATTCTTCCCGGACTGGTTGTTAGAACGCCGTACGCGGGCAGAACGGGCCTTATCGACCGTCATTGCAACCTGCTGCCTCAAAGGGGTTTCCACCCGCAGGATGAATGATCTAGTGGCAACACTAGGCATTGCCAACATGTCGAAATCCCAAGTTTCACGCATGTCAGAAGAACTCGACGAGATGGTCGCCGATTTCAAAAATCGTCCGCTCGATCCCGGCGGCTACGCCTACCTGTCCTGCGACGCGCTGACAATCAAAGTGCGCGAAGGCGGCCGTGTGGTCAAATGCTCAGTGCTGCTTGCCACTGGGGTCAACGCTGACGGGTGGACCTGACCCCCAGATGGTGGACACCTTGAAACCAGCATCTCGCTGGGGAAGTGAGGTACCTTTCCACCATGCCAC
>NZ_JBEHGD010000030.1:0-23298 GCF_040225835.1 Corynebacterium sp. KPL3927
CCTTTGCCTGATACACCGGCTAGACGCATCAGCCGCGCGGTTTGTTCACGACCGATATCGATTCCGTCACGATGAAGTGAAGCGTCCTGGGTTTAGTTCCTACCTCAGCTAAGGAAGGATTGAACTATGCCTAGAAAGTATTCCGTCGAGTTCAAGGAGAAGGCGGTCCATCAGATCATCGAAATGGTCCGCCTGGAGTCTTGCTCACTGCAACGCGCCTACACGGAGGTCGGTGAGCTGCTTGGAGTATCTCACCACACGTTGCGGGCCTGGTACCGTGACAGCGCCTCAGTACGCGATAATTCTGACGCTTCAGGCGGCGAAACAATGGAAGAAGAACTCAGGCGTCTGCGCCGCGAAAACCGCGAACTGAAACGAGCAAACGGGATTCTTAAAACTGCTTCGGCTTTTTTCGCAGCGGAACTCGACCGACCCACGACCAAATGATCTCCTACATCGACGCGTACAAAGATCAATTTGGGGTCGAGGCCATCTGCCGAGTCCTTAAACAAGCAGATCGTGGATTCATTACTTCACGCGGCTACCGCAAAGCCACCACACGTGTTCCCAGCGCAAGAGCCTTAAGCGATAGCCTGCTCATCCCAGAGATACAGCGTGTGCATGCGGAGAATTTCTCGGTCTACGGCATCCGCAAAATGTGGCACGCGATGAACCGCGAAGGCTTTCATATTGGTCGCGACAAGACCGCACGTCTGATGAAACTTGCAGGTGTTTCTGGCCGCAGACGTGGGCGAACCCCAATAACAACGGTAAGCCCGAAGACACCGGATCATCGCCCGGACCTAGTGCGCCGAAACTTCCGTGCGCAGGCACCAGGCAGGCTTTGGGTTGCCGACATTACCTACGTTCGCACCCTGTCAGGATTCGCCTACACCGCGTTTGTCGTGGATGTCTTCAGCCGAAAAATTGTTGGTGTTGCTACACGCTCGACAATGCGCACCGATGCGCTGCCCATGGAGGCATTGGAACATGCGTTAACGACTGCAGGACGAATCCATGGAAACCAACTAATTCACCACAGCGATCGGGGCAGCCAGTATGTGTCACTGAAGTATTCCACCGCGCTAGCTGAGTCAGGAATCCGCCCGAGTGTGGGAACAATCGGCGATTCTTACGACAATGCACTAGCCGAAACAGTCAACGGTCTCTACAAGGCGGAACTGATTCATGCCCAGGGCCCGTGGACGTCGGTCGGAGAAGTCGAACTGGCCACCTTGCGGTGGGTGCATTGGTGGAACACTAAGCGACTTCACGAAGCATTGGACTACGCCACCCCACAGGAAGTAGAAACCGAGTACTATCTCACCCAGCCCATCAACACAGGGCCGTAAAAGAAGCGGAACTCAACCCAGGACGCTTCACCGGCGGTGATTGGCACATCAATACCGGAAATGGTTACCAGGGCGGCCTGCAGTTCAACCCGCAGACCTGGGCCGCCAATGGCGGCACCCAGTACGCCCCAACCGCTGACCAGGCAACCCGCGAGCAGCAGATTGCCGTGGCCGAAAGCGTCCTAGCCACCCAGGGTGCTAGCGCTTGGCCTAACTGCGGCGGCCCCGTCGCCGGCTAGTTTTAGCCTCGGCATTTAACACGAAACCGGCCTCCTCCCCTTCCCGCTAAACCCCGCGGAGTAAGGGAGGAGGCCGGTTTTGTGCTTGACCTAGCTGGCTAGCATGCAGCCAAGGCGGCTTTAGGCCTCATGCTTGGCGATATTCCAGGCATACATCATCAACAACACCTGCAGCGGCTGGCGGATGATGTGGTAGAGCTTCTTTGGCCACCCTGCCTTGCGCTCGATCCAGGCGTGGTACATATTGGCTGGCCACACCGCTGCAAAGAGCGCGAGTGCGGAGGCACCTCCGAAGCCGCGGGTGGCGCGGCGGCGAAGCAAGGCACCGGTGGCAATCTCCCACAGGCCCGAAGCAAAGTTATAGAACCGCGCAGGACCTGGCAGTTGCGGCGGGACAACGGATTCGTAAATCTTCGGCTTCACAAAGTGCAGTACGCCCGTTGCTAAAAGCACCGTGGAAAGCCCATTCTTTTGAAAGTTCATACCTTCCACGGTACCACGCCGCAGGCCCGTGCGAGGACAATTAGCCGCGCACGAGCTCGAGGATCTTGTCCACGATGTCCTCGGCCGGAACCTCGAGGGTCTCTCCCCCGCGGATGCGCAGTTCAATCTTGCCGTCCTTGAAGGCACGGCCCAAGATAGCCACGAAGGGCATGCCAAGGAGCTCTGCATCCTTGAACTTCACGCCCGGGGAGACCTTTGGGCGGTCATCGAAGAGCACCTCGAGCCCCTTGGCAGATAGCTCTTCTACCAGCTTGTCGCCGGCCTCCATGGCTGCTGCATCCTTGTTGGCAACGGCTACGTGTACCTGGTAAGGAGCGACGGCAACCGGCCAGTTGAGGCCCTTGTCGTCGTGGCGCTGCTCGGCCAAGACGGCCAGCATGCGGGTAATACCAATGCCATAGGACCCCATGGTAGGAACCGCACGCTTGCCGTTTTCGTCCAAAATCTGGACATCGAAGGCCTCGGTGTACTTGCGGCCCAGCTGGAAGATATGACCGAGCTCAATGCCGCGCTCCAAGGTCAAGGTGCCTTGGTTATTAGGAGCCAGGTCGCCTTCTTTAACCTCTGCAGCCTCAATGAACTCATCCACGGTGAAATCGCGGCCGGCTACGCAGCCAACCACGTGGCGCTCGCTCGCATCGGCGCCGGTAATCCACGCCGTACCCTTGACCACGCGCGGATCGGCCAAGACCTTGATGCCATTGGCGTTCAAAGCGCGCGGGCCCACATAGCCCTTGACCAAGAAGTCATTGTCTGCAAAGTCCTTGTCCCCGGCCAACTCAAACTCCACCGGCTCGAGTGCAGCCTCAAGGCGCTTCTCATCCAGCTCGCGGTCGCCAGGGATGAGAACGGCTGCCAGCTCGGACTCGCGCTCTTCGCTCTCCACGGCCGGGTGGTAGAGCTTGACCATCATGCACTTGAGGGTATCTGCAGCGGTGGCCTCGCGGCCGTCGACAGTAATGCCTGCGCCTTGGGCCCATTCGACCAGCTTCTCAATGGTCTCTGCTCCCGGGGTGTCATGCTCCTGTGCCTCTGGCTGGCCCTCAATATCCTTCTCCGCCGGTGCTGGGGTTACCACGGCCTCGACGTTGGCTGCGTAGTCGCCCTCGGTGGAGCGCACAAAGGTATCCTCGCCCACCTCAGAGACGGCGAGGAATTCCTCGGAGGCAGAGCCTCCCATGGCACCAGAGGTGGCCTTACAGATGGCGTAATCGATCTCTAGGCGGTTAAAGATATTCTGATACGCCTTGCGGTGGCGGCCGTAGGACTCGTCCAGGCCCTCATCGGTCATGTCGAAGGAGTAGGAATCCTTCATCGTGAATTCGCGGCCACGCAGCACACCAGCGCGGGGGCGCTCCTCATCGCGGTACTTGGTCTGAATCTGATACAGCGTGACCGGAAAATCCTTATAAGAGGAATACATATCCTTGACCGCGCTGGCAAACATCTCCTCGTGGGTAGGTCCAAGCAGCATATCTGCGTTCTTGCGGTCCTTCAGGCGGAAGAGGTTATCGCCGTATTCCACCCAGCGGTTGGTCTTTTCATAAGGCTCGCGCGGCAGCAGGGCAGGAAATAGCATTTCCTGGCCGCCAATGGCGTCCATTTCCTGACGGACTACATCTTCAATCTTGCGCAGGGTGCGCAGCCCTAACGGCAGCCAGGTATAAACGCCCTGAAGTGTCCCGGGTTTTGTTCCTAGGCATTTGCCTTGATTTCCATTATTTCTTGGGCCGGGTTGGTTTCCCAAAACTCTGACTCAACCTCAGCTGGCGTGCGATAGCCGAGACTTTGGTGAAGCCGTACCTCGTTCCACCAATTAACCCATTCAAACGTCGCGATCTCCACGTCAACCACGCTGTCCCACGACCGCCGATGAATCAGCTCATTTTTGTAGGAACCGTTGACGTTTTCGGCCAAAGCATTGTCATAGGAATCTCCTACTGTCCCGGTAGAGGCAGCAATTCCATACTCAGCCAGCCGTTCGTTGTAGACAATGCTGACGTACTGTGAGCCATGATCTGAATGATGAATCAGCCCCGTTGTTTCCTTCGCGCTGACAATCGCCTGATTAAGCGCCTGCAGCGGCAGCGCCTCGGTACGCATTGAATCAGATAGTGCCCACCCGACGATCCTTCGGGAGAACACGTCGGTAACAAAAGCGGTGTACACGAATCCTTTTCTAGTGCGCACATAAGTAATATCGGCCACCCACAATCGGGCCGGTGCCGGGGCGTTGAACTTGCGATTAACTAAATCAGGACGCAGATCTGGTCCCTTCGGCTTGCGGGTAGTAATAGGAGACTTACCTTTACCTTTGCCTCTGACTCCAGCAAGACGCATCAGGCGTGCGGTCTGCTCACGGCCAATGTCGATTCCTTCACGGCGCAGAGTATGCCACATCTTACGGATGCCGTAGACGCTAAAATTTTCTTCATGGACCTCGGCGATGTGCGCGACTAGAGCAGCGTCACGAAGACTGCGGGCACTCATACCACGGGCTTTTGATTGGCGGTATCCACGGGACGTGATGAAACCGCCAACACGGTGGGTGTTTAACGTCTCGCAAATGAACTCGATGGAGAAACGATCCCGATACTCATCGATGAACCGGATCATTTCCGACGTTTTGGGTCGAGTTCCGACGCGAAAAAAGCCGAGGCAGCCTTCAGTAGCTCATTGGTGTCGCGTAGCTCTTGATTTTCACGGCGTAGCCTCGCGTTTTCCGCGGCCAAGTCTTCAGGCACAGGTTCTGGGATGCTTCCCGCACGACGGGCCTGCTGGGTCCACTGACGAGCCGTGTGCCATGAAACCCCCAACTTTGGAGCTACTGCCTTGCACGCGGCTTGCATCGACATATTTTCCGCCAAGATACGGTCCTCTACAAGACGGACCACACGGTCCTTCGCATCCTGGTCAAATTTTCTTGGCATATTCCAGATTTTCCCATCTACTCAGACGGAACAAAACCTGGGACACTTCAATACGCAGTCGTCAGGCCTGCCGTATGGCGCAACATATGTCCCGCCATATGCCTCAACATATGCTTTAGCATATGTTTAATTACATATAGTTCTACCTGCATTTATATAGTCCTACCGAGAAATAAGAATCACTCCGCGAGAGGGATACGAGCGTTCTCCACTACGCGCATAAAGTAGAAAAGCAGGTCCCTGAGGGCGCTTTTAGGATTGGAGGAGATTTCTTCGAAAACGGGAAAACTTCCCGCGCGGTTGGTTTTATTTTGAATAATGGCGCTATGGACATGGACAAGGTACAGAAGATAAAAATCGGAGTTTTGCTCGCCTTGGCGGTTGCCTCTTTAGTACTCCTCGTTTTGTGGCTGACTGATGTAATAGGGCTCGGCTTAGCGGTTGTTCTCGTTATTGTTCTGACTGCTGCTTCTGTGGGAGTGCGTGTGCGGGCAGAAAACGCAGGGCGCAAGCCGGAGTAAGCGAGATACCGCAGTGGTAGTAGATGCGCCCCCTTTTTTCTTCTACAACTACCACAAGACGCGGGGCATGGGCGCGGCTCCTTCACCGGTACCGCCTACCCGCACCGGCCCGCGTGACATATCTCGCCATATGGCGGGACGTATGTTTAGGCATATGTTATAGCGTATGTTCCGCCATAGGGCCTAACCCTGACGTGTCCACTGTCCGGGGGTTAGGCCCGCGTTCACAACGTCGCGGGAAGTACGCGCCCGAACCATCGATAGGCTCGAGACGAATGCTAGTAGAGCACGGCAGTCATCGGGGAGTTGTTAATTATGGCTGTCTTGGCTTCTAACTCAGCATGTGAAGGGGAAACCTCGATAGGGGAGCTCTTACATCTAATTTTCGTATCATGGAAAATACGATAACTAAATCCAACCGTAACCGTCCCACCATCCCTCACTAACGCTTTGTTTCTTCCCCAGTGACAATTGCTTACGATCCCATCGCACTCAACACGCGGGAACGTAAAAATCTTGTGGAACCACCAGCTCACCCAAGTTGGTTTGAAAACCGTGCGGATTTCGCGGCAGTCCACAAAGTTCTCTACGTTTTTATCGTCTTTCAACTCTAGGTACCCTTTCTCAACAGGAATGGTCGAAGCACTCACATCAGCTACACTGACCAAAGCAGCATAGCTAACCCCCGATGTGTCCACTGTCCGGGGTCAGGCCCGTGGTTGTTGTGGGGTGTTTTGGTGGCAACCAAATCTATTGATTTGGGCGGCAGCCCAACGAGCCGCAAGGCGAGGCGGGAGCAAGAACCGCACCCCGTAGTGAACGGTTTGTTGGTTGATCGACTGAGGATATAGATCTACAGGGATATAGTTATAAGCCACCTGGGAAAATAGATAAACCCGCAGGTGAACCCCTGTGGATAACTAGCTCTGTATGCGTAAATCTGCGCACGCGTGAGGGTAAATATGCGCAGCCCGACCAGCAAGAGGGAAAGCACCCCGAGGGGTGCTGCCTTTGTTTGTCTTGTTTGGGGTTAGTCGTTGAGAACGATCGAGACTGGAGGGCCGTAGAGCGATGCTTGACGTAGGTCGATCGTGGAGTAAAACTCGTATTCCTTGTTCAGCGTGGCGTCTGCGAGGTTGCCTCTTACTGCGGCGTCCTGCTCCCCGCTATAGCGTGCCAAGATGAACCCGGTTGCGCATGCCCAGGCTTCGGCGCGAGTCCTGAAGCATGGAGTGGTGAAGTACTCCTCATTGGTGGTGGGGTTGAAAATAACTGCTGTCGTCACAGTGATCCTTTCTCTCGGTGTGACTCTTTTAGTGTATGAGCGCTGTGTGCATACCCCGGTGGGCTGAGGAGCATAGGTGACTACGAAAAGGGACTGCTCTCTTTTGCGCGTGCGCGCCCTAACGTTTTGAGCGCGCTCTGTTGCTCATACTGGTCAGACAATGCGCCGGCGCATTGCCTGACACAAGCGACCTGCTATCTGGTCACCGGTGTTCATACTCTCTGACCATGGCCTATGGTCGCTGGCGCGCCTAGTTTCATGGTACAAAGCCCTAGGCGACTGTCCTCAGGGCTACAAGCCTTGCAGCGCGCCTCGGCTGCCTATGCATGAGAACGAAACTCCTGGAGCGTCCAGGAAAGACGCACTCCGGAGCGTTCCTCGCCGAGACAGACCCGTACAGTGTCATTAGTTCGCCGGTGGTTTGCCCCAGTCAGGGCGCTTGGTTAGGTGCCACGACCCGCACGAGGGCATTCGTAGATCCGCAGCGGCCCTGCCCGTCGCGACCGTTTCAGTGCTACATGCACGGCGTCATCATAGTGCTCGTGTTCGCGTTTACCAGTTTCGGAGCACAGTACGCGTTCGACTGGCGGCTTCTTCGACCTCCTCCGATGGTGCTTCATCACACAATGATTCTAAACTTCAGGTGTAACTGGCTCCTGTAGGTGACTGATGATGGTGGCAGCAACTACGAGCGCTGCGGCACCGAAGACTCCACCGGCGACCGCGACGGCTGTGTGGAAGCCTGTGAGGAACGCTCCACTGGCGACCATTCCGCCGAGGACTGCGACGCCGACGACGCTGCCGGTCTGGCGGGCGGCATTGATGACTCCTCCTGCGATGCCGACATGTTCCGGCGGGGCCGAGTCCACCGCGGCCGAGGTCGCGGCCGGCATCGCGAAGGCCATCCCGAATCCAGCCGTGAAGGTCAACACCGCGACCACCACGTAAGGGGTTTCTGCGGTGAGCAGCACGAGGCTGCTGAAGCCGATCGTGCCGACTACCAGGCCGGTGAGCATGGTGGGGAACGCGCCCCACCGGGCGACGGCACGGCCGCCCAGCGGTGACGCGACCACGGCGCTGCACGCCTGTGGTGCCAGCGCGAGGCCTGCCAGCCACGGCTCGTATCCCAGGTACTGCTGGAAGAAGAGGGAGAGCACGAAGAGTTGTCCGAAGAAGCTGATGTTGAGCGCGAGCCCTACCATTGCGGCCACGGAGAACCGGGCACGAGTGAACAAGGCCATCGGCAGCATCGGGTCCGGGTGTCGTCGCTCTGCGATGATGAACAGGGCGAGGAAGACGCCCCCGGCGATCAGCACGGCTACCTGCCAGGGTGACCATCCGTGTTCGCCTGCGGTGATGACTGCATAGGTTACTGCCACCAGCGTGAGCATGGAGAGCACCTGTCCGGGTAGGTCCACCCGTCTCGCGCGACTGCCCGTGAGCGCGGGAATTGCCCACAAGGTGAGCAGACAGCCGATAGCGACGATGGGGAGGTTGACCCAGAACACCGCCCGCCACCCGATCGTCGACACCAGCGCTCCGCCCAGGACCGGTCCGATCGCGGCGGCAACACCTCCTGCGCCGCCCCACAGCCCGATGGCGCGTGCTCGTTCCTTCGGATCGTCGTACACAGCCGACAGCAATGCCAGAGAGCCCGGCACGATTGCTGCCGCGCCCACGCCCTGGACGGCGCGACCAGCGACGAGGAACCCGCCTGTGGGAGCCAGGGCGCACACGGCCGAGAGCACAGCAAAGACCACCAGGCCAGCGAGGTAGACCCTGCGGGCCCCGAGACGGTCGCATGCGGCCCCAGCTGTGAGAAGGAACGCGGCGAACACGAGGGTGTAAGCGTCGACGACCCACTGCAGTGAGCCCACCGTCGTGTCGAGGTCAGTGCCGATCTCGGCGAGGGCGACATTGACGATGGTCGTATCGAGCATGACGATGAAGAAACCGAGGAGGGTCGCGACCAGCGCCGTGCGCCGATGCGCGGTCATACGCGAGACTCCAGCGAAGCCTCGGCGGGCGGGTGGCCGAAGTAGGTGCGCTTGCTCAGGTCTTGATCCCAGGTCCGGTAGGACCGGTCCAGCAGTGTCGGCAGCACCAGATCGAACAGGCGCCAGGACGCGGCGAAGTGCATGTCCCGGATCTCCCTGGCCGTCTCTCCCCCGGTGAGCGCGAGGAGTTGCTGGGCGACGAGGGGGCCCTCGTCGAGCCAACCCAGGTTGCGGTCAACGCGTTCCCAGTAGAAGTCCTCATCGTAGTGCCCGCGTAGCCGTTGGCGGTCCCCGTTCATCGCGATCGCTCCCTTCGTCTCCTGATGCAATGAATCTGGTGAGTTCAGACTATGCCTGCGATTGTTCGGTCGTCACCGAACAGTTCCGGGTGCATACTGGAGGCATGGTTGCGCGCGTGTTTCCTGAAGCGGTCCCGGATATCTCGACAGTCGCGTCGGCTCTGGCTGACTCGTCGCGGGCGGCCATGTGTGCTGCGCTCATGGACGGGCGGGCCTGGACGGTTGGTGAACTGGGCAGGTACGCGGGCCTGGCCCGGTCGACGGCGAGCGAGCATGTTGACGTGCTCGTCACCCACGGTCTCGTCCACGACATTCGGCAGGGCCGGCACCGCTACATTCGCCTGGCCGGGGAAGACATCGCACGAGTGGTCGAGAGTCTTGGCGTGGTCGCCCGCTCGCCCCTGCCCACTCCTCACAGCCTCAGCGCGTCACGGGCGAATGCGAACCTACGTGAAGGCCGCACCTGTTATCAGCACCTCGCCGGTAAGCTCGGGGTGCGCCTGGCTGAACAACTAGAAGAGCACGAGTTCATCGACTCGCACTGTCAGGTCACTAATCAAGGTCATCGCTTGTTCATACAGTGGGGTGTGCCCCCGAAGATGCTCGACACGGGCAGGTCGTGCATGGACTCCACCGAACGCCGCTTCCACCTCGCCGGCCCTCTCGGCACGGGAATCTGCAAGACTCTGCTGGATAAGGAATGGCTTTCCCGCAGGGGTCGTACTCGGGCCGTGCGTCTCACTCCCGCCGGGCGGGCAGCGCTCAACGACGCGGGGATCTCCCTCAATTGCCCGACAGCCGTCCCTGAGGGCTGAAGTCGTTCTTTGGCACCGACGTGACCTTTCGGACGATCGAAAGCCGGTCGGAACAGCACCAGAGAGAGCATAAAAGAAGCGTAGCGGTTAACCGCTACGCTGTGTGTGGGAGTCTTTTAGCTTTTTTACAGTGCATGTGTTCGAGTTAGTGGTTCGTTTCTTTCCTCGGGTGGCTGCGACGGTATTCCTCGACCAAATGAGCAATACCTGGCACAGCCTGGGATAGCATCCAGGTCATAAGCGCTATAAGGATGCCTATGGTGATAAGGGTTAGCACCAACCATCCCAGTGTCGGGCCGATGCCGTTAGCCTCCTGGACGTGGCTCCACAGAGCACCCATGCCTTCAGGTATGCCGAGCATACTTAGCAGCCCTTTCCCCAAGGCGCCGACAGCAACGAGTGCAATAGTAACGAAGAGAACACTGGCTGCAATCCACGAGGCAGACATGCAGGCCTTAATGAAGTGAGTGTTTGATTTTGCCATGTCCTCGTTATACTGCTTGCGCTCTGCGCGTATCTCCTCCAGCAGCTTTTCGTTGGATTCCTTCTCCTGGAGCAAGGCGCTGCGGGCCTTCTTAGAGGCTTCTGCTGCCTTGTGCAGGCTTTCTGACTCTTTCGACATTGCCTCAGAGACCGCTACTGCTACCAGTGGCTCCAGGTCAGTAGTCAGGCTGGCCGTCATCTGGTTGTTGAGGCTCTGGGCTACTGCTTGGCTGGAAGCCCGGTCGAGCTGGATGGGGCTTTGTGCTGCCCTGATTACCTCCCGTTGCAGCTTTACGAGCTGCGACATCTGCTGATTTAGCTCGAGTAGAGTTCCCTTGACCCCGTCCATGCCGCTGGGCAGTGCCTCGATATTCCTTATCAGGCCGGTGATCATCTGTTGCACTCCCATCATCGTTACCTGGAAGTGACTGCTGCTCACGTAGTTCTTGTTCTCGGCGAGCTTGCCCCTTACGCTTCCTAATTCGGTCTCCACTTTCGCTAATCGCGTTGAGAAGTCGCTGGGCAGACTGTTGATAATCTCCCCCGCGTTCTCCGGCAGACTCTTCAGTTTCTCCTGCGTCGCCTTGATAGCCCTCTCCGCCTTGTCCAGGCGCGGGCTGACGATCTTCAAGACGCTTTCCGCCTTGCCCTTGGCTGCTGCCTGGGCCATCTGTTTCATCTCGGTCACTGAGACCATAATTAAATCCCTCCTGGGAGTAGTAGTTATCCTCTTCCTCCTCGTCATCGAGAAGGCTGGAGCCGTATTTCGCCTCCAGGTCATCGTCAATTGCATCAGCTTGGAGTTCCACCTCCTGTCGCGCAACGAGAGCTGCCTGAGCTTCGTTAACGCGCTCGGTCACACCCTCTAGCGAATAGCTGCGGCCTAATTTCGAGCCGGCCTTAGCTGCTTTACGCTTTCGGGTACGCCCGGCCTTAGTGGTGTTCGTAAAATAGGCCTCCTCTCCGTCGTCATCGACCAGGGCCACGGTTAACGACTCGCCCTCGGTCTTTGAGTTAGGCTGCCCTTTCAGGGACAGGTTGTAGTCGCCAGCAACCTCTAGCGCCTTGACCAGCGGGTCCTCAGCATCGGCTACTCGTTCATCAGCACACAGCGCGTCTATGCGCTTGCGAGCGAAATCAGCCCAGGTGATTGCTGTTAATTCATCCACGCCCAGGCCCGTCGAGTCGGTGGACTGGCCCTCTTTGCGTGCCCTGCGCTCGGCAGGAAGTAGCGATATTTCCGGCTTTATCGGCTTGCTTCCATTGCCTCCCTGCCGGCCTCCCGGCTTGCCCAGGACACGCATCCCCAACTCGCGCATCAACTCATCGTTGACGTTGCGCAACTTAAACCAGTTACGCATGTCCCTCGGCGCAGCCTTCTTTGTCTGCGGGTCGTGATTGGCAAAGACGATGTGGTTGTGGACGCAGCCGCTTTTACTGTCGGTGTGCGTGGCAACGGTAAACGGAACTCCCGTGCCTTTAGTCAGCCGCATCGCCAGCTCTGAACCGGCTGCATTAGCCCGAGCTACATCAGCCGGGTCATCCTTATCCAGCTCGTCTTTCGCCCACGACTGGATATAAATAATTGCTTGGTCAGTGCGCTGAGCCGGAGCATAACGCTCCATCTCGTCCACACTGGCCTCCATGAAGTCCACTCCAGACCAGCGGCCAGATGTCGCCGACGGCGAGAACGATTCAGCATTAGGTTGAACCGTGCATAAAGCATCAGCTCGCACCCGACCCTTGCGGGCATTGTCTGCCGTTCCGTAGACGGCATACACCGTCGCCGCGCGGAGGTTCTGACTGTAGCTAATCTTGATTGTGGACAAAGTCTTTCACCTCCTGGCGGAGAGAATCGACTTTATCAGCGATGCCTTCTACCAACTCGGACACCGATTCAGTCCCGTCGATATTGGCGCGCCGAGCCAGCTGGTTCAGATTGATGCCAATCCGACGCAGCTGCTCGTTCATCTCGTCCCACCGGCGCAGCGTCTCCGGGGCCAAACGCTTCTGCGTTAGCACGCTCTCCTCCTCTGCGAGGACATAGAGAGCTTCCCGGAACACGACTGCTTTTTGCACACCTGCGAACCGTGCGACCTCCTCGACAAATTTGTCCAAATCCTTGTCGAGGCGCACGGTTGTCCGCGAATATGTCGAGAACTTGTCTCGCATATCCACCTCCTACATTCCATACTTACTGTGGCAGGGTGGCCCCGACTGCTGACGCAGCCAGGGCCACAGTCTGTTAGTGAGGGTCACGCTTCTCCGGTGTCGGCCCCCTGAATCTGCTGCGCATCTTCAGGCGTACTCGCCACCGTCAAAGACGGCCCTCCCTAACAGGCGGCCAGCAAGCCACTCGGGCACCTCCGGTGCCTCGTGGCGCTGGCGAGGGAGATTCTCTCCCTCGACCCTCTGGCCCTACGCTCACTGACCGTAGTAGTCAGTTTGCTCCGGGCCTGCGGGGGATTCCTCCAGCTCTGGGGAGCCTTCGGAATCTGCCTCAGAGGCTTCGTCAGCCTCTTCGTATTCCCCGCCGTGGGAGTCCTCAGAACCCTCCGACTCCTCCGACTCTGTAGAGTCATCGGAGCCTTCATCGGCTTCTTCGTCCTCCGACTCCTCCGGCTCGGTAGAGCCTTCGGAATCGACTTCGGAGCCTTTATCAGCTCCTTCGTCCTCCCCGCGATGAGCGCCCTCGTCCTCCTCGGACGCTTCGCGGGAGGGGGCCACCTGTGCGCCGCATTCCACGAGCAGTTCCCAGACAGAACGGTCGAGAAATGCGGCCCATTTGCTCGACGGTTCATAAACGCAGGCGGCGAGAACTTTGCCTAACCTACGCTCAATTTCCTCGAACTCCGCAGCCAATTCGGCTTCCTCTCGCTTCTGCTTCTCCAGGCGAGCTTCAAACTTTTTTATCGCAGAAGCGGTCTGAGACTTCGTAATCATAGTTCTGGTTCCCATCCTTTATCTGTGTCGTTTTCTTCTGGTTCATTCTGGAAAAGAGGGGCAAATCGCGGGTCTTTAACCGTGACGTTACGGGGCTTGCGCTCGGGCTGGCCCGGGGGATTGCCGTTGGGCTTGCCCTGCATTTTCCTGTCGCGTTCGTCAAGCTCTCGTGACAGCTGGTCTATTTCGGCATCGACCTTTTTCCTCTCCTCCCTAAGCTGCTCCAGGGACACGCCCTCTGCGGGAGCGTGTTGGGCAAGATCCTCGAGAATCTCCTGGACGCGATTAGAACGACGAATGATGTCGGCGCAGTCTAGGCCGACTAAACCTGCGATAAGACCTTTTGCAGATTCCTCGGCTTCGTAGCGTTCCTTCGACCCGCCGCGAGGTGTCCGGGGTGGCTGCGGTGATTGTGGCTCCATGGCCAACTCCTTTCTTTAGGTTGCGGTATTTCGGTGCCATCGGGCACTTGGGTTAAGCGCCCGATGGTTCAAGGCTTCCCCGGGGTACTGTGTTTCCTGCGTTGTTAACGTCTCTGTGACGATAAAAGTGCCTAGGGGAGGGCTGCGAGAGAGCTGCATGCAAACCGCCTACTTACACTCAGACCAGTTGTCGCCAGGGCCAGCTGAATCCGAGAGCACAGGGACAGAGACCCCACCAGAGGAAGGCAGCTCGACAGCCTTAAAGGCGGCTACCACACACTCCTTAATCCCCTCAGCACGCTCGCGTGGCACCGAGAGAATAATCTCGTCATGGACGAAAATGCGTACCATCTCCAGGACTTCCCTCGGGAGATTGAGAACGCCCTCCAGGAATACGTCTCGGGCCGTGCCTTGACCGTATGCAGCCGGTGCTTGGGTATAAGCCCTATCTCGTGCGACAGCTACACGGCGACCGAAGCCGGTGGAAACCCAGCCACGAGTCTCGGCGCTTTTACGCAGAGACTCTTTGAAGGACTCCAGCTCCGGGAACTCACGATGCAGGCGATCAAGCTGAGACCGAGCCTCAACAACAGAGATGCCAGCATGGTCGGCAAACGACTTTGGCCCCATGCCGTAGTTTGCCGCATGGCCGAGAGCTTTAGCCTCAGACCTGCGGGACTTATCGCCAAATACACGGACAGCCATCTCTGTATGTGCGTCACGACCAAGCGCGAATAGCTCTGAGTAGCGCTCGTCACCGCTGCCAGCAGCCATGCACCTAGCATCAATCTGGCTCAAATCCACGCTGATAAGAACCTCGTCAGCACTATCCGAGAGGATCATCTCGCGTTGACGGATAAGCCTTTTATCACGAGAACCGAAAACCGTCATACCTGGATCTTTGGTGCTCAAGCGTCCAGTGTTCTGACTGGACTTAATAGACGGGTACACACGGTCACCGTGCAGATACTTTTTAATCGTCGCAGCAGGCGTCGAGGCTTGCAGCAGTGTTTGCATCCTGGTCGCCAGCTCGACTACCTCGGGGGTGCCTGCATGTTGCTTAGCAAGCTCCTGCATCGCCTTACCGCTAATCGAGATTCCACCTTTCTTTGTACGCGGCACTTCGGCACCGAATCGGCCAAAGTAGTCTGCAATAGCCTGCTTGCCATCTACCGAAGCCCATGGCGACGTACCTTCGTCGGGCATACCGACAGTGTCTACTAGCCACTGTCGGATATTGCTTTTCGTCTGTTCTTCCTCCGCGAAAAAAGCCTCGACCTTACCGGTGTCTACACGGATACCTTTCGCTTCCACGACGGATAGAGCGTACGTCTTTTCGTGCTCACGCTGGAGATATTCCTCGCTCACTGCGTCGATGGTCTCAGGCAGAAGCTTGCTGTATACGGCAGTGTTCGCCCGCACGTCCTGGAGCGCGTACTTGACATAGTCAGGGTGATCGGTGGGTATCTTGTCGAAGCCACCAAACTGCTCCGCCTGCGCGTCAAGTACTGTTTTCCCATCTTTGAGCAACTTTCCACCAACGCTGTAACGCGACGCGACAGCATTGAGGTCGTACTTTAAGTTCTTAGCACCACCTGCAGCCAGCCGCGCCATGACGAGAGTGTCATGCACACGGTTAGACTTCACCAGAGCCTCAACATCGAGACCATAAAGACGCTGTAGCGCAGCCAGGTCGTATTGGACGATGTTGTGGCCTACGACCACGCCTGCACGCTCGATTAGAGGTAGCAGCTCACCTGCAATATCGGTTGTAGCTACAGGTTCTGCACCATTGATGGAGTAAGTAGCCAGCCGGACAAAGCCAGGGTCATCCGTCACGTGCAGGTCATCGGCACTGCCGGTCTCCAAGTCGAATACCAGCGTGTCAACACTATCTGTATCCGAAGGCTCAGGTGTTGCAGGCGTAGAAGGCTCTGGCGGCACACTGTTATCGGGACCAGCACCAGGGCCGGGGCCACCACCCCAGTCATCCTCGCACACCACATGAAAAAGCTTCGTGTGGTGCTTTACACCAGCGCTTTCAAGACAGTATCCACCAATCCACGCGCCTTGCAGACGGGAGTAGACACGCCCGAGGCGGCGTGCTGAGACCTCGTCCAAAGAAACCAGACCCTCAGGCAGAGGGACATAGTCGCGGGAGTCAGCGATCTTGCATTCTGCGTCGAAGGCGCGAAAATCGTCGCCCTCCATTGCTTCATAGAGCCACGCTAGGTGCTCAGCGTTTTCCTGCTCAGAAGCGTTATACCGTGCTCGGATCTCCTCCAAGTCTGTCGTGAGATCGGCATACCCGACGTGCTCCAAGGTGCCACCGACCACGTGATACCAGCCCTCGAAAGAGCCGAACGGGCCGGCCACATTAGGCGATGGCCTGCCAGCCACAGCCCATGCACGGATTAGTGTCAGTGCCGCTGCCAGCAGTTCACGCCGGTGAGCACGCACATATCGGCGCAGGTGAGGATGCCGGAAACCGCTGCGAGATTCAGGCCTGGAGCACTTCGGGTCGAGAAGAATAGGAACGACACGGCGGGCCAGGTCGCCGTCAACAGCGATATTATTTCCGGCTGCGTACACGCACAGGTTGTTTTGTACCGAAATCATGCGCGACTCACCAAGGATGCGGTCGGTATAAGACTCGGCTGTCAGCAGGGCAGATAGAGCTTTACTATCCACACCGACGCTACATTCGTCGAGGAAAAGTGTTGCAGCACCAGCAAAAAGCTTCGACGCAATTACCTTCCGCATCTCTGTCTCAGTACCAGGCAAGTCCTGCACCGCAGCAGTCTCGCCTGTTGCGATCAGATGGAAAACATCTGTGAGCAGACCTTTTCCAGAGGATCGGCGCACGGCAGAAATCACGTGCATGGGTGCTGTAGTAAGCATCGGGCGCGCCAAGGGAGTTAGCAGAGCACCGAGAGCACGGGTGCGATCAGCAGGAGTTACCCACGGAAAATCGTAGAGAACATTCTCAAGCAGCACCTTTGCATTCTCCACGTCCTGATCACTTGGTTTATCTGGCACAGAGATACCGGTAAGGGAATCGTCGAGGTCTACATAGACACCCGTGCCCTTGTGGTAACCCGAGCGCGTGATAATTTCGCCAGTCTCTGTAACCAGCGGCGACCGCGTCACGCTGTGCAGCGGCGGCAGACTATCGGTATAGAAAGGAGTGAAAATCACGTCGATATCTTTGTCCATCGGTGCCACGACAGTGGTGGAATCGTCAGTTTCACGCACCAAATCGAAAGCAGCAGCAGCCAGACGCCGCCCCGTTGCACGGTCTACCGGCACCAGGACAGCCTGGCCATCACGCCGAGAAATCATTACAGGACGAGAATCCTGGCGAAACAGTGTCACACCTGCATGTTTACTCTCAATTGCCTCCCAAGCTCGATCCCATAGCGTTTCAGGCGGCAAGTCGGTATGAAGCTTCGGACGCGAGTCGTTGCGAGTCTCGTCAGTGTTGCTGCGCTGCTTCTTGCTAGCACGCTTCGGCATCTTGCTGGCAGGCTTAGCCTGCGCCTGGCGAATCCACAGCTCAAGCATCTCCGAGCGCTCGCCATCGTCCACAGTGGCAAGGACATCATCTAACCCTTGCGACCCGTGGCCTGGCATACGCACGAAACGGACAGGGGATGCACCCCACGCCTTACAGTGTTCACCAAGGCCTTGCGCACCGTCGTAGACAGCACGGTTAGAGCCAGCATCAGCATCAGGGATGATGTAGACAGACTGCCCTTTAAGACGGGCAAAAGCAGGGTTAGGCCCGTCCTCGCCACCCATCCATGTCTGAATACCAGGGATGCAGTACACAGCAGTCGTGTCATCAGTCCAGGTCATCGCAGCAAGAGCCTGCTTCGTACCCTCGACCACCAGCACGCGACGTGTGGCACTCGTAATCGGTCGCCGCTCGATAAACGACGGCGAGATATTCGACCCTTCTTTCTTCGGGCAGATGTATTTACGGGGTCGCCCCTCCTCGTCCACCAAAGAACCAGGTTGTGGCTTTACTTGCCACGTCACACCGCGCCCGGCCTCAACCATTGGATAGACCAAAGCCGGAAGGGTGTCGTTTCTATCTGCAATCCAGCGCAACGGCTCAGGCAGCTCGTCACGGGTGGAGGCAGTATAGACACCAGTTGCAGCGATTGTTTCATCGCTAATAGCAGAGGCATGAAGCTCAGCTAGATGGTCTGAATTAAGGTCAATGTCTGGACTTATGACAGTCGAGGCAGTAGAATCAGAGTTGTTCAGATTATGAGAGGCGCTCTCCGGGGCGCTTTTCTTATGTGTCACGCCGCTGCACCCCCAGACAGAACAGTTGTAAGGCGGCAACGTTGCTCCTCACTTAAAGCAGGCGCAACAGCTACAATGGCATCGACGAAATCCTCGACAGTCGCCGGGCGGTGACATGCCGCTAAGTAAGCATCGAGATCGGCGCGGCTTACTCGGTACGTGCCGCCGATAAGATGTGCTCCCAGCTCGCCACGCTTAATCCTGTCGCGCAGAACGTCAGCGCTGCCGAGACCCATGTCGGTGAGGTCAGCGAGGGTATAAAACGAAAGACGGGGGTTGACCGCAGGAGCGGTAACAGAGGAAGACAAAGCGTACTCCAGACAGCATTAATCGCTATCCGGAGAGGGGTGCGTTCCCGGCTTATATCTGGGCGGTCTGAGAGCACCGTGCGCAGCTTCGCTTTACGGGAGCGCTAACTCCCTACCCAACCTCTGTCCCCAGCCTGGCTTGCCGTTCCAGGACTTACGCGGATGTATCTTTTATCGTCGGAGAAACGGCATGCTCGTGCCGTCGGGGCTACCCATTTTAAGCATTGTTCTCGGGGTTATCCCTGCCGACTCCCTCGCATAACGGAAAATCGACACTGATGACAAGTATAGGGAGCAACCCGCCAGCCGTCAAGAAAAAAGAGCACTTTTTCGGCACAGGTCGCCGCCGTTAGGTACGGGACATGTAGGGGTTGGCGCGGCCTAGGTACCGTCCGAGATTGCTCCGGTGCTATCAGTCTTACTGCGTGCTTTTTGGTGGGGGTTATGGGGCTTATGGGGCTTGGATTTCGGCCCTCTATGCAAAACATGAAAAAATGGAAGCTTAGGTACACAAAACCTTTTAAATTTTCCTATTTTCTAGCGCAGGGTTAAAAGTAGGCCCCCTAACCCCCACCTGCTGCTGTACCGTGCTGCTGTGCTGCCGTGCTGCTGTGTATGGAAATGCTATATAGTACCCACAACCCACATTCATTTAAATCTGAGCTCCTGCGCACCCTGGTCACCGCGCTTGCCGCCACGCATAGCCCGGATGAACTCAACCTGGTGTTGGTGGACTTCAAGGGTGGTGCAACGTTTTTAGGCTGTGATCGCCTGCCGCATACCTCCGCGGTCATTACCAACCTTGAAGAGGAATCCACCCTGGTAGAGCGCATGTATGACGCCATTTCCGGGGAGATGAACCGCCGCCAAGAACTCCTGCGCACCGCGGGAAACTTTGCCAATGTAGGCGAGTACAACGCCTCTGCGGATGCCGTGCGGGACTACGGACCCTTGCCGGCGCTGATCATCGTCGTGGACGAATTTTCCGAGCTCTTGGGCCAGCACCCGGACTTCGCCGAGCTCTTCGTTGCCGTGGGGCGCTTGGGGCGCAGCCTCCACGTGCACCTGCTTTTGGCCTCCCAAAGGCTGGAGGAAGGGCGCTTGCGGGGACTGGACTCCCACTTGTCCTACAGAATCGGTCTTAAAACCTTTTCCTCTGCCGAATCCCGCCAGGTCCTTGGCGTGACCGATGCCTACCACCTTCCCGGCCAACCCGGCGCCGGCTACCTGAAATCCGATGCCGAGGATCTCACCCGGTTTCAGGCCTCCTACGTATCAGGGCCGCTCGCGCGCCGGGCTGCGACTAGCACGGGGATGCACGCGGCCACGGGCCAGGACGGCAACCCCGCGGGCCCGCCGCGCCGGGTGGAGCTTTTTACAGGCTGGGCGCAGGACGATGCCGCTGCACAGAATTCGCCCACGGTGGTGATGGACGAATCTACATCGATGCTTACCGAGGTGGTTCGCGCCGCCGGCGAGGAAGCCGCCGCGCGTGGCCAGGAGGCCCACCGCATCTGGCTGCCTCCGCTGCCGCCGGTTATTGAACTATCGTCCCTCGATAGGGAGGGCGCGGAGTCCACCGCAGCGGAACTGTCCGCGCCGATTGGGATTATCGATAGGCCTTACTACCAGCGCCAAGACCAATTAGTCATCGACTTTCACCAACACGGCGGCCACCTTGCACTGTGCGGGGGACCGCAATCCGGCAAGTCGGGCGCGCTGCGCACGATAGTCTCGTCCCTGGCGCTCAACCGGCGGCCGGAAGATATTCGCTTTTATGTCATCGACTTGGGCGGTGGGCAGCTAGCCGCCCTGGACCGGCTACCGCACGTTGCCGGGGTAGCCGGGCGCGAAGAAGGCGAAAAGATCCGCCGCATCGTCGATGAGGTTGCCGGGTTTATCCGCCGGCCGGAATCGCGCGAGACCTTCTTGATTATCGACGGCTGGCACCACATCGGCCCGTCCAATGCGGAGTTTGAGGATTTAGCTGAATCCATTACGGATATCGTTGCTGATGGCGCCTCCGCCAATGTCCACGTCGTCATCGCGACCTCCCGGTGGACCACGATGCGTCCGGCGATTAGGGACCTTATCGCTCACCGCCTTGAGCTGCGCTTGGGTGAGGCACTCGATTCGCTTATTGACCGCAAGCTGCAGCAAAAACTGCCCAGCGCCCCGGGCAGGGGGCTGACGCAGGCCGGTGAAAATATGCTGCTCGCGCATACCTCGAATCAAGATATCGCCCATATCTGCCGCGTGCATGCTAAGGCTGTTCCCGCCCCGCAGTTGAAGATGCTGCCCGCGGTTCTAACCCCAGAGGCGCTCGCCGCCCATGGCGAAGCCCCCACTGGTGGCATCCCGTGGGGCATCGGCGGGCGCGATCTTTCCACCTTGGCGTGGAATCCGGAGTGCGAACCGCACCTGGTTGCCATCGGCGCCCAGGGCTGTGGCAAGTCCAACTTCTTGGCGCAGGTCATGCGTGGGGTTAGCGGCCTTCCGCGGGAGGAGGCGCGGCTGGTGGTCATCGATCAGCGCCGTGCTCACCTGGGAACGCTGGATCAAGACATGGTGGCGGCCTATGCTGCGACGCAATCCAGTGCGCAGGAGGAAATCGTCAATACCGTTCGCACGCTGGAACAACGCTTGCCGGGGCCAGATATCACCCCAAAGCAGCTCGCCGCCCGCGATTGGTGGGAGGGCCCAGATATCTATGTGGTGATCGATGATGCGGACTTGGTCAGCGATATCGCCCTCGCACCCTTGATCGATCTTCTGCCGCACGCGCGGGACATCGGCTTGCACATGGTCATCGCCCGAAAATCCGGCGGCATCGGCCGGGCACTGTTCGGCCAATTCTTTTCCGCAGTGCGCGACCTGCAACCCGCATTCCTGCTTTTCGATGCCGACCGCGACGAAGGCACCATCTTCGGGCTAAAGCCCAGCCACCAGCCGCCCGGGCGCGGGCAGTGGAGCATCCGCGGCGAAAACCTGGGAATCGCCCAGGTGGTTTACGGGGAAGGAGAAGAGTAAATGTCTACAGAAACACCTCTCTTCGCACCAACGGCAACGATTACGGTGACCGTTATGGATGCGGCCACCATCTTTGAAGGCCCGGAAACCGTGTACCGCTACGATCTTGCCGGGACCGGCATCGTAGAAGGCAAGTCCTTAGGCCACGTCATGGACCAGATCGCGAAAATCGCTGGATCCGCCTGGCCGGACGTGGACGTATCCGTCATCGCGGATCCCTCTGGCACCGCCATCTCCCGGGAAGCCGTCACCATTGTGAAGCGTCAGCTCGATGTAGCCGGCGCCCGCCTGCGGCAGCAGGACGTACCGCACGCACCGGAATCAACGCCAGCACGGGGTACTGAATCGGGTGCGGGCACCCCAGAATCCGCGCCCACCGCCCAAATGGATATTCCCATGGAACGCCCGGAAGCGGTTCCGGAAACAGGGGCCGAACCCAGAGCCGGAGCCGCAACTGGAACTGGCGCGCGAGCAGGCAAGGGGCAGGAAACAGGCACGCGGTGGGGCGATAAGCTGCGCGGCTGGATAGGTGCCATCGACATGTTCCACGTCGCAATCGTCGTGGTGATCCTTGCCGTCATCGGTGCCTCGTGGTGGGCTATGGGTGCGAATGCGTCTAATGATGAGGACGAAGGCGAGGCCGGAACCATCGCTGGAGGTACCACCACTGCAAGCGGCACCGAATCCGTGCCGACGGACGAATCTGGTGGTGGCAGCGAGGACAACGCGGACGCGCCTGGCGACGCGGGTGGCGATGGCGGGCTCAACCCTGGCGAAAAACGCCTCGATATTGAAGGGCTCTCCGTTGTCCTTCCCACCGGTTTTCAAGCCACCGTGGAGGAAGGACTGGTGACCGCCACAGGAGAAGACCCTGATTTACGGATCCTCTTAGCGGCGGACTCGCTTTTTAACGTGCCAGCTAGGGCGCTCTTTGAAGAAATCAAAGCGCAGGTTGATAAGGATCCGGAACTGCGCGATGTATCCGAGGACGCAGGGCGTCTGCACTATGTAGAAGACCCCGGCGATGGCTCCGTAGTGGAATGGACCATCTGGGAAGATACCGGGCATCACATGTCGGTGGGGTGTCATACCCGCCATAACGCCAATGCCGTGCAAAAAGCAGCGTGCCGGATGGCCACCGAATCCCTGAGCAAGAAATAAACAGAAAAGTTTTTAACATCCCGGGAACCATATAGGTCTGAGCGCAGTCCAATAACGGTGAGAAAGCACAGAAGCTTTTTCGGGGGAAATCACACTCAACATCTCTTCCCGCCCTAAGGAGGGGCGCACTGTTATGTCTCAGACTTTTAAGACACAAGCCGATGTCATGGTCTCCACCGCCGGCCGCGTCGATAACACCAATGACGAAGTCCAAGGCGAGCTCACCCGCCTGCAGGGTGTAGTGGATTCTGTCCGCGGCAGCTGGGCCGGCCAGGCGCAGGTTTCATTCGATAACTTGATGCAGCGCTACAACACCTCCGCGCAGCAACTGCGCGAGGCATTGACGTCGATTTCTGAAAACATCCGCAGCAATGCCCACAACTTTGACAACGTCGAAGCCGAAAACACCCAGGCCTTCTCCAATGTTGGCGGCGGCCTCGCCCTGTAACCCAGCCACCTCCACCAGCAACTTCGAAAGGAACCATTTTCCGCATGTCCGAGATCAAGTACCAATTCGGCGCCATCTCTACTGCCGCAGCTGATATCAACGCTACCTCCGGCCGCATCAACAGCACCTTGGCCGACCTCAAATCCCGCCTCCAACCCATGGTGAGCACCTGGACCTGACCCCCAGATGGTGGACACCTTGAAACCAGCATCTCGCTGGGGAAGTGAGGTACCTTTCCACCATGCCA
>NZ_JBEHGD010000031.1:0-22649 GCF_040225835.1 Corynebacterium sp. KPL3927
GTTAACTGACGGTGACCGCCCCACTATTTCCGGGGCTCACCATCAGCAAGCGTTACACCACACTAAAGGACGCAACCATTGTATGGGCTGGAGGAGAAGAAGCTACAGATGCAAAAGCGCAGTCCATCGGAGATTTCTTAAGCTACTATGAGGACTTAAATGAGCGTGCCAAGGAAAGAATCTGGATCAGTAAGGATTTCCCTCTAGAGAAGCTCTTGTAAAGCAGGGACCTAACCCCCGACGTGTCCACTTTCCAGGGGTCAGGCCCTTGTGCGCAGGCACGAGGCTCACCACCGGCTCCATATGCACCACACCAGTGGGAGCGACCAGTTTTGACTGATGTGTGCCAAATGTAAAGCGGCTTTCCCTATAGAGGAAAAGCCGCTGTGTCGCATCTGCTACTTGCGGGCAAATAGCCGCCAGCCAAAGAAGAACAGGGCGGACATCACGGTTGCCACGATGAGGAAGCTCCAATGGGGCAGGCGGCCATTGACCATGATCCACAAGGCCATGCCGCCGATGATGGCAGACAGCCAGACTACAACGCCCTCTTTCCACTTGCCCTGGACCTTTGTGGCCAGGATAATGGCCCAGCCGATGAGCGCGCCTACAGCCCAGGGCCAGAAGGCATCGACCCAGCTGGAAAAGCTCAGTCCACCGTGGGCGAGACGGGCGGCGATGGCGAAAATCATCAAGGCGATGATGTCAATGAGCGGAGCGATACGCGTCGAAGTCATACGGTTTCCTTTTCTTTTTCTTTACGGGATAGCGCGGCGTAGGTAATGCCCTTGCGGGCATAGTGCCAGAAATAAATGACCCAACCAATAGCGGTGATGAAGGCAAAAGAGATAAGGCGGTAGATAATCGCTGTACTGGTGGCATCGACTGCGGTCATGCCCGTGGCCACGAGCGTGGCGATGATCGCCGCTTCCACCGTGCCCAGACCCGCCGGGGTGACCTGGGCGGAGCCGGCCAGCTTGGCAGTGAGATAAGCCAGTGCGACGCCGGCGATGGTGGTGGTGTTATCGGCCGAATCGGTCGTGGGCATTTGGCCGGTCACGGCCCACACGCAGCCCCAGAGCGAGACCATGTCAATGAGCCGGTTGGCCAAGGAATAGAACGATGCCCAGGCGAATTGCCGGCGGGTGAGGTGTACTTCCTTGAGGCTCTCCACGTGTTCGAGTAGGGTTTCGCGCTTCGAACCCTTTACCAGCCGCTGCTTTTTCACCCAGCGCTCCAACGTTTCGGGGTGATTACTCAGCCAGAAGAGCCCGCCGGAGAGCGCCAGCATCGCTGCCAATGTGCCGATGAGGGACCACAGGGCCATATCGGCGTTGAGGAAAAGCACGCCGCCAAGCCCAATGAGCACCAACCACAGGGTGGAAATGGCGGAAGAGAGCACGAAGAACCAACCGCACAGGACCACCGAGGCGCCCCAGGTGCGCTGCACATGGAAGGTCAAGATGGCAGAAAAGGCCGGGCCTGCGGGCATGGTGGTGGACCAGGAATTGGATGCAAAGGTAAGAGCAGCGGTTTCTGTGCCCTCCACTTCCACGCCGCCGGCCCGGATGAGCAGGCGCATGACCTCACCCATCGCCACGACGGAGAGGATGGAGGCGATGACCACGAGCGTTACCGGACCCGGTTCGGCGTGGGAGAGCCGTGAGAAGCCTTCGCTCAAAAAGTCCAGCTCATCGCGGAAGACGTAGATGAGGATGGCTAGGACTATGAGCGAGGCGATAACTTGCAGCCAATTTTTCAATTATTTATCTCCTTCAAGGCGCCGCTTTAACTCACTGAAGGGAATGGTCTTCCCACGGCGGGTGGTACTACCTGAAAGCCTAGTGGTCAAATGGTGCAGCCAGCTAGGCGCCCACCAGTTATCCTCGCGCAGCAGGTGCATGACGGCGGGGACGAGGAGCATTCGGACAATTGTGGCATCGATAAGCAGAGCAAAAATCATGCCGTACGCGATGTATTTCATCATCACGATATCGGAGAAGCCGAACGCGCCCGCCACCACGATCATTATCAGGGCCGCCGCCGTGATGATGCCGCCAGTATGCGCGGTACCGGCGGCGATGGCCTCGTCCGTGGAATCGCCGCGCCGCCGGGCTTCCACCATGCGGGAGACCAAAAAGACCTCGTAGTCGGTGGACAGGCCATAAATGATGGCGATGATCAGCACCAGAATGGGGCTCATGAGCGGGCCGGGCGAGAAGTTCAGCGCGCCGGAGCCCACGCCGATGACGAACATGAGCGTGAGGATGCCTAGGGTGGCGCCCAGGGTCAGAAGCGTCATGACAATGGCCTTTATCGGCAGCACGAAGGAGCCAAAGACTAATGCCATGAGGATGAAGGTGGCGAGGACGACGTACAGCGCCATCCACGGCAGCTTGTGGAAGAGGGCATCGAGCGATTCCACTTCCATGGCTGGCGTGCCGCCGACATAAAGGTTGACGCCCTCGGGCGCGGTGACATCCTCGAGCTCGTGGACGATCCGTGCGTAGTCCTCGCGGTCCTCAATGCCGGCCGAAAGGACAGTGGTCCCGTCCTTGGTGGCGGTCGATGGCCCCATGGGCTCGGTAAGGCCGTCGAGGCCGCGGACCTGCATGACGACATCGACAAGCTGCTCGTTGGTGGCATTTTCCACTACGAGCTTGACCGGCTCGGTGCGGAAGGCTGGAAACTCGTCGTTGAAGCTATCCTGCGCCACGCGGGTGTCGTGGTTGGGCGGCAGGTAGGTCTCGTTGATGCCGCCAAAGGTGATGCTCATGATCGGCAGCGCCAGCGCGATGAGCAGGCCGCAGATGGCCAGGGTCAGGCCCTTGGCGCGGCGCATGGCCCAGCGCGGTAGCTTGTACCACCAGGTGTCCTGAATGGTGCGGGCCGTGCGGGAGGTGCGGCGCACCGACCACAGATCGATCTTGGGCCCGAGCATGCCGAACAGGGCCGGCAGCACGGTGACGGACAGCAAGGCCGCCAGGCCGACGGCGGAAATCGAGCCATAGGCAACGGACTTCAAGAAGGCCTGGGGGAAGAGGAAGAGTCCGGAGAGTGCGACGGCGACCATCGCCGCGGAAAAGACCACGGTCTGCCCGGCGGTGGCGGTGGTGGTGGCCACGGCATCCTTGGTGGAGCTTCCCTTATCCAGCTCCTCGCGGAAGCGGGAGACCATAAATAGGCCGTAATCGATGGCCAGGCCCAGCCCCAGCAGCGTGACCACTGCTTGGGCAAAGACGTTGACCTGCAGGAAACCGGCCAGGATGGCCAAAATGCCCAGCGAGCCCAGGATGGATAGGCCACCGACAATAAGCGGCATGAACGCCGCCACCACGGAACCAAAGACCACGAGGAGCAGCAGGCCAACGAGCGGCAGCGCTGCCTTTTCCGCACGCGCAATATCTTCTGCCATGCCTTCATCGAGGGCGTCCGCCACAGCCGTGGCACCGGCAACCTCGACCGGCGCGGAGGTATCCGTCAGCGCACCCTCGATGGCGCGGAAATCCTGCAGCGTTTGTTCGTCATCGCCCTTGAGCCCAATGGCGGCAAAGGCCAGCGAGTGATCATCGTTGACCAGGTTGGGGTTCTTGCTATCGAAATAGCTGGTGACAGAGTCAATCTGATCCGGGTAATCCTTTTTGAGCTGCGCCAAGTGCTCCTTGGCAGCATCGAAGTTCTCATCGGGCGAGCTAAAGAGCAAAACAACGTCGCCGGAATTATCGCGGCCGAAGGTTTCCTGCTCGATCTGCGCCGCGCTTGTCGATGCCGCATTCGGGTCCTCCCAGCCTTCCTGGCTCATGCGTTCCTCGAGCTGGGTTCCAAAACCTACGAAGAGGGCAAGGATGGCACCGAGGATGACGATGGGAATGACCTTGCGGTGCGCATAGGAAAATCGTCCCCATTTTTCAAACATGTGGGGTAAGCCTCCTAGCTATTATTCAGTAGCGCAGCCAGCGGGCGGAATGGCTGGAGCCATGCACCACCTTCAGGCAGGTTATCCAGGTTGACGCGGGGCAGCGGCTCGCGGAAGACGCCGTCAATATCTTCTAGGTCAACGAAGTCGATCTCGGGGTGGCCCACGGCCCAGGAGGCGTGTTCGTGGAAACCCATGACGGTGACGGGCAGGCCCTCATCAATGAGTTCTTCCAGCAAGGGCTGAAAGTTCTGGCCATCGGCAGAGGCCACCACGACGCCGGCGAGATCATCGCGCAGTTTTTCAATGTGGTCGATCATGTCAGGATCCACGTCATCATCTTCGTGGATCTTCGGCTTGGCAAAGACGCCAAAGCCCACGTTGCGGATGGCCTCTACCCACGGGCGAATCACATCGGCGCCGCCGGGGGAGACATTGGTGAATACTGCGGCCTGCGGATCGGCATCGACATCCATCGCGCGGTGGACCAGCCACCGGCCGATGGCATCAAAACGCGGGCGATGCGCTGCGGTGGGGCGCCCGCCAAGCAGGGAGCCGAGCCCCATATCCATATTGGGTGCGTCCCACACCAGTAGATAGGTGCTCATTTACTTCTTCTCCCACAGGTATTCAGTAATGATGTGTTCTTTATCTAGGCCCTTGCCCTCAAACTTGGTGATGATCTGCCGATCCACCAATTGCGGGCAGTCTGGCCACGGCCAGCCCTTGTACTCCAGGCTGGGTTCGACGTGCACGAGCTCATCTATCCATTCGGCATAACCCGCGTGGTCGGTAGCAACGTGCAGGACTCCACCCTTCTTTAGCCGGGAGGCAAAGAGGTTGAGCGTGCCGGATTGGATGATGCGGCGCTTGTGGTGGCGCGCCTTGGGCCAGGGGTCCGGGAAAAAGACGCGGATTCCATCGAGGGATTCCGGGGCAATCATGCGCACCATCACCTCCACGCCATCGCCGCGGATCATGCGGATATTATCGATGCCCTCGCGCTCGACCTGGCCCATGAGCTTGGCCAAGCCGGGCTTATAGAGTTCTACCGCGATGATATTGGTGTCCTGCTCCAGCGGTGCCATGGCCGCGGTGGAGGTACCGGTGCCGGAGCCGATTTCCACGATGGTTTTGGCGCCGGTGCGACCGAACCACTCATCGACATCGATAAGCTCATCGCTTAAGACGCGGCCCAGCTCGGGCCAGCGCTGCTCAAAAAGCTGGTGCTGGTTATCCGTGAGCGTGCCGCGGCGGAAGGTGACATTGCCCAGGCGCGGGTAGTCCAGGTCATTATCAAAGACCGCATTGAAGTCCGTTTGCGGCGGGCGACCCGGCGGCATTTCTCCGGCAGGGGTGTTTTGAGAATTATCCGTGCTATTCATTGCGCCCTATTTTTCCCTGTCCAGGCATGGCAAGCAATATGCCGCGCCGGGTGTTTTCCCCGCTGTATGGGGGAAGAGGATAACCGGTGGATTCAACGGGGGTGACCCCTTGTGGCATAGAATGGGTAAATAGGATACTTTAATGCCCCCGAAATGGTGTGGAGAAAATCACGCCTAATATCACAATTATCCATAGTGTGCTTGGTAAACGTCCGCTCACGGCGGTGGATATAACCGGAGTGGGAAAAATGACACTTAATGTGGCCAATATTTTGGCTTTGCCGGTTAATCTGGAGGCGGAAGGCAAAGTTGGGCCGTGATATGCCCCGATTTTCACATCCTATCCAGAGGAGAATTTTTAATGACCGCCACCATTCAGGGCCTCGTTGGAGAGCTGCCTACAGACAATCAAGAACTGATCGATTGGATTAATGAAAGCGTTGAGCTTTTCCAGCCGGACGAGGTGGCTTTTGTGGATGGCTCGCAGGAAGAGGCTGACCGCCTCGCCGCAGAGCTGGTCGATAAAGGCACCCTCATCAAGCTAAATGAGGAAAAGCGCCCGAATTCCTACTTGGCGCGGTCCAACCCAGCGGACGTTGCCCGCGTGGAATCCCGCACCTTCATCTGCACCTCGAAGGAAAAAGATGCGGGCCCAACCAATAACTGGGCACCGCCAAAGGCCATGAAGGAAGAAATGACGGAGGCCTTCCGTGGATCCATGAAGGGCCGGACCATGTATGTCGTTCCTTTCTGCATGGGCCCGATTAGCGATCCAGAGCCCAAGCTTGGCGTGCAGTTGACCGATTCCGCTTATGTGGTCTTGTCCATGCGCATCATGACCCGCATGGGCGCAGAAGCACTGGACAAGATCGGCACAGACGGCGATTTCGTCCACGCCCTCCACTCCGTCGGCGCCCCGCTGCAGCCAGGCGAAGAAGACGTTGCCTGGCCGTGCAACGACAATAAGTACATCACCCAGTTCCCAGAGACCAAGGAGATTTGGTCCTACGGTTCCGGTTACGGCGGCAATGCCATCTTGGCCAAGAAGTGCTACGCGCTGCGCATCGCGTCCGTCATGGCCAAGGAAGAAGGCTGGATGGCTGAGCACATGCTCATCCTGAAGCTGACCAACCCGGAGGGCAAGAACTACCACGTCGCCGCCGCATTCCCGTCCCAGTGCGGTAAGACCAACCTGGCCATGATTACCCCCACCATTCCTGGTTGGAAGGCTGAGGTCGTGGGCGATGACATCGCCTGGCTGCACCTGCGTGAGGACGGCCTCTACGCCGTGAACCCGGAAAACGGTTTCTTCGGCGTGGCCCCTGGCACCAACTACGATTCCAACCCGATCGCCATGGATACCATGAAGCCGGGCAATACCTTGTTCACCAACGTTGCGCTTACCGATGACGGCGATGTCTGGTGGGAGGACATGACCGACGAGGCACCAGAGCACCTCATCTCCTGGACCGGTGAAGACTGGACTCCGGCATCGTCCACCAAGGCCGCCCACCCGAACTCCCGCTACTGCGTGCCGATTTCCCAGTGCCCCACCGCCGCGCCGGAGTACGACGACTGGAAGGGCGTCAAGATTGATGCCATTCTCTTCGGCGGCCGTCGCAAGACCACGGTTCCGCTGGTTACCCAGTCCTTCGACTGGAACCACGGCACCATGATCGGTGCACTGCTGTCTTCTGGCCAGACCGCAGCCGCAGAGGGTGAAGTTGGTGCGCTGCGTCACGACCCAATGGCCATGCTGCCGTTCATGGGCTACAACGCCGGTGACTACCTGCAGCACTGGGTTGACATGGGTAAAAAGGGCGGCGACCGCATGCCGGAGGTCTTCCTCGTTAACTGGTTCCGCCGCGGCGACGATGGCCGCTTCCTGTGGCCGGGCTTTGGCGAGAACTCCCGCGTTCTCAAGTGGATCATC
Organism: Corynebacterium sp. KPL3927; assembly: GCF_040225835.1. Lineage (NCBI taxonomy): Bacteria > Bacillati > Actinomycetota > Actinomycetes > Mycobacteriales > Corynebacteriaceae > Corynebacterium > Corynebacterium sp. KPL3927. The sequence goes on from NZ_JBEHGD010000031.1 coordinate 7,235, forward strand.
GACCGCATTGAAGGCAACGTGGAAGCCGAGGACACGGTGGTCGGACGCACTGCCCGCGCCGAGGACATCGACTTGGAAGGCCTTGACTTTGAAGTCGACGACGTTCGCGCCGCACTCGCCGTTGACCCGAAGGAATGGGAAGGCGATATGCAAGACAACGCCGAGTACCTGAACTTCTTGGGTTCCCGTGTGCCTGAGGAAGTGTGGGACCAGTTCCGCGCCCTGAAGAAGCGCGTGGAGGACGCAGCTTCCTAACGCGTTTATCCGCGGTAATTCCCCGCATAAAGCTAACCCCAGCAGCGTAATGCTCTGGGGTTAGATCTTTGTTGGGGTTAAACAACACATTCTGTGGTTTAGGCCTCGGAACGATTCCTGCACTACGAAAGTGGGAATAAATCGTCTCTAGGATTGGTCACGGATCCAACAGGGCCCCTCGGCGAGTGCCTCAACCGGTGAGGATCGGGACGTCGTTATTCGATGAGCTTGCTGTAGTGTGGTCGGGCTTTCATTACATGGATTAATAGTTCGTCCCCGTCGGAGGCAACAACCACGACGGTTTCCAGCAGTCGAGCATGGGTATCAAAACCGAGGCGGAGTTCTCGCCATTGACTAGGGTCATCATCAAGAGGCTCTATCCACAGTGGATAGGAAGCAGCATGGATTCCGTCGGTTTCTGCGATACCGTGCTTTGTGGCAGATTTGGCTGCTCTCATGCCGCCGTGAGTGCGCTGATTGCTTGGCGGACAAGCTCGGATCGGGTGAGATTCTTTTCCGTAGCCAGGCGATCTAGGGCGCTAAGTTCATCGGCAGTCAGGCGCACAGCAACGACCTGAGCAGGCTCCGCCCCGCGACCGGGGCGTCCACGTCCGCGCTTTTTCAACACTTCTGGATCGTAGCCTTCTTCTGCTTCGGAAACCCAATTGTCGAGTTGGTCTTGAGTGATGTTCACAGGCATGAAAATATCGTATAACGAAAATTGTGCGCTGTCGATATGAAGCGTTGTGAGTTTAGGTCCTACCTCGGCTACTGAACTAGCGCTTCTTTCTCCCGCTGCGCAGGGACTCCTTAGCCCGATAGTCCCGCTAGGGCCGTGATTGCTACGACCGTGTTATTTGCAATGTGAATGCACAGGGGAGCGGTAAGTGTCTTGAACCAGAGGCGTGCTAGCACCAAAAAGGTGCCAAAGAATGCGATGTAGAGCATTACTGCGGGGATGCCGTGTGCGAGGGCGAAGACAGCGACGGTGATAAGCGCTGCTGCCCAGGTGGGCATGGAATTTTGCAGCCAATCCAATAGGACGCGGCGAAAGGCCACCTCTTCTACGAGGGGAATGACAAGCGCGGTGCTGAGTACCACCATGATGGTGGCGGCGGGGCTGATCTTTAGGCCGGCGGAAAGGTTATTGCCGGCTGGTTCGCTGCCCAGGAGTGCATTGACGGCACCCGTGGCCGCACCAGAGCCCAGGATGGCGAGGGGAATCCACCACAGCAGGTGCCATAAGGAATGCTCGGCTTTCACAAACCCGGCATCGCGCCACGACCAGCCCAAGCGGCGGGAAAATCCGTACCAGACCGTTCCCAAGCCGAAGAAGGCACCGCCGATGGCGATGCCAAAGGCGACCCAGGAACCGCTCTTTGTAATGAGGCCACAGGCGATGCCAATGAGTGCCGCACCGGCAAATGTGGCGACGACGCTGGCCACGGCCCACCCCAGGTGAGCTGCGCGAACGGTGGGGGAGAGCTGTGAGCGCTGTAGTTGGTCCGGCATGCTAGGCAGTATAGTAGGACAACCTCGGTGCGAGCTGTGGCGCGGCCTAGTCCGGTTGCAATACCAGCGTCAGGTTGGATACGGCGAATTCGCGCAGGCCAGGAACCTTAGTCAGCCACCACGCCCAGCTGGGGTGGTAGCGCGGAAAGGCGAGCTTTAGCGCGCCGGTGGACTCGGCCCAGGTGAGGCCTGCGGAGCAGGGGACATTAAATAGTGAGGTGCCAAAGACATTCTTGGGCGGGTGCCCGTGGCGGCGGGTATAGCGGTCGCGGGCGAAGGCGCCGCCTATGTAGTGCTCCCACAGCCCGGTTTCGTGGCCGCCGAAGGGGCCGAGCCAGACGGTATAGCTCATGATGCACAGGCCACCGGGGCGGGTAACGCGCAACATTTCTTTGCCCATATCCCACGGGCGGGGGATGTGTTCGGCGACATTAGAGGAATAAACCACATCGAAGGAATCGTCCGCGAAGGGCAGGCGCGTGCCATCGCCACGCACGGAATTGCTGAGGCGGATATTGGCAGCGGACATTTCCCCGGCATCGGGCTCAAGGCCAACGTAGGACGCGCCGCGGTCCGCGAAGGCGGCGGCAAAATAGCCGGGGCCGCCGCCTACGTCGAGCACGAGGGCATCGGCAAGCGGCACGCTCAAGTCGCGGCCCAAGTTTTCCACCAGCGTGGCCGTATCTTCTGCCAGGCCGCCGTAGAAAAGATCGGGGCGGGTTTGCTCGAAGCGGAAAGAGCGCAGCAGCGCCCAGGAGCGGGAGAGCGTGGCCATGTCGCGGGTGTGTTTCATAAACCACTAGGCTAATACCCCACGATGAAAATTCTTTTACTATGCTGGCGCGATTCCACCCACCCGCAGGGCGGTGGCTCCGAGCGTTACCTCGAACGCGTGGGGGAGTACCTAGCGGCGCAGGGCCACGAGGTGGTCTTTCGCACCTCTAAGCACATGAATGCGGCGCGCCGGGAAGTCCGGGGTGGCGTGCGCTATAGCCGCGGCGGTGCCAAGTTTGGCGTGTACCCGCGCGCGTGGGCGGCCATCGCGGCCGGGAGAATGGGCCTGGGGGATCTGCGCGGTATCGACGCGGTCATCGATACCCAAAACGGCATTCCCTTCTTCGCGCGGTTGATTTCCGGCGCGCCGACGGTGCTACTTACCCACCATTGCCACCGCGAGCAATGGCCCGTGGCTGGTCCGGTGCTCGGGCGGCTGGGCTGGTTCTTGGAATCGCGCGTGGCACCGCGGGTATATCGGGATTCGACCTACGTCACGGTCTCGCAGGCCTCGCGCGAGGATTTGGAGGCGCTCGGCATTGACGGCGCGCGGATCATCGCCAATGGCCTAGACCCCATTCCGGCGCACGTACCTTCCCTCGAGCGCGAGGCGGATAAGCACCTGGTGACACTCTCGCGGTTAGTCCCACACAAGCAGATCGAGCACGCCATGGATACGGTGGCGCGCACGCCGGGCGCGGTTTTGGATGTGATTGGCTCGGGCTGGTGGGAGTCGAATTTGCGCGATTATGCCGAAAAGCTCGGCGTGACGGATCGCGTGCGTTTTCGCGGCCAGGTGACGGAAGACTATAAGCACGCCTTGCTCGCGCGTGCCGATGCCCACCTCATGCCCTCCCACAAAGAGGGCTGGGGCCTTGCCGTCATGGAGGCCGCCCAACATGGGGTTCCCACAGTAGGTTATGCATTTGGCCTGCGCGATAGCGTAGTCGATGGCGAGACCGGGATCCTTGTAGAAGAAGAGGGCGACTTCGTGGCGGCCACCCAAGAGTTATTGGAGAACGCGGAGTTGCGCCGGCGCTTAGGTTCTAATGCCCGGGAGTTTGCCGCGCGCTTTTCGTGGGAGAAGACCGGCGCTGCCTTTGCGCAATTGCTCCAAGGCTTAGTAGTGGGGCGGTCATCCACAGGGCGGTAAGCGCCCACGGCAGCTCGGGGCGCGGGGCGTCGGTCTCTGCGGCGATGGCGCCATCTATCACCACGACGCCCACCCCAAGTTCCGCAAGGCCTGCCATATCTTGGTCCTGCCAGGCGCGCAGCGCCGCGCGGTATTGCGGAGATGCTTGATCGATGACTTTACCGTCCACGCTGAGCTCGCCGGATTCCACCAAGGGCACGGCCTTGGAATAGGGATCGACCGCGACCCCTGAGGCCTCCCCATGCGCACCGTCATTTCTTGTGGGAACCTCCACCAAATTGGGCCGCTCAGGGAAAAATGCCAGGCGGCCGTCGATATCGCGCACCAACTGCTCATCCACCCCGGTATCGCGGGGAGTAAGCACGGCAAGGCGGGACGGGGTGGGAAGGACCTGGATCGTGGCGGCCACCAGCGCCAGCGCGGCTGGAATCTGTGGCAGCGCACCGATGGAGGCAACGTATAGCGGCAGCGCGAGCATCGTGAGTTTGTGGCTATCGCGCAAGAGTCCCGCCCCCGGAACGTTATCGATGGCCCATTCCAGCATGCCGGGCAGTAGCCAACATGCCAGCGCCCCGCCGAGTCCCAGCACGGCCAGGACGGTCAAGCGCGCCGGGACGCGGTGGGCGCCCGCCAGTGCGAGAAGTGCGACGAAGAGGCCGAATACGGCTAAGCCCAGGGCGGCCTCGCCATTCCAGATTCCACCGAGCCGCAAGAGCGCGCCCACCGTGCCCACGTGTTCTTCTGCGCGCGGGGAAAAGGCCGCGACGGCGGATGTGGCATCGCCGGGCACGCTGGGTTGGAAGAGACCTGGAACCAGCCACGGCAGCCACAAGAGGCAGCCCGCCAGGGCCACGCGCTTCCGGCAGGTAAACAGGGCGGTGACCACCGCAAATAACCCGCCGGTGGGGGTAAGCGATGCTCCCCACATGGCCAGCCATGCCAGCCAGCTGTGGCGGCGCCCCGCCCAGGCGATGACCGGGAGTAACCAGGCCGCAATGGCCAAGGACCACTGGCCTTGCAGGAGGCGTTCGATGACAAAGGGATTGGCCACCGCGATGGTCATTGCGGCCAGCGCCGCTACCGTGGTGCGAGACCACAGCGCGGCGGTGAGAGCGGCGGCCCCAGCGGCGGTAAAGATAAGGACCCGGGCGGTCCACGCGCCGCCGAGTAATGCCAAAAACCCATCTTGTGGTGCGTTGCGGGCTGGCAGGCTTCCCGCACCCAGCGCGGATGGGGTAAGCCCCGGATCGTTTAAGAGCACCATATCGCGCCAGAGGAATTCACCGGGCAGTGCGAAGGGCCAGCACACCGCGGCCACGAGAAGAATTCCCCACAGCCCGAGGAGGATGCGCCTAGGCGTGCGCGGCATCATGGGCGTCACGGTGGCGGCGCATGTACTGGTAGGCGGCGAAAATGAGCAGGGAAACGCCGATGGCCTTGCCCAGCCAGCCAACGGCCATCAGCCCCCGGATGGCGTAGATTACCGGGCGGACCTCAGCGAGGCGTTCCGAGCGGGTGTCCTCTGACCACCGGAAATCCGCTGCCAGCACGGAGCGATCCTCTGTGTCATCCTCTGCGATCAGGGTTCCCGCCTGCTGGATATCGGTGGCGAAAAAGACTTTGACGTTTTCCCGGACATCCACGATGGTGCCGGTGGTGGGCTCGACCGAAATATCGCGGCCTACGGTATAAAAGGGCTCGACAATGACGGTCGCATCCGCATCCAAGTCCAAAAGCTCGCGCGAGTGGCGGTCATAAAAACGGCTGGCGGGACCCTTCAACTGGAAATCGCCGGATTTCAGCTCGTCCGTTTTAGTGGTGCTGTCCAAATCCGCGCTGATATTGCTAAAGGTGTTTTTCAGCGGCAGCGGCTGTACGTCCTGGTGATAGGAATAGATGGGGATGCCATCCACCTTGGAGTCGCCGGTAAAGTCTATCGGCGTGGATTCCTGCGCCAGGAAATCAAAAAATGGGTAGGAGCGCTGCTCCGTGCCGGAGGGGAAGAAATAGGTGAGGCCGTCTCGCTCGAAGTCTTCCCGGGTCAGATCGGCGTTGAACTCGGGAAAGGCGAGGGCCCATTTATTGACCGGATTCGCCACCGGGAACGTGGATTCGCGGTTGAGCACGGAGTGTTGATCAACGGAGGCGATTTCCTCTTGGGAGTCCCTGTCTTTTCCAGCCAGCAGGCTGGTCACGGAATCGGTGGTGGCGATGGTGTCATCATCGTCCACCTCGCCGGTGGTAATGGTGCGCTCCAAGGTCAGCGGCCCGTGGTGCTGGTAGCACCACATCGGGGCGGATTTGTCGGCGCAGCGCGGGTCATCGCCGGATGCGGTAGCGGGGGCTTCACCGTCCATGAGGGCGCGCACGTCCATCCATACCGCATCGGTGGGTCCGCTCGAGGTGGAAAAATCTTGATCCAAGCCCAGCGGGCGGGTCCGGTTATTGTAGAGGGTCGGGGCGAGGGTACCAATGAGGAGGAAAATGATTGCGGCAATGACAACCCACGTCCGTGGCGAGCGTGGCCAAAGGTAGCGGCTCATTGCAGTACTATATCCAATCAGTTTCAGGTTTCCGGGGTAAAGGAGCAAGCGTGCGCACGCAGGCATCTGTGAAAAGACTACCCCAGCACCTGCCGGAGCTAGACGGCCTACGCGCGGTTGCCGCATTAGGGATCATTGTCACCCACGTATCCTTCCAAACCGGCACTGGGTGGGGATTTGCCGGGCGTTTTGATTTCTTCGTCGCCGTCTTCTTCGCCCTCAGCGCCTTCCTCCTGTGGCGCCGGCGCGGGCTGCACACGGTGCGCGGCTATGCCCACTCCCGCATCGCGCGCTTGGCACCGGCCTATTATGCCTGCGTGGTATCGGTTGTGCTGCTGCTTCCCGATGCCCACTCCATCACCCCCACCCAGATCCTCGCCAACCTGACCTCCACGCAGATCTATGTAGTCGATGGCCTTGCCCCGGGCCTTACCCACCTGTGGTCGCTGTGCGTGGAGTTCTTCTTTTACCTGGTACTACCGCTCCTCGTGTGGGCCATTGGCGGCCTGCCGCAGCGCTGGCGCATGGGCGTTATCGCCGGCGCCGCGGTACTGAGCTGGGGGTGGGGCTTTATCCCCTTTGTCGCGGACTACGGCGAGGACCAGGTCAACTCGCAAATCTGGCCGCCGGCCTATGCCTCCTGGTTCGCGGTGGGCATGCTGGCGGCGGAGGTGGAAGAAAGGGGCATCGGCAAGCGCACGGCGCGCCTCCTGCAGGTGCGCTGGATCTGGGTTGTGCTGGCGGGGCTCGTGCTGTGGGTGGCGAGCCGGGATTGGTTTGGGCCGGCCGGGCTGGAGCATCCGGAGCCGGCGGAATTTGCCCGCCGCATCATTGCCGGGGCGGTATTCGCGGCGTGCGTGGTGGTGCCGGTGGCCCTAGTTCCACGTGGAACCTCGTGGCTTACCTCGCCGTTGATGCAGGCGCTGGGCGCGTGGTCCTATTCCATTTTCCTGTGGCACGTGGCGGTGCTCGCCGTGGCCTTCCCGCTGACCGGGGTGGCGCTGTTTAGCGGGAAACCGCTGGATTTTTGGGTCATCCTTGCCGTCACGGTGGTAGGCACCATTGTGGTCTCTGCGGCGAGCTACACGCTTATCGAGCGCCCAGGCCGCGACCTCCTGATGGGCCGGGGCCGGGGCCGGGGCCGTCGGCGGCGAAAAAGCAGGCCAGCCCCGCGGCACATAAGCACATAAGCAGCACGGAATCGCCGGCATAGGACCCTGAGGCCCACGGGGCCCGGGCGAGGATGGCCCCGGCCGCCGCTACCACGCCGCTGGCTAAAAAGGCCCGCGGAATGGTGGTCCACCGCACGATGAGCCAAGCGGCCATGCCCGCAAGTACTGCCGGCCAGCCCACCAGTGCCAGGCAGGCTAGCGAGTACATCGCAGAGGCCATGCCGCCAGGATCCGGGTGCCAGGTGGGCTGCGGGCTGCGGCGCGCGGCGAAAAGCAGGCAGAACCCCAGCGTGGCCAGGCCGAGCGCGCCCCCAAAGAGCAAGGCGGCGCGGTAGGCAGGCTGCGCCTTAAAGGTCATGCGGAATTCCCCATTGGTGCCCGCGGGGACGATAAACGCCTGGGTGGCGGCATCGATCTCGTACGCGGTGAGCTCGGTATCGCCGATAAATCCGCGCAGGCCCTTATTAAAGGCGCGCCCGGTAATGAGCAGGCGCTCCTCCTCTGCAGCAGCGATGGAAAAATCGGTGAGGCGATAATCGTCCGGCGGGGACCAGCCCTTTTCCGTCATGGACACCCATGCGCCGGTGGTGCGCACGCGGTGGACGCCGGGCTCGAGGCTCAGGGTGCTGCCGGGGGAGTACCGGTGGGAATCGATGAGTACCGGCTTGGTGGAATCCACGGTAACCTCCATGCGGCGCGGCACGGTGACATCGCGGATGAGCACCCCGGTATCGTGCACCATCTGCTGGAAGAAGAATTGGTGCACATCCGGCGAGGTATCTGGCACGGTGACCACGCGCTCGATGGGGTGGCCTTCTACCTCTAGTTCCGCGATGCCGGTGCGGTGGGATAGTTCCACGCGGATTGCCTGGGAATCCCCGCCGGGCACGCGCACCGTTTTGGAGCGGAAGGGCTGCAGATCCACTTCTACTGCAGCGCCGCCCGAGCGCACCGTCACCGTGGTGGAGCTGGTGGCCATGAGCTTCAGGCTCGGTTGGCTAAAGTCACCGCTCAGCTCGATCCAGGCCTCATCATCGCCGGGTGCGGGCCACCAGGCGGTGGAATGTTCCCCATCGACGGCGGCGGTGGCGGACTTTTCCGGCTGGGCTCCACCGAAGGCGGTGGCATCGGCGGCAGAAGAAGAGACCTCGACATCGCCGCCGTGGGTCTCCACCGTGGTCAGTGGGCCGGCGGAGGGATAATCGCGCAGGCGGTTATACACGTGGCTGGGATCGTCTGCGGCCAGCGGTGCCGAGGCGGCGCCGTGGAGCGTGCCGTAATTGCGATCCACCAGCGTGGGAGTATCGGTGACGATATCGGCGTCCCTATCCACCAGCTCGCGGGCGGCAGGGCCATTATGGGCATCGAGGAAAGCGAGTGCCTCGCCGCCACCGGCCACGCGGACGGGATCGGCTGAGGTCAGTGCCATGGAATGCTGCTCGAGCAGGATCACATCGACCTCGCCAAAAGTATGCACTTCACCGCCAAATTTGCTGCTCAAGGTGTCATTATCGGCGGCAAAAAGATCGTGGCGCACCATCACCGCGCCGATGCCCAGGCGCTGCAAGGCGCGCACGCCGCTGGCCGGGTCCTCGTCTAGCGCTGCCATCACGCCGTCGAGGCCACGGATGGCCTCCGGCGGCACGAGGGGGATGGCATCGCGGACGGCCCAGGGGACATCAAGAAGCGGCTGCGCCGGCTCATCGCGGGTCCAGCCCCACTCCTGGCGGGCGAAGGAGGCTTCGGGATAGATCAGGGTGCGGGTATTGTCCGCATGCTCGTTGATGTAATCCGTGGCCTCATGCCAATAGTTCGGCACCTCGTCGTAGGCCCCTAAGGGCAGCAGCCGCTGCGACCACGCCGGGGAGAGCGCGCTGATGCAGACGAGCAGCACCAGCGCGCCTACCGTCTGCTTCTTGGTGGGCCGCAGGCTGGTGGGCAGCGGCAGGAGCTGGCAGGCGCGGGCAAAGCCCAACAGCAACGGGATGCGCACCAGCGGATCGAATTTGTGCAGGTTGCGCAGGGGTGCCAGCACCCCATCGAGCGCGTCGAGGTACCACGCCGCCTGGCAGCCTAAAATCGCTACGCCGGTAATCAGCATGATGGACCACACGCGGGGCAGCCGGCACAGGCCATATATGCCAATCGCGGCCACGGCCATGGTGATAAGGACAAAGAAAGCAGAGGTCGCGAGCTCGTTGCCGGCGATGCGCTCGGCATCCGCAAAGGGCGACCAGCTCGTCGTCCCGCGCAGGATCTCCGGCAGGTTCAGCCACCGAGTGGTCACGCGGGAAGATTCGATAAATTCCGTAAACGGCGGGGCGTAGCGGCCCAAGATAATAAGGGGGCCAATCCACCACGCCGATACGCACAGGCAGCCAAGCAGCCAGGCCGCGCCGGGCTTGAAGGCGCGGCGGTACACCACGATGATAAGCGCTGGGGTGCAGGCCGCGAGCGTGGCGGTGGCGTTGACCGCGCCCATGAGCGCCACAGGAATCGTAGCGGCGGCAGCATCGCGCCAGGTGAGCCGCTCTCGCAAGAAGGGCAAGATGACCCACGGGGCGAGCATGACCGGCCAGGTTTCAGAAGAAATGGCCGTCAGCGTGGACAGTGAGCGCGGAGACAAGGCGTAGAGCATTGCGGCCACCCAGACCCACCGGCCGCGCAGGCCTATCCGGGTAGCAAGTTTATGAAAGCCGATAAAGCCCACGCTTAAGACCAGCAGCCACCACAGGCGTTGGGCTATCCAATCCGGCAGGGGGTCGGTTAACACAAAAAAGGGACCCTGCGGGAACAGGTAACCGTAGGCCTGGTTCTGCAGCTGACCCAGGGTAAATATATCGGTATAGGCAGCAAGCGCGCCGCGCAGGAAGTGCAGCGGGTCCGCGGCTAGATCGTGTTTGGTATCGGCGGCGGTTAGCCCCCATGGCTGTACCGCGAGGATGAGCGCCAAGGCAATAATGCCCAGCGGATAGGGTCGGGCAAGGCGCGCGCAGTGGTGGCGCAGGGCGCGGGTGGCTCTGCGGTAGCGGTTTAAATAAGAACCGCTGTGCAGGCCGCGGGTGAGCTGGTCGGTCCGATCCCGGTCATGCACGCCGGTGCGCCCACCTAATCGCGGGAACCGTATTCAGGCCCGCCCAGCACTGCATCATCGGCGGAGACCGCATTGCCTTCGGGCACGGTATCGCTGCCGGAGAACTGGGCGATGCCGATGATGGTGATAATGCCCAGGGCGATGCCCACAACAGCGCTACCCACGGCGGGGCCGAGGGTGCGCTTGTTTAAAGAATCGGATTCCAGAGCCATGGCTAAAGATACTAGCAGCTACTTAGAAGTATTCCGGATCGTCATCTTCCGCGTCTTCATCGTTTTCTTGTGGGACGATAAAGACGGGCAGGCCCGCGTTGCGCACGATCTGGTCCGCCGTGGAGTTGGTCCACCAGGCGCGAAAGCCGGTGAGCGCGCGGGTGCCGGTCACGATGACATCCACGTCTAGCTCGTGCGCGGCATCCACGATCGCCGAAGAGATGGTGGTGGCGGATTCCACGAGGTGGGCGCGGCCGGCTAGGCCTAAGTTTTCGGCCAATTTGGTGCCTTGGCGGCAGATTTTCAGCGCCTCTTCGTAGGCGGGATCGTCTTCCACGCTATCGGGGGACACGGTGGACTGGTGCATGCCCGTGCGGCTCACGGCGCGTGCGGTTTGGCGTGCCACCGGTTCCCACGCGGTGAGGATTTCCACCGTGGAGGGGCGCAAAAGCTGTGCGGCGTACTCCAAGGCGCGGTCAGCGCGTTCGGTGCCATCATAGGCAATTAGCATTGTTTTGCCGTTACTCATGTCACTAGTCTACCCACCGCCTAGGTTAGTTCGCGAGGAATGCTGCACACTGGAAGGCATGACATATTCCCGCATCATTGCCAGCTTGGGCCTCGTGGCGGTGCTTAGCGCCTGCTCTAATTCCACCTCGGAGGAGGACAAGGCACACGACTCCGCGGCTCCCGCGCCCTCGTCGTCCGATACCGCCGCATCCGCCACGGATACGATCCCAGCACCAGCGCCGGAGGATATTCGCGCCACCGCCGCCTCGGTTCTTATGCCGCCGGCGACCAGCTATGAGGATGCCAAGGCCAAATTGGAGGCCGGCGTGGGAGGAATTTTCATCCCCAGTTGGGCGGATCCCGGTTTGTTAGCAGAAGAGGGCCGGAATATTAACGCCCTGCGTGCGGAGGTAGGTCGCGATTTTGAGGTCGCCATCGACTTCGAGGGCGGGCGTGTGCAGCGTTTTTCAGAAATCCTGGGCGAATACCCCTCCGCACAGCAGATGGCGGCGGATAATTCGCCGGAGCAGGTAGAACAGCTGGCAGGGGACATCGGCAAGCGCCTCATGGACTACGGCATCAACGTGGACTTCGCGCCGGTACTCGATGTCGATGGGGATGACCTCGAGGTTGTGGGCGATCGCGCCTTTTCCACCGATCCCGCCCAGGCCGGTGAGTACGGCGCCGCCTTCGCCCGCGGGCTGGATGCAGCCGGGGTCAAGGCTGTATTCAAGCACTTCCCCGGCCACGGTCGCGCCTCGGGCGATACCCACCTGGCGGAGGCCATTACCCCGCCGCTGGAAGAGCTCGAAAACCACGAGTTTATTCCCTTCCAAAACGCCATTCCCGCCGCGCCGAATGCGGCGCTGATGATGGGGCACCTCGCGGTCCCGGGCCTGGGCGATGGCCAGACCCCTGCTTCCATCCTGCCGGAGGCCTACGGCCTTGCCCGCGAGGCCTTGCAGTATGACGGCACCATCTATACCGATGATATTGGCGGCATGGCGGCCATTTCGGACTCGCTTCCGCTTGCCGATGCCGTCATTACCTCCCTCGCCGCCGGCGCCGACATGCCCCTGTGGTCCACCGAGGCCGATATCAACGCCGTGATCGATGCCGTCGTGGGCGCCGTGGATGAGGGCAGATTGAACCCTGAGCGCCTCGGCGATGCCGCCCGCCATGTTCGCGATGGGGACAGCGACTAGGAAAAACGCCCCTGCACCCGTTAACCTTTAAAGCGTGAAGAAGGCAGAAGGAAAAAACGGTGCAAAGGGCTGGCTCATCACGCTTGGCGTGATCGTGGGTTTTGTCCTCATTGCGGGCATCGCTTATGCCTGGGATGTCATAGCAAATCAGGATAAGATCCCGCGCAGCGTCTCCGTTGGCGGCGTGGATATCTCCGCCATGGAGCGCACCGCCGCCGTGGCCAAGCTTGAGGACGAGCTCAAGGACGTTGAGACCCAGCCCGTGACCGTGACCGCCGGCGAACTGCAATCTGATTTTATCCCTGCCGAATCCGGCCTGGCCCTGGATAACCAGGCCGCCGTCGATGGCATTGAGGAGCCTTCGCTCAACCCCATTACCCGCCTGGCCAGCTTCTTTCGCTCTACCGAAGATATCCCGGTAGAAACCGATGTGGACGATAACAAGCTGCAGCCCACCCTTGACCGCGTAAAAGACGAGCTTTCTACCGAGCCGGTCGACGGCATGCTGGAGCTTAATGATGGCGAGCTCAAGGTCACCGATCCCACGTTGGGCCAGTCCGTAGACGGCACCGAATTGCACGATGCGGTGGCAGCGAATTGGCTCGATAAGGCTGGCGTGCAGGTGGAGCCGGAAGAAATTGAGCCGGCTATTAATGACGAGGCCATTGAAAAGATGCGCACCGGCGATGCCGCCAAGGCCCTGGATAATCCGTTGACCTTGAAGGCCCAAAATAACGTAACCGCCACGCTAAATAAGCCGGAGATTTCCCAGTTCACCAGCATTGAGAAAAAGGATGGTCGGTTGCACCTAGTAGTCGATAGCAACCGCGCGCAGCAATTGCTGCAAGAGCGCAGCGATGGCGCCGATGTGCCTGGCGTGAATGCCAAAGTGAAATTCGCTGGTGGCTCCAAGCAGGTCACTCCCTCCCAGGACGGCGAGATTATTGACTGGAAGCCGACCATGGAAGGCTTTGATAAGCGCGTGACTGGCGATGACCGCGAGTGGGACGCTACCTACAAGCCGGACCCAGCCGAGTTCACCACCGAGGACGCCGAAAACGCGACGTTTAACGATACCGTGGGCGAGTTCTCCACCGGTGGATTCTCTTCTGCTTCTGGGCGCAATATTCAGCTGGTGGCCCAAGAGGTCAACGGTGCCGTTGTGAACCCAGGTGAGACCTTCTCCCTCAATGGCTATACCGGCCCCCGCGGCACCGCGCAGGGCTATGTGGAATCCGGCATCATCATCAACGGTCACTCTGGTACCGCCGTGGGCGGTGGCATTTCCCAGTTCGCCACTACGCTATATAACGCCGCGTACTTCGCGGGCATGCAGGATACCGCGCACACCCCGCACTCGTACTACATTTCCCGTTACCCGGCCGGCCGCGAGGCTACCGTGTATGAGGGCGCCATTGACCTGCAATTTACCAATACTTTCAATACCCCAGTGCAGATCGAGACTAATTTTGGCGGCGGTGAGATCACCGTCCGCTTGAAAGGCACCAAGACGGTAGAGGTGGAATCCATTAATAACGGCCGTTGGGCCAAGACCGAGCCACAACCGAGGTCCGTGCCGGGCAGCGACTGTTCGCCATCATCCGGTGCACCGGGCTTTACGACGTCCGATACCCGTATCATCAAGGATCTCAGCGGCAAGGAGCTTTCCCGCGAGACCAAGACCACGGTCTACGATCCACAACCCATCGTGCGGTGTGGTTAGCCAGTAAGCAAAGTGCGTTGCCGCTGGCCCAATCTCGGCGGCCATGCAGCGCGCACAACCCAGCGTGAGTACGACAAAGGCTCCCGCAGCGGGTGTAGTGCCATGCTGCGGGAGCCAGACTCGTTAGTCATCCGTCTTGCCTCGCAGGGGGTTGAAGGTCATGTTTTTCGTGGGGGACAACCACATCATGCTCATCTTTCACCGGTGCCACCGTGGGCACTGCGTTAATATGGACGGTCAAGTCCCGTGTAGTGGTGTAGACGTTTATGCCTCCGGCTCGGTATGAAGTTCGGGGTTTGATTAGGATGTTAGCCGGCGCCAAAGAGGCCGTCGTTATCACGGTGAAGAGTACTCCTGTGTTCAACTAGCACGCAGTCGCGACGGTAAGGATCGCTAAAGTCCTCGGGTTGTGGCCTGTGGATTGGCGATAATCATGCGAGACAATAAAAACGATTGACCAGCCCGGTTATTTTATAACGCCGGTGCACATGCATTCGACTAGGAAAAGATCTCGATAGTTATCGATGAATCGGATCATTTCCCACATTTTGGGTCGAGTTATGACGCGAAAAACTCGGGCAGCCTTCAGAAGTTCATTAGTCTCGTGTAGCTGGTGATTTACACGGTCTAGCATTGCGTTTTCGGCAGCCAAATCTTCAGGTTTGGACTTTGGTATGTCCCCGGCACTGCGGGCAGGGTTAAGTCCAAAGAAGGGCCGTATGCCATGAAACCCCAACTTTGGGGCTGCTGCCTGGCACGCGGGGTGCATCGACGTATTTTCCGCCGAGATGCGATCTTCCACGAGACGGACCGGACGTTCCTTGGCATCCTGATCAAATTTCCTTGGCATGTTCCAGATTTCCCCATCTACTGAAACGGAACGATACCTGAGAAACTTTACGCTGAGGCGGTCCGTTTACGCTTCAGCAACCTGGTCTTATGCAGAATGGCAGCAACGACTCAACCTCAGTAATGCATCAGCACTCTTGGAATGCGCACGCCCCTAATAATGGTTGGCTAAGATTTAAATCTGAACAACCTCTTGACGGCTCTCAGGCGATCAAATAAGTTTCTGGAAAAGTAAGCTATCAGGGTTGGAGAATAATGTCTTTATTTCTTAGGAAAGTAGCGATAATCACCGGGGCTTCATTGCTACTTCTACAGCTACCACTGCGACTGCAACTGCTGGGCCCGAACCCCGGAAAGTGGACACGGGGATTTAATCAAGATGCGATAGTAAGTGTAGCTGATCCGGCGGCTTC
>NZ_JBEHGD010000032.1:0-20633 GCF_040225835.1 Corynebacterium sp. KPL3927
GTGGCATGGTGGAAAGGTACCTCACTTCCCCAGCGAGATGCTGGTTTCAAGGTGTCCACCATCTGGGGGTCAGGTCCTCCGCCCTCGCCTGCTTTATCGGTCATGTGCTTGATCATCTGCTCTGGTCCGGACACAGCAACGGGCACGCCTTGCGGCCCGGAAGAAAAGTTGGGGGCAAGGAAAGCAAATAACATCAGCCCGATAACGATTGGTACCCCAATCACGGCGGCGAAGATTTTTACGGTCGTGTTTTGCCGCGAGTGAGTAGCAGTAGAACTCATGACAATCCCCTTATCTGGAACACTGTATTTCAGTTACTTAAATAGAACATAGTGTTCCATTTGTTAAGATGTCAACCATGAGACAAGATGCAGCCAATAATCGTGCGGCAATAGTCACCGCAACCAGGCAACTACTCACCAGTGAGGGGCCTGGAATTTCCATGCGGACCATTGCGAAGGCCGCTTCAGTGGGCGTAGCCACGGCCACTCGACACTTCCCCGAGCGCATCGAGCTCCTCGACGCGGTAAGCGCGCAGGCAACGGCCGATATCGCCACAATCATCGATGCCCACAGTGCGGAATTTGCCAGCGATGCACGCACCGCGTGGCGCACCACCGTCCATTCCATAGGATCTTTGCAGCTAGCAACCCTCGCCCAAGCAATTTATGAAGATGCCATGCGCGATCCGGAGACGAGGAAACAAAAGGACCGCATCATTGAAAGGCGCGCCGAGGAATTAATCAGCACCTACGACAAGCTGCTGGACGCCGCCAAAAAGGCACACCTGTGTCCAGAAAACCTTAATGCGCTGGATTTTCACATAGGACTCGGGATAGTCACCCGCCCCATCCCGATAGAGCCCAAGACCTCGTTTACTCCAGACG
Organism: Corynebacterium sp. KPL3927; assembly: GCF_040225835.1. Taxonomy (NCBI): domain Bacteria; kingdom Bacillati; phylum Actinomycetota; class Actinomycetes; order Mycobacteriales; family Corynebacteriaceae; genus Corynebacterium; species Corynebacterium sp. KPL3927. Next base: position 888 of record NZ_JBEHGD010000032.1, read on the forward strand.
CGCTTACCCCACGCCTCATAGACCTCATGCTTGATGGCCTAGTAGCACAAGCCGAAGCGAACGTTACCCCTTAAAGCCCATTTATCGAGGCTGCACACCGGAAACAACACATTTTCCGTTTAACCCGCGGGTTAGGCGGGGGGTTATTTCATTTCTCCGGACACGATTCCGGCGCGCTGCTTGTCCCACTCGCAGTCACGGGCGTCTACGTGGTACGCTCCATATTGAAGAATATAGCTAGAAAAGACCCTAACACTTCGGTGTTGGGGTCTTTTCGTTTGTCAGGGGTTTTGCGGGAAAAATTAAAAACTTTTTCTCAAAAATCGAGCGCCGGCATTAGCGCCGGCGCTTTTTCTTTGCCCTCCGGGCGGCACGATTCAAGCCAGCAGGGGCAGCAGAACGACGCGCATTTTTATCCATAAGCTCGGCAAACTCACGCACCGCAAGCACTAACTCCTGGTGCTCATCACTGACGTAAAACTCGCGCCCCGCCCGGAGATCACGAGTCATCTCTCTAACGACACGAGCCGCGTCAGCTACCTCCTCTCTGGGGGTACGCAGCTTCAGCGTGGCTTGCTCATGCGCCTGCGCCAGCTCCTCTTGGTGCTGTCGCCTACGACGCGCTGTGTGGCTTTCTAAGCGATTGAAGACGCGGTGCGGGGGTGCTTGGGTTGGGCAAGGCGCTTAAATCGCTCAGGTGCTCACACCTTGCCCCGCTTTCTGCCACCTGTCGCCGCAGCCGAAACCCCCACTCCGCAACCGCTGACCCGACAACAACGCCGCAAGCTCGAGCGCGAACAGAAAAAAGGGGCGCTAATTCTCCAGATTCGTTAGTCGGATTTCTATTTCAAAGTGTTGCAGACTTCTTTATCCACCCACATAATCACTTTTATGAGAATTAAAACCAGGTCAACTTGTACTGTCGTTGCAACTGTTCTTTCTGCCCTCGCCCTCTCTTGCCCGCTAGCATCTGCTACTTCGACTGAGATATCAGAAGGCGCATCACCTCGGGCTGAGGTGAAGCCTGGAGATAGCTTTACTTTTACGCTTGATGAGGAAACATCGAATGATGGAATATCAACTCGCTCTTTGAATGCAGGTGTATGCACTGGAACATTTGCGAATCCCCCGGTAGAAGCCGGAGGAATTCTCTCTTATGGATTGCATGTCCGGTGTACTGGAACTGGGTTTCTTCCTTTAAAAGCAAAGATCAGGCTTCAAGAAGAACATCTCGGATTTGCTTATGAGACAGTAGATGAAACCTCTAAGAATCTTCCTGAGGGTGGCTACGGATTTGTTCGTGGAGAAGCGATCTGTGACCCAACTACTTCAGGGCATGATTATCGAATTGATGGAGAGATTTTTGCAGGAAGGCATCATGACATTGGTATCTCCAAAGAAGTCCATCTTCCATGCAATGTGCACTAATTACTCTGCATAAGCCAGGCTTTTAGTTCCTCCTCTGCACGCTCACAACCACCTGGGTAGTTTTCGTTCAGCTCTTCAGCCACGGAGTCAAAGATTTTCTTAGCGATAGCCTCAGCATGGTCAGGTTGAAGCTGCCCTCTTAAATCATTTAAGGGGGCAGAGAGAGTGACATAAGGACTGGGGCGTAAAGAATAAGACCGCATGTCAGCGGCATATATTCGAGGAGTTGTCCCCAAAAACTGAGATTCAAGGACGACGTTTCCGAACACTAATGACGATAGGTTTTTCTCTTCCATAGTCGGCAGTTTACGGAAAATAAGGTGTGTTAACTGCCGACTTATTCAACTATGGAAACTCGGCAGAGAATTAGGCAATCGCTTAATGTCGCCGCTTTTTCTTTGCCCTCCGGGCGGCACGATTCAAGCCAGCAGGGGCAGCAGAACGACGCGCATTTTTATCCATAAGCTCGGCAAACTCACGCACCGCAAGCACTAACTCCTGGTGCTCATCACTGACGTAAAACTCGCGCCCCGCCCGGAGATCACGAGTCATCTCTCTAACGACACGAGCCGCGTCAGCTACCTCCTCTCTGGGGGTACGCAGCTTCAGCGTGGCTTGCTCATGCGCCTGCGCCAGCTCCTCTTGGTGCTGTCGCCTACGACGCTCACGCGACGCAGCAGCACGGCATGCACCCGAGCAAAACCGGGCCTGCCGCCCACGCGGATCCGACCGGTGCGGGATCGGTTTCCCGCACCTTTCGCAGACTTCTTTTTGGGTCGCCATGCCCCCACTTTATCGCACGTGCGATAAAACCTGCCAGGCACTAAAATGCCTGGTCACCCGATGTCACTAAGAGTGCATATAGTGTGTGTCTCCCAAGCCGCTTCGCGGCGTGGACTCGGGCCGGATTTACCGGCCCGAAAGACCGGCGGCACCCCGCCGAAAGACTGACGGCCCTGGCGGGTAGGTCAGCAACATATTTGGACACATTCCGCCCGACCGCGCCTGTCAGGCCTGCGGGACGGTTTAGTCACTCCACGCGGCGCGCTGTGTGCCCGTCTAAGCGATTAAAGACCCGGCAGCGGTACCCATTGTGGAGGGCCAGAGCTTCTGCGCGATTGAGCACGCGAGGACTGTACCGGGGCAACCGAGCCGTCCGGCTCGGGCGGCAGCCCAGACCGAGCATCTGGAGCCGGACAACGCACCGGTTGCGGTATTCCTTTTCCGCACGACCGAAATACGGGACGTGCAAGGAGGAATCCATGAAAAGAACCCCACGCCCCCACACTAGTCTTAAGCGACTTTCTGAGCTGCTCTCGCTCGCGCTAGGCGCTGCCGTCGGCGCGATCCTTGCCAACCCCCATGGACACGATCCACGGTTGGGCCGAGCTTCTCGATCTGCTCGTCTTCTGGCGCTAGCGGCAAGACACTATTGGCACTCTTAGTGTTAATCGGGCCTGGGCCAGATTCACCGCTTCTTGCTCACCCAGTTGGTTGCTGGATCAGCGCCCCTCTGGCTCCCTCTCAAAGCTCCTTAGCGCCTCCAGGAGTGGCCGCGCCTGCGGCGGGCTTCTATCGAATTCGCTTTCGCTCATTCGGCTTATTTTTCGACTGGACGGCGTGACCAGAAGGCCACCTGCGCGCCCCTCCGGGCGGGAGCGCTTGGGAAGGGCGCCCCCGCCCTACCCTTATTTCTAAGGGCTGGGTCGGGGGGCAGAATCTGCTGGTCTCCGGTATGGGATGGCAGGTGTAGGTATGCCAGATTCCGGCCAAGGTAGTTAATCCTCGGCACCGTACGGCGTGTGTAAAAACTCTGGCGCGTCTCAAGCTAATTGACTGCGCGGGCGTACTCCTGGGGCTGGTCGTCCTCTGCTCCGGCCTTGCGGCTTAGGAACCCCAGCAGGCTGTTTACTCGGTTGCTTAGTCAGCCCCTCTAACGGTGCTCTCAACCCGCCGTTTAGACTGTAGAAGCCAGGTGTACAGCCTTCCCCCGAAAACAAACCTTCGCACAACGAAAAAGCCTCGAGCCACCGTTCTGGGAACGATGTCTCGAGACTTGAAAATGGTGCGGCCTGAGGGGATCGAACCCCCGACCTATTGGGTGTAAACCAATTGCTCTTCCAGCTGAGCTAAAGCCGCATGCGCCCTTGCGCTGTTATGTACAGTAGCGCAGGATTGTGAAGCTACACAAATCAGCTGGTGAAGGCTATTTTTTGGTGTAACCGCGCGGTACCAGGCAGGAACCTTGCCACTCGCCCAAGCGCTCAGCTTTGGTCTGCACCAAGCCGGCTAGCTGCGCCGATTCGGAGATGAGACCAGGCTCGACGGTGCCAGGCTTGCCGGCACCTGGGGTCAGCAACCACACGGAGCCATTATCCGCGAGGGGGCGGCTGGCATCCACCAAACCGTCCACGAGGTCGCCGTCTTCCTCGCGCCACCAAAGAAGGACTACATCGCACAGCTCATCATTTTCCTCTTCGAGGAAATCCTCACCGAGTACGGCTTCGATAGATTCAGAGATTGTGGTATCACAATCCTCGTCCCAACCAAGCTCTAGAGCGATTTGCCCTTCCTTGATTCCGAGCTTGACTGCAGCGTCAGCCACTATGCATTTCCTTCCTTATTCGGTGAATTCTTGCTCACGCCCGGCCCGTGCTTGGCAGGGAGGGCGTGTGTTATTACATGTAGTTTAACGCCCCAGGGCGTCTTTTACTTGCTATAGCACCCCTTTCCCCCAATTTGCAGGCCCTTTTCTGCTCACACCGGCGTCTGTTTTGTGGGACAACTAGCGCCGTTTAGGGGCCTACTACCCACGTTTGCACGCTGGGTGAGAGAAGCAAACCGCAGGTTATAGGGGGTGCATCGGAAAGCGCCGCGATTTAGACAGCCTAGACTCCCACTCGCGATCTGGGAACGCGTATCGTAGGAGATAAACTCTGCAGACCCTTAACTAGGAGGTTTACATGGCCGAGAAGGACCCCGCCAAGGGCGATTCCAACTTCCCGCTTATCCGCGATGGTGTTGCATCGTACCTTCACGACAGCGACCCAGAAGAAACTCGCGAGTGGATGGATTCCCTCGATGGTCTGCTGGACCATTCTGACCAAGAGCGCGCGCGTTACCTGATGCTGCGCCTTCTGGAGCGCGCCACCGCCAAGCGCGTGGAGCTTCCCTCGTTGACGTCGACGGACTTCGTCAACACCATTCCCACCAACATGGAGCCGGAATTTCCTGGCGATGAAGAACTAGAAAAGCGCTACCGCCGCTGGATCCGCTGGAACGCTGCCATCATGGTGCACCGCGCGCAGCGCCCCGGCATCGGCGTCGGCGGCCACATCTCCACCTACGCGGGTGCCGCCCCGCTGTACGAAGTCGGTCTCAACCACTTCTTCAAGGGTAAGGACGATCCTTCAGGCGGCGACCAGGTCTTCTTCCAGGGCCACGCCTCCCCGGGCATGTACGCCCGCGCCTACATGGAAGGCCGCCTCTCTGAAGAAGACCTCGACGGCTTCCGCCAGGAAGTTTCCCTCGGTGAAGGCAAGGGTCTGCCCTCCTACCCACACCCGCGCCTGATGCCATGGTTCTGGGAGTTCCCCACCGTGTCCATGGGCATTGGCCCGATGAACGCCATTTACCAGGCACGCTTTAATAAGTACCTGGAAACCCGCGGCATCAAGGACACCTCCAAGCAGCACGTGTGGGCTTTCTTGGGCGATGGCGAGATGGACGAGCCAGAATCCCGCGGCCTGCTGCAAACCGCTGCGCTGTACGAGCTGGATAACCTCACCTTCGTGATTAACTGCAACCTGCAGCGCCTCGACGGCCCAGTGCGCGGTAATACCCAGATCATCCAGGAGCTGGAGTCCTTCTTCCGCGGTGCCGGCTGGGATGTCATCAAGGTCATTTGGGGCCGCGGCTGGGACAAGCTGCTGGACAAGGACACCGAAGGTGCCCTCGTCAACGTCATGAACACCACCTCTGACGGTGACTACCAGACCTTCAAGGCTAACGACGGCGCTTATGTGCGCGAGCACTTCTTCGGCCGCGATGAGCGCACCGCAAAGCTGGTAGAAGACCTCTCCGATGACGAAATCTGGGCACTGCGCCGCGGCGGCCACGACTACCGCAAGGTCTACGCAGCGTACGCCCGCGCTCTAGAGAACAAGGGCTCCGGCAAGCCGACCGTCATCTTGGCCCACACCATTAAGGGCTACGGCTTGGGCCACAACTTCGAGGGCCGCAACGCTACCCACCAGATGAAGAAGCTGACGCTGGAGGATCTCAAGAACTTCCGCGATAAGCAGGAGATCCCCTTCTCCGATGAAGAGCTGGAAAAGGATCCCTACCTGCCGCCGTACTACCACCCGGGCAAGGATTCCCCGGAGATCAAGTACATGCTGGAGCGCCGTCAAGAACTCGGCGGCTTCCTGCCTGAGCGCCGTGCGGACTTCACCCCATTGGAAGCACCTTCCTTGGACAAGCTGCGCTCCGTGCGCAAGGGCTCCGGCAAGCAAGAAGTCGCTACCACCATGGCCTTGGTGCGCACCTTCAAGGAGGTCATGCGCAATAAGGAACTGGGCAAGCGCGTCGTGCCCATCATCCCGGATGAGGCTCGTACCTTCGGTATGGACTCCTGGTTCCCCACCATGAAGATCTGGAACCCACGCGGCCAGAACTACGTGCCGGTGGACCACGACCTGATGTTGTCCTACCGCGAGGCCACCGATGGCCAAATCATGCACGAGGGCATTTCTGAGGCCGGTGCGGCAGCATCCTTTACCGCCGCCGCTACCTCGTATGCCACCCAGGGCGAGGCCATGATCCCGCTGTACATCTTCTACTCGATGTTCGGCTTCCAGCGCACTGGCGATGCCTTCTGGGCCGCCGGCGACCAGATGGGTCGCGGCTTCATCATCGGCGCTACCGCCGGCCGCACCACCCTGACCGGTGAGGGCCTGCAGCACATGGATGGCCACTCCCCTGTCTTGGCAGCCACCAACCCGGCGGTCATTTCTTATGACCCAGCCTTCGGTTTCGAGGTTGCTCACTTGGTAGCGCGCGGTATCGAGCGCATGTACGGCGAAGACAACGAGCCGGTCATGTACTACCTCACCGTGTACAACGAGCCGGTCCACCAGCCGGCCGAGCCGGAGAACTTGGACGTGGAGGGCCTGCACAAGGGCATCTACCACTTCAATACCGCCGAGAATGGCTCCACCCCGGCCAATATCCTGGCTTCGGGCGTCGGCGTGCACGAAGCTCTTCGCGCACAGGAGATGCTGGCTGAGGATTACGATGTCAAGGCATCGCTGTTCTCCGTGACCTCCTGGAATGAGCTGGCCCGCGACGGTGCCCGCCGCAACAAGGAAGCGCTGCGCAAGGGCGAAGAGCCCTCCGAGGCATTTGCTACCTCCCAGCTCAAGGACTTCGAGGGCCCATTCGTTGGTGTCTCGGACTTCACCACCGAGCTGCAGGAGCAGATTCGCCCCTACGTCCCAGGTACCTACATCACCTTGGGCACAGACGGCTTCGGCTTCTCCGATACACGCGAGGGTGCCCGCCGCTTCTTCAACAACGATGCGGAATCCATCGTCGTCGCTGTGCTCGATGGCCTTGCCCGCGATGGCAAGATTGAGCGCTCCGTCGTAGAAAAGGCGGCCTCCGAGCTGAAGTTGGATGATCCAACTGCACCTAATAGCGGCGAGTAATATCGCCCGCACCTCCACAATGGAGATGTAGCTCAGGCGCTTCCGGCTCAATGCTGGAAGCGCCTAGATTATTTTTCGCGCAATCTCCCCTAACCAGTACCGCGTGAACCTATTTCTCCTATGTCACGCACCAATCGCTACTACACTGGTCACTATGGCAAATGACCTCAGTGCCCAATTGCAGGCAAAGTTTCAGGGTTCTGACCCGGATAAGGACCACGACCCAGATCGGGATACGCTGGGCGAGCTCATCGCCCTCATCGTCAAAGTCACCGGAACCGAGGCCGAACTTGGCAGGGACACCGCGCTTTCCGATGTCGGCGTGGAATCCCTCGAGCTTATAGAGCTCACCGTGCGTGCCGAAGAGCTCTTTAAGGTGCGGCTTACTGAGGAAACAATGCTTAACTGCGAGACCATCGGCGATATCGCTGACTATTTGGAGGACCACCAATGATTTCTTACCTATCCGATATGGACGGCGTACTCATCAAGGAAGGGGAAATGATCCCCGGCGCTGATAAATTCATTCAAACGCTGAAAGATAACGACATTGAGTACATGGTGCTCACCAATAATTCCATGTCCACCCCGCGCGACTTGGCGGCACGGCTACGCAATACCGGACTTGATATTCCGGCCGAGCGTATCTGGACCTCCGCCACTGCGACGGCAAACTTCTTGGCCACCCAGGCCAGCTCCAGCAAGGCCTACGTCGTGGGAGAGTCCGGTCTGACTACTGCGCTGCACGAGGCCGGTTGGATCCTCACCAACGATGACGCCGATTTTGTGGTCCTTGGTGAAACCCGCACCTACTCCTTTGAGGCGATTACCACCGCCATCAACCTCATCCGCAATGGCGCCCGCTTCATCGCCACCAACCCTGACGTTACGGGTCCTGCTCCCGAGGGCGTGCTCCCAGCAACCGGCGCGGTGGCCGCATTGATCACCGCCGCTACCCACCGCGAGCCCTACTACGTGGGAAAGCCCAACCCTGTCATGATGCGCTCAGCGCTCAACCACATCGGCGCTCACTCTGAAAACACCATCATGATTGGTGATCGCATGGATACCGATGTCAAGGCGGGCCTAGAGGCCGGCATGCGCTCCATTTTGGTGCGCTCCGGCATTTCCGATGACCGCGAAATCTCCCGCTATCCTTACCGCCCAACCGCCGTGTTTAAGTCGGTTGCAGATATTCCCGATAAGATCATGGATCCCTTCGCCGACGAGGAATCCTAAAATGGAGCCCTGCTGCGCGACCAACCTCGTGCGGCGGGGCTCAATTTGGCCGCGCTCGCGCCGATTCGCTCGTGCGTCTTAGCTAAAACGCACGGTGGCGCTAAAGCCATAGCGCTGCGCAAGGTAGCACACCGCGCTCTCAAGCGCGGCAAGCTCCACCTCGGTTCCGGTAAGCACCTGGTGGCAGCCAATGCCGATGCCAGAATCCATTCCAGAACCCGTCGCCTCACCGCGCACGAGCGCCTCCATAGAGATCTCGTCGCGGTACCACCGAGTACACCACTGGGCGGTCAGCGGGTCATCGCCTGGGACGATGAACTCCGATTCGGTGCGAATGCACCGATCCATGGCGCGTTCTACCTCTGGGCGCAACGCACGCGGCATCCCAGAAATTTTCAGCACACCAGTGACCACGACGGCCGCACCATTGCGGCTGGGCCACGTGTAGTTGGAGGCCGGTTGATCAACCGGCACTGGATTGACGCAAGTATTCATAGCCGATATCTCCCTCGACAAATCACCACTGCTATCCACACGCGTGGCGTGCGGCGCAGTGCAAGACGAGCTTCGTCTTCCCCAACGAACTGTCTTTTGCGTCTGCACCCAATTTTCCTGCGCCACACCACCCTCTACAACCCTCAACTTTCACTTCAACCCCCAAGATCTAAACCTCAACATAAAGTCCAGACTGTAATTAAAGTGACTAAAGAAATTGAAGTTACAACAGTGAAATTTGTGAAATTTACCCCTTGAACCGCTTTCTCTAAAACAACGTCCCGGTACGAGTCGCTCACAAGGCAGTTAGCAGCGGAAACACTTGCCCAATAGCGCTCACCCCCTAGGGCCCCGGCCGAAAACTACCCCAGTCCCCCTAGGGGCTAAGCTCTCCAAAAAGTCCCAAGTGGTAAACCCACGGCGGGGGTAGCCAGGCGCCAACCCCACTCTCATCCCCTGATTTGAAAAAGAGACGCACGCCCCATCAGTAGAACGGTCGATATTCATTTATTTTGTGTTAAGAAACAGTTTGACACGATCCACGCACTCTGCTTATACTGAGATAAATTCAAGCAATCCAGTTTGAATTCTCCCTATTGAAAGGAACCCCCTATGTTTGATCTTTCTTCTGCTCTCGGATTCCAGATTCTCTCCCTCGTTGACGGCATCTTCACCCAGTTCGCCATGTTCCTCGAAGGCCTCGGTCTGCAGGTGTTCTAAAAAGAGCAGCTTTAAGCTCCCCACTCCACTGGAATGGGGAGCTTTTTTCGTTTTCCTATTAAGGAAAATCTGCGACGGAGCTCCTTACAGCGCCTCCCAGATCTTTGTATTGGTTTCATTCCACAGTGGCTTTGCCCAATCACCAAAATCTCGGTCTGTCAATGCCACCATGGCGTAGTCGCCGGCCAGCCAGAGGTAGGTTCCGGACATACCGAAGTGCCCGGTGGCATCGGCAGGCAGGGCTCCCATCCAGTGGTCTTTCTCACCGCGGATCTCAAATCCAAGCCCCCAGGTGCAATCCTTAAAGCTCCCGTAACCGGGTACGATGCCGCGCAAACCAGGAAAGTGAACGCGGCGCATATCGGCCACGGTACTGGGGTGCAGGAGCTGCGGGTCGTGGACCTCGGCAGCAAATGCAGCGAGATCCTCCACGGTAGAAACCAAGCCGTGCCCTGCCGAGTCCTCTAAGCGGGTAGAGGACATTCCAAGCGGCTCGCACACGCCTTCGCGCAGGTACTCTGCAAATTCGATGCCGGTGGCACCTTCAACGATCTCTGCACCCCACTCATAACCGGCAGAGGAATAGATGCGCCGCTCGCCCACTGGTTTTTGTTGTTCACGCGAATCGAACTTCACACCCGAGGCGTGCGCGAGCAGATGCTCGAGGGTCGAACCCTCCGGACCAGCGGGCTGCTTCAAATCCACCGCGCCTTCCTCCACGGCCATCATCACCGCGTACGCCGATACCAGCTTGGTAACGGAGGCAACCGGAAATTGGCGCGAAGTATCGCCTGCCTTGTCTATCACCTCACCGCTGTGGATCAATGCTCCGGCCACGGTATCTACGGGCCATTGATTTATCTGCTGCAACTCGCTCATATCTTCCAGCCTACTGTGCTCTAGACCTCTGAATAAGGCGTGCCGATCGGTGCGGAGGTAAACCCGTGGTTACTGATAAAGGAATTTCTGGTGTAATGCGGCCTGAGCGGTTGCAAGCCCTTTCAATCTTAGAAAACTTATGAATATGACTAGCAGAAACCACAGCATGCAATCAGAGATGTCTCATGTCAACCGCCGCAAATTCCTCCAAACCAGCGGCACAGTCGGCGCCGCCTTGGCGCTGACCACCACTGCCAGCACGGCTAACGCCAGCACTGCTCATGCACAAAGCAGCCTCTCCTCGCGCCCAGAACCACACATGGTAGAGCCCACGCTCGGTGAACGCCCCTTCCTGCACGGGGTAGCCTCCGGAGATCCCATTCCAGATTCTGTTGTCTTGTGGACGCGCGTGACCCCAGATGCAGATGCGATGCCTGGCTCCGGTGCAGGCGCGCCTACCACCGTGGAATGGGAGATTGCGCGGGATGAGGAGTTTAGGGACATTGTCAAGCGCGGCGAAGTCACCACCGATCCCGCACAAGATCACACGGTCCACGTGGATCCTCACGGCCTCGAACCAGAATCCGTGTATTACTTCCGCTTTCGTGCCCAAGATAAAATCTCCCCCGTAGGCCGCACCAAAACCGCACCAGCGGTTACTGCATCCCCAGAAGAACTAACCTTCGGTGTAGCCAGCTGTGCCAACTGGGAGTCCGGTTTCTTTCAAGCCTATGGCGATATCGCTCAGCGCGGACGAGCCGGGCAACTAGATTATATGGTCTTTCTGGGAGACTATATTTACGAATACCCACAGCGCGAGTACGCCGGTTTCGGTCCAGTACGCCTGCACCACCCCGCGCACGAGATTACGACACTGGAAGATTATCGCACGCGCCTCGGCCGCTACCGCACCGATGAAAATCTCCAAGCAGCACATGCTGCCCTGCCGTGGATCGCGGTCTGGGACGACCACGAAACCGCAGACAATTCTTGGAGGGACGGCGCCCATAACCACACGGAGGGAAAGGAAGGTGCTTGGATCGATCGCCGCAATGCCGCGATGCAGGCCTACTTTGAATGGATGCCGGTACGGGCAAGCAATCCATCCGATAATGGCCATCTCTACCGGTGTTTGACCTTTGGCGATCTCGTGGAACTGACCATGATGGATCTGCGCACATACCGCGATAAGCAAATTCTCTTTGGCCCTGCCAGGATGGCCGCCGAGGGGCGAAGCATGCTCGGTTCGGAGCAGTACGACTGGCTGGTCAACAAGATCGACACCTCCGCCGCCGCGTGGAATATGCTGGGCAACTCCGTCATGTTCTCCCCCATGAACCTGGCTACCCTGCAGCGCGACGACAAGCTAGCACCCGTATCGTCCTCACTGTCATCCAATATCACCGGCATTCCCGTCAACGGCGACCAATGGGATGGCTATTCGGCAGAACGCCGGATGCTTATCGATGCCCTTGCCAAGCACGACTCCCACGCCCTCTTTGTTACCGGGGATATTCACTCCGAATGGGCACACAATATCAGCAAGGATGGGCGCATCTTCGGAGCCGAAATGGTGTGCTCATCTATCTCCGCCCCCAATGTCAACGAACAGCTCCACCTTCCCGAGGACAACGGGCTTTCCACGTTGGCAGAGCGCTACCTTTTGGAGGCAAACCCCCATACACGCCACGTAAACCTCGATCACCACGGATATAGCTATGTCACCATCCGCCCGGATTCTGCGGAAATGCACTGGCTGCGCGTTGAGGACCTGCTCAACCCCACCGCAGCAGTAAACGAAGCCATTACGCTGACATGGCGCCCGGATGAGGGATTTAGTTCTTAATTTTTAGCGGGCAGTTGTTAACGCTCGCTGGGTGCACGTTCGATATAGAGAGTGAAAGATCCTCTCTGGGATATTTCACTCTCTATCACTCGCGCTCTCTTCCCCTACCTGCCGCGGACTACGCGTTAGTCCGCGGCAGGTTCATAATCAATGTAGCCGCGCTCGCCGCCGACGTAGAACGTGGCCTGATCTGGCTCATTAAGGGCCAGGCCTTCTTCCCACCGGCGTACCAAGTCCGGGTTAGCAATGAGCTGACGGCCCACTACAACGGCATCCACGTGGTCCAATTCCAGCTCGCTCTCGGCATCTTCCTTGGTGGTGACAGTGCCGAAACCATCATTCATCAAGACCTTGGTTTCGCCATTGGCACGGGCCTTCTTTGCCAAGGCCGAGATGAGCTCGCCTTCCGGCTCGGCGTGCAGGAAGGAGACATAAGCCAGGTTCAGCGGGGCAATGGCGTCCAAAAGTCCGCCGTAGGTGGCCAACATATCCGCCTCGTCATCTTCAACAATGCCTTGTACAACGTGGGCCGGGGAGAAACGCACGCCCACGCGGTCAGCACCAATTTCATCTACGACAGCACGAATGACCATCTCTGGCAGGCGCCACCGGTTTTCTGGGCTGCCACCAAATTCATCGTCGCGCTGGTTGGCAGACGGTGCCATGAATTCGTGCAGCAGGTAGCCATTCGCATTGTGGATCTCTACACCATCAACGCCGGCATCGACGGCCCGGCGTGCGGCAGCGCGAAATTCCTCAACGATGCGCGGGAGCTCATCAGCCTCTAGTGCGCGCGGCACCGGCGCATCCATCTTGCCTGCAAAACCGCGAACCTGGCCGTCCCAATCCAACGCGCTTGGGGCCTCTGCCTGGGCGCCATCAATGAGATCTGGGTGGCTGGTACGGCCGCCGTGCATGATCTGCATGAACAGCACGCCGTCCTTATCATGTACCTCATTGGCTACCTCGCGCCAACCAGCGGCTTGCTCGTCATCGACGATGCCCGCCTGACCCGGGAACGCGCGGTTAGTCCATGCGGGGAAGGTTCCCTCCGTCACCACGAGACCGGCGCTAGCGCGCTGGGAATAGTACTTTTTGTGTAGCTCGCTGGGGACACCGCTGTGACCTGCACGCTGACGCGTCAGCGGCGCCATGGTCACGCGGTTATTCAACGTATAACGGCCAAGTTCCAAAGGTGTAAATAATGATGTCATGTCTACTGAAACAGCCCGGGTATCAAATTTGTTCCACCTTTCGCCGCATTTCCTATAAATCCACAGCTAGATGCTGGTTTAAATGCTAAAGTTTTCACCGTTCACACCGCCGATTTTTACCCGTTCTTATGATGTTGAAACGCCACACTTCCTTAATGCTTGCCGCCTTGTCCCTTACCATGCTGAGCGCCTGCGGTACCTCCGATGATTCCGATTCTGCCGAACCCGAACCTGCTTTTGTGCCCAGCGAGGCTTCCACGGCCCCTACGACCGTGACGGAAACCCTGGAGAATACTCCAGACTCCACCGCGGAAAAAGGCGATGAAGAAGGTGCCGAACATGGCGATGCCGGCTCGAATGATGACGCTCCCCCAGCTGGAAATCACACGATTTACGCTGGGAAAATTGGCGGCCACTGCGGATATACCGACCAGGGAGACACCATCGAAGCCGGCGAGCATACATCGTGCGAGTTTACCGGTGCTATTTTTGATGAGGCGATCAAGCACTCCTATCCATTTAGACAACCAAAAAAGAATGTCACTGGAACTTATAACACTGACATTTCCGTCGCCAGCCCTATCACCGGAAAAACCTATGACCTTCGTTGCGGGATTGGAACAGATGGCCGCGTATTAACTTGCAGCAAAAGGGGCGATGACAGCTTATCTGCCTCGTTTAGAGATGAAATAAACAACCGTTTTTGGCCCGACCGCCTCGAGGTATACGGCGCCCCTCCGAGTATCTAGTGGGGTTCTGAAGGAATCGCGGTCTGCTGGCTATTTGCCGCCCCGCTATTTCCGTCTGCATCCGATCCTCCATCTCCATTCCCTTGGCCATCGCCAGAATCGCCGTTCGAGTCAGCGGGTCCATCCTGATTGCTGCCGTGCCCATCCCCAGAATTAGGAGTCGAATTGGGGTCCTGGCTGGGGTAGCTAGGAACGGTCGGCGTATTGGTGGTCGTCGGTGTTGAATCAGCATCCGTCGGCTCAGTTGGGGTGCCGGTAGTAAGGGGGTCTTCCGAAGGCACAGTCTCTTCAGATTCCGTTGGATGCTCGGAGGAAGATTGCGTATCGCGATCCTTCCAATAGTCCGGCGACAACCAGCCAGCCTCCCCTTCCTCTGGGTTGCTTGCCGCGAGGATGAGCAGGCCAACGACGAGCAGGGCCGCCACGAGGCCTGTGGTGGAGGCACGCACGCGCCCGCCGATGGTGGCGAGCTTCTGGAATTGGGTATTGGTCTGAATCGTGCGCCAGATCTTTCGGCGTGATTTATCATCGTCTTCCGCGGCGTCTTCGCCCGCTTCATCCGTGACTGCTTGTTCGTCGACCTTGGTCTGAGCAAGCTCGACTTCCTCTGGGGCCATTTCCTCTTCCACCGTGGGGTCATCTACTGGCGTATTGGGGCGGGAGCCTTCCCCGGCATCCAAGGCGTCTTTGGCAGACTGCGCCGCGGCATGCTTTGGGCTCTCCGGCTTCTTCTTTTTCTGTTCCTGCAGCTCATCAAAATCGATGGCGGAACCGTAGTGGTCCCAGAATTCCGAAAGCAACGCCGAGCGGATAGCGCGCTCCACGGACCACTGGCGGGCGGGATTAACCGTCACCATGATGCGGTAGCCCACCTGCCACGGCTGGCCGGCAACCTGCGGGCTGACCAATTGCGTGGCGGGAAGAACCGTGAGCTCGCCGGCCACATCGACAGAGATCTCTGGGGCTTCAATAGCGTGCTCCGAAATCTCTTTGACGCGGCTCGTAATCTCCGGCAAGGATTCGCCCTCGTGCACCGGGACGTTGATATTGACCACCGCGCGGGACCATTCCTTGGAATAGTTGGTCACCACGCCCGCGGAACTATTGGGGATGGTCACCAGCTCACCAGTTGGGGTGCGCACCTTCGTGGTGCGCAGGGTCAGCGTCACCACATCGCCTTCCACCCCAGGAATGCCGGCAAAGGAGACATAGTCACCCACGCCGAATTGCTTTTCCGTCAGGATGAAAAATCCGGAGAGGAAATCCGAAATCACGGACTGGGCACCAAAACCAACCGCGGCAGAAACTATCGTCGCAGGCACCGCAGCACCCAGCGCCGGAACGCCGAGATTGGTCAGTGCGGCCGCGACCAATAGGAAGTACGCAACCGCTTGGACGATGTAGACCAATGCTCCGGTCAGTGCCAGCCGCGCCTTCGTGGATTCTTCTTGCTCATCCAAATTATGTTCGATGATCCGGATGGCTAGGCGCCCCATGCGGGGCAAAAGAATGCCGATTATCACGAATGCGATGAGCGGCAAGCCATGGTCAACGATGAGGCCCCACAGCTCAAAAAAGAAATACCTCAGGTTCATGGTTCTAGGATATGGCACCTAGCTGAAAAATTGATGCCAGTTTTCTGCCAGAAATCCAGACCCGGAATTTAGGGGGCATCGGCAAGCAGCTGCTTAGAAACCTAGTCGCGCGATTGATAACGGTCCATCAGGCGATCAATCAACTCATCGGTAAGTTTGTCATCTTCCAGAATCGTATCGAGCAGCCGCTGGGATTCCTCGCTGGAGGTCTGCTCCTCCGCCTCATAGGAATCGCCGCTAAAGTCCACTCCAAAATCCATGTCCTCGGACTCAGCTGAGACACTACTCAACTGGTCGACATCAGATTCGAAGGACTGCAAAAACTCGCTGGCCTCCTCCGCCGCATCCTGGCGGCGCTTTCCGGAACGCACTTGCTTTTCGATGCGCCGCTGCAGCGCCTCTTCCATCTGCCGGTGGCGCCAAGAGCGCACGCGGTGCGGCTCCAGCTTGCGCCCGACCGCGCGGCTTTTATTCTCAGCCTTTTTCGCCAGCGCCTTAACCTGCGCAGCCGTATCATTTATCGGCGCCCACTCCTGGTTCGCGGGCACGCGCCACCCGGCCCAAATGCCCAGCAGCGCCAAGAAAATAGACACCAATGGCCCCACGATCATGCCGACGGCCAACATATCGAAGTGGTTTCCCACGAGCACGATCACCGCACAAGCGATGGCCGGAATTACCGTCGGCTGATTATCGCCAAAGACCGCGGGCTCGCGCCCCATAGCAATATCGCGAATCATGGAACCGCCAGTAGCGGTAAACACACCCATCATGATGCACGGAATCGGCGGAAGCCCATAGGTAATGGCTTTCACCGCGCCAGTGCCGGCCCACAGGCCAGAAACGACGGCATCACCATGCGCCTGGATATAATCCCAGGTCTTTCCCTTGAAATAGACAAAGCGCGCGATCAACGCGCCAGTAAACGCCAGGTACAGGTACTCCGGCTCGCTCATCGCCGCTACCGTGCCGCGATTGATAAGCACGTCGCGCACCATGCCCCCGCCCAGGGAAGAAAACATCGCGATGAAGAAAAACCCGATGATGTCGTATCCGCGCTTGCGCGCAATGGTGCCGCCGATAATTCCCATCAGCAATACACCGCTGACATCGGACCAGCGATAGAGGGACTCAATGAGCGGATCTACTTCTGTCATGCCGTTTATTAGACTGCACTGCTCACCCGTGCGCAATTCGCCTGCCCACATGAGCTGCGGTGCTGCACTTTTCCTGTTCTACTGCCCCTTCTGTTTATCCCCTATATTCCGCATGAAAAAGATTCTCTCGCTCTTACCGGCGCTCCTGCTGGTTGGGTGCTCGTCCACCCCCGCTGACGACGAGCCCAATTTCACCGATACTAGCCCGCACAGCGCCAGTTCAGACAGCGGTGCGCTTGCCGATGCCGACTCCGATACCGATTCCGCACCTTCCGCAACTGCCAAGCTTTCTAAGCCGCAGAAAGCGGAGAAAGACGACGATTCCGCACTCGCTGCGCAGGTAGGCGGCATGTGCGGCATTCGTGACTACGCACAAATCATCGCCGACGATGCCACCGATTGCGCCTTTGCCCTGGACATTTATAAGCATGCAATGGATGCCACATACAGGCTCGAACCCCCAATCCGACCGTTACTGCAGCCTGGCAGAGCGACATTACTGTAAAGAACCCGAGCTCTGGTGAGAGCTACGATCTCCACTGCATCATGGCCACGAATCAAAAATCCGTCCATTGCAGAAACCCAGAAAACACAAATATCGGCACCCGCATCGAGCTGACCGCCAGACCGATTTTCTCCGAGCGTGTGCACACCGAATACTAAAAAGGAGGCGCCAGCATTGCTTGCCGACGCCTCCTTCTACCGTGGGGCCACCGGGGCTCGAACCCGGGACCGACGGATTATGAGTCCGGAGCTCTAACCGACTGAGCTATAGCCCCACACGGATGTCATGTCGTATATTACGACACTCCGCTCCCAAAAGATTAGTCAATAGCCCGCGAAAGACCAATTCTCGGCCCCTCATAAAATAACCCCAGTTGAGTGCGCGACGCCCAACCGTGGATGTCCGCGCTGCGACTGGATCCCACGTTAGAGCCTCAGTGAAGTTGAATTCGGGCCTGACCCCCGGAAAGTGGACACGTCGGGGGTTAGCTATGCTGCTTTAGTCAGTGTAGCTGAAGTCTCGGCTTCAAAGACATCAGGCGCTACAAGATTGCACCAGGAGTGCCGCCGGCGCGTGTTGTAGCGCATGCACCACCGAAAGACTTCCTGCCGGCAGATAATGGGATTATCAAAGACTTTCCTATCGCGCAAGACTTCCCGCTTTAAGGTGGCGTTAAATGATTCTGCTAGGGCTTCTATCAGCACTCGTTCCCACCGCGCCCATGGACTGGCGCACACCCAACGACGAGCAATAGTTCCTAAAGGCTTGTGAGGTGTACACGCTGCCGTGATCGGAATGGAATATAGCCCCGTCAAGACTGCCGCGTACACCGTGCGCGTGGGCTATTGCATCGACGACCAGTGACACTCGCATGTTGTCTGCGAGCGCATAACCTGCAAGTTTGCGTGAATACGTGTCAATGACTGTAGCCAAATACATGTTCTTTCCACCCTTACAGGGCAGGTAGGTAATGTCGCCAACATAAACGCGATTCGGCTCGTTGGCTGTGAATTTACGGCCTACTAAGTCCGGCATGACGCGGTGGCCAGGCTTACGCCTGGTAGTGACACATCGGCGGCGTTTGGTAAAGCCTTTAAGCCCCATGGTTTTCATGATTCGTGCGACCTTCTTGTGATTGATCGGGACATACGCCGTGTCCTCGTTCAGGCTTGCAGCGATGCGTTTAGCGCCGTAAAGACCAAGCTCATCATCAAAGATGGTTGCGATCCTTGCACCAATAACAGCATCAGAATACATCTTTAACCTGCGATTTTTACGGGTTTGGACCCACTTATAAAACGAGGACCGATTCAGCTTTAACACATGGCACATCCGCTTGACCGAGTACTCGGTTCGGTGGTCATAGACAAACTGGAAGCGGATCACCAGTGAGTCTCTTCGGCAAAATATTTGGCGGCCTTGCGCAGAATATCGCGCTCTTCGCGCAATTTTGCGTTTTCTTTTTCTAACTGGCGGATCCGTTCGGAATCATTCGCCGCTTGGGCTTTATCCTGCATGGCTTTTATACGCGCACGTTTGCCGGTGCCGTACTTTTTGACCCAAGAATGCAGCGAGGCTCGATTGATTCCGAGCTCGGCTGATGCTGAGTTCAGCGAGAGGTCCTCATTGTTCTCATAGAGGGCCACGGCATCGCGTTTGAACTGTTCGGAGTACCTGGACATGATGGTAGATTACCTTTCTTCCCAGCCCGACTGGGCTGGATATCAGGTGTCCACCAAACAGGGGTCAGGTCCTTCTGCCCCTCATAACCGAAGCGCTGATCATCGTTGATGTATGCCCTTTCGATGTGTTGATTATTGGGTAGCAGGAAATTTGAGGCATTAAATCAAGAAAAACTTATCCCCGCTCACGCGGGGAGCACATATGCTCTTTCGAGGGTGTAGTTCTTAAGGGGTGCACCCTGGGAGCTGAGTAGTACGAATATTCAGCTCCCGAGGTGCTTAGCTATCTAGCTCCAGCTTTCTCATCTCAATTTTGTGATTTGAGATTAGGGCTCATCCCCGCTCACGCGGGGAGCACGTCTTTGTGTTTGTCGCGTTGTGTTTTGGGGAGGGCTCATCCCCGCTCACGCAGGGAGCGCCACTGGTCTTGGGCGATACCGACGATGGCCTCGGGCTCATCCCCGCTCACGCGGGGAGCACGTGAAATCGCTGCCACGCTGGGCGATGTCGGCGGGATCATCCCCGCTCA
>NZ_JBEHGD010000033.1:0-12743 GCF_040225835.1 Corynebacterium sp. KPL3927
TTAACTGACGGTGACCGCCCCACTATTTCCGGGGCTCACCATCAGCAAGCGTTACACCACACTAAAGGACGCAACCCTAAGGCCAAACGGGCTTTCATCCCGGTGGAAAAAGACTTTGCCTTCTTAGAACCAGCCCCGGCTAGACCAGCAATGTGCAAGACACGGTCGATTTCAGTTTCAGGCAACCCGAGAAGGCGGGTATGCACGCGGAGGTTATCCGTGGCGGATAGGTGCCCGTAGAAGGCTGGCCCGTTAACCGAGGCGCCAACATGGTCGAGAACTTCCCGTGACCATGGTTTGCCAGCCACGCGCACCGTTCCCGAATCGGCGGGTAGCAGCCCGAGGAAAATGGAAAACAAGGTGGACTTGCCGGCGCCATTTCTCCCGAGCACAGCGTGTACCCGGCCAGGTAAGACCTGAAAACTGATATCCCGCAGCACTGCCTGGGAACCAAAAGACTTTGTGATGTGTTCGAAAGAAACCTCATAGCTCATACCAAAAGTATGAGCTGCGCAACTATCGAAATCTTCCGCCTGCGAGACGGTCTTCGCGCCGGGGTAGTCCTACCACAGTAGGAGGCTAGGCAATGCCAGCTTTGTGCGCCAGCAGCACCAAAGCCACGCGGTCGCGTGCAGCTAGCTTGGACATCAGCGCAGAGACATGCGTTTTTACCGTGGTATCTGCGATAGACATGTGGCCGGCAATCTCGCGATTTGTAGCCCCGCGCGCGATGAGCGAGAGCACCTCCATCTCGCGCCGAGTGACTAGGCTAAGCCCCTGGCGTTCGTGTGGACTGAGCTGGCTGTGCGTTAGCGCTTTGCGGTAGCCCTCTAAAACAGGGCCCGTTACCTGCGAGGCGAGGACAGACTCGCCCTTGGCAACGTCGCGTACGGCGTGTACCAGAACCTCTGGGTCGGCGTCTTTTAGCAAGAATCCATGCGCACCGGCGGCAATAGATTGAGATACCAGATCTTCTTCATTGAACGTGGTGAGCATGATGATCCGGCAGTCAGGGGTGCGGGAGAGAATGGCTTGAGCCGCGGCGATTCCATCCATGCCAGGCATTCGTATATCCAAAATGGCCACATCAATGCGGTGGCGAAGTGCCAAGGAGACGGCGTCGCCTCCGGAGGCTGCGGTAGCCACCACCTCAATATCTTCCTGCGCGTTCAAGATGGTCGATAAGGCAGCGACGAGCATCGCTTGATCGTCTGCAAGCATGACGCGAATCTTAGGCATGATTGTCCTTGTGTAATGGGAGTTCCGCAGCCAGTGTAAATCTCTGGGCATCGCCACTGCTGGTTAAGTATCCGCCTAACGCTTGGGCGCGTTCCTTTACTCCCACCAAACCCACGCCGCTGCCGGATACCTCACTGGGAGTCGGGGACGTAGCGGTGGAGATGAGGGTGACCCGTGCGGCATCGGAAAGCGTGAGTTTTAGCTGCACGTGCGTGCCGGGGCCTTGGTGGCGCAGGGCATTGGTCAGCGCTTCAGAAATGATGCGTACCAGGGCTAGCTGAGTCAGCGCGGAAACCTCGTAAGAGGCAGGCAATTCCGCGTCAACCTCCAGTCCAGCGGTGCGAAAACCGTCGATGATGCCCTGTACGTGCTCGAGCTGCTGCGCGGGTTCCAAAGCCGAAGGCCCCGTACTGCGTAGCGCCGTGACGATGCCGCGCACTTCCTCCAGTGCGGAATCCGCACCATCGCGAATGCTCTGCAAGGTGTCCTCTGCGGCGGTCGAATCCGTGCGCGCGGCGATAATCCCGGCATTGGCCTGAACCTTGATTAAGGTGAGGGAGTGGGCCAAGACATCGTGCAATTCCCGGGCGATGAGTAAGCGCTCTTCCTCCTGCGCTTGGTGGAACCGTTCTTGGGCTAAGCGCTCGCGTTGCCTATCCAGATCAAAATAGCGTGCGGCGATGAAATAGGCGCTGCCAAGCACCGCCCAATGCACCACCAGCAAGGTGATGTAGCGGCGATCGAGCTGGAAAGATAAGAGAAAGGACTCGGGGTCAATACGCCACATCGCAGGCGATATAAAGGAGCCCAAGAACGCGGCGATAAGCACCGCGCGGGGAATTGAGCGGCGTTCCACGTAGCGGGAGGTGGTGTAGACGGCCATCGGCGCGGTCAATGCCCATGGGGTAACCCCGAGGTTGGCTGGTAGCTGGCTTATCCACGCCACGGCCCACGCACCAAGGAGGACGATAAAGCCAGCTGCGCTGAGCACCGGTTTGGTACGCCAGACCCAGATGAAGGGCAAAAATAAAAGCGAAAGCGCTGCTTGGATGAGCTCGATCGCTCCTGGAGCCGCCCAAGCCCCGATGAGATAAAACAGCGCAATGAGCGCTGCCACCGCGGTGAGGATTTTATCCCCCAAGCGTGCTTTGGCGACGGTGTCAGTGCTCATAGCAGGACATAGTAGTACGCCTTCGGGGGACTACTTCTTTTTATCCTTCTTCTTGCCTTTCTTCTTATCCTTCTTTGTAGACGAGGCCTCCAGCTTGGCGGCTACATCCGGCACGTAGCGGAACTCTTCGCGGTCTGGGCGCTCGTAGGTCTTGCCATCGGAATCGGGACGGTGTGGGATTTCTGGCAGATCGCGCTCGATCTTCTCGTAGGGGATGGTATTGAGCAGGTGCGAAATGACGTTGATGCGCGAGCGCTTTTTGTCCTCAGACTCCACGGTGTACCACGGTGCGGTCGGGGTATCGGTGTGGATGAACATGGCATCCTTGGCGCGGGAATAGTCCTCCCAGCGGGTAATGGATTGGAGATCCATGGGCGAGAGCTTCCAGCGGCGCAGCGGATCATTGCGGCGGGATTCAAAGCGCTTAATCTGCTCTTCATCAGAGACAGAGAACCAGTACTTGCGCAGGATGATGCCGTCTTCCACAAGCATCTGCTCAAAGGTGGGAGCCTGGTGCAAGAAACGGACGTATTCTTGGTCGGTGCAAAAGCCCATGACGCGCTCAACGCCGGCGCGGTTGTACCAGGAGCGGTCAAAGATGACGATCTCGCCTTTGGTCGGCAGCTTTTCCACGTAGCGCTGGAAATACCACTGGCCCTGCTCGCGCGAGTTCGGGGCCGGAAGGGCCTCGATGCGGCAGGTGCGGGGGTTGAGGTACTGCGTGATGCGCTTAATGGCAGAACCCTTGTCGGCGGCGTCGCGGCCTTCCATGATGATGACCACGCGGGCACCGGTCTCAACGACCCACTGCTGCATATCGACGAGCTCTGCTTGCAACCGCTCGAGCTCTTTTTCGTAGGCCTTCTTATTCAGCTTTTTGGGGGATTTGCTGCTTTTGGTGCTCATTCTTCCAGCTTAACGGCTTGGTAGCCCTATCTAGAAAACCGGTGTGCCCTCGTTGGAGTGAGAACCCAACCACAGTTTGTGCGGA
Source organism: Corynebacterium sp. KPL3927 (assembly GCF_040225835.1). Taxonomy (NCBI): domain Bacteria; kingdom Bacillati; phylum Actinomycetota; class Actinomycetes; order Mycobacteriales; family Corynebacteriaceae; genus Corynebacterium; species Corynebacterium sp. KPL3927. The sequence goes on from NZ_JBEHGD010000033.1 coordinate 3,402, forward strand.
GCGATTGCAGCAGGCTTACAGGCCGGGCTCGCCGTAGCGAGTGGTATTAGAAATATGGCCGAGCCCTTCGACGTCGATGGCGACAGTATCGCCGTCTTGGAGGAATTGCTGCGGGTCGCGGGCAAAACCAACGCCTTCGGGCGTACCGGTCACGATGACATCACCGGGGTTGAGAGGATAGAGCTGCGAGCAAAATTCGATGAGCTCAGCGATGGAAAAGATGAGGTCATCGGTATTGTCTTGCTGGCGGACCTCGCCATTAACCGTGGTGGTCAGCCGCGCGTTATTGCCGGGCGCCCATTCATCAGGGGTGGTCAGCCAAGGCCCAAAGCCTGCGGTGCGATAAAAAGACTTGCCCGCGTGGAATTGGCTGGTCTGACGCTGGAAATCGCGCAGGGTGTAGTCATTCATGATGGAATACCCCGCCACGTAATCCAATGCGTCCGCGCGGGTTACGCGGTGCGCGCGCTCGCCGATGACCACCGCAAGCTCACCCTCATAGTCCAGCTTCTGGGTTGCGTACTCGGGGATATAGACGTCATCGAAGGGGCCGGTAAGCGCATCGGCGAACTTGATAAACAGCGTGGGGTGCTCGGGAAATTCACGGCCCATTTCCCGGATATGCTTGGCGTAATTAAGGCCTACGCAGATGATCTTCCCCGGCGTTGGGACGATTGCTTCTAAATCATGCTGGTCATAGACTATTGGCTCGCCGGATAGCTGTGCGGCCTTGCGCCAATCTTCGCTGCGCAGCAGCGCGCCTACGTCTTCGTAGTCCAGCTCCACTCCCACATTATCGCCTTCAATGCGGATTGCGGAGTTGCCGAACGCGGTGCGAAGAGTAGCCAGTTTCATGCCAGCTAGTCTAGCGCACTCCTTATTTCTGCTAGCGCGTCAGCGCAGAGGATGGGGATTTCTACCTTTTCTTGTTTGGACCACGGCTTGAGCACAAACGATGCCGGATCCATCCGGCCTGGCGGCCTTCCGATGCCGATGGAAAGGCGCTGATAGTCCTTAGTACCGAGCGACTTTGTGGTAGAGCGCAGACCATTATGCCCGTGATCGCCACCGCCTTGGCGTAATTTCACGGTCCCAAAGTCGAGCTCTAATTCATCGTGCACCACCACAATATCCGTGGGTGTTAGATGGAAGTACTGGGCGAGTGCCTTGATCGGGCCGCCAGACAGGTTCATAAAAGATCGCGGTTTAGCGCAGATTACCTTTCGTCCGGATAGCATTCCTTCCGCGACCTCGGTATTAGTTTTCTTATGCACCGAAAAGCTGCTCATTAATTCACCGGCGAGTTCATCGGCAACATCGAAGCCGATATTGTGCCGCGTGCCGGAATACTTCGGGCCAGGATTGCCAAGGCCTACTACGAGTAGTGGAGTCACTGCATTATTGTCGCATAGATTGAAATTCTATTGGAAATACAATTCCATGCTCCATAGAATATGCCGCCGTGTATCACTGCGGCTCGGGTGCTAAAAATACCTCTTACAGCAGTGGACTTGGGGAAGTATCGTAGTGATTAAGGAGGTGCGCCCCATGCCCGAAAAACTACCTGAAGTTGATCGCGAAACCAAGAATGTTCCTAGTAGCAAAGTTGCTGCTGCGCGGCTCATTATCAAGCGCGCTAAGGAAGGCAAGGGCAAGATCGAAATCACGCCTACAATTCGTGAACTTGCCGGACAAGATTTATAAAACCACGATATCGCCGTGAGCATTGCTGCTCACGGCGATATGCGTTTGGGGGAGTGGGAAATTACTCCTCGGAGTCGTCAGACTCGGAGGACCCGCCTTCGCCCTCTTCGTCGACGGAGTCGGCACCAGCGTCGGCGCCGCCTTCCTCAGCAGCCTCAGCGGCCTCTTCGAGCTCCTCGTCAACCTCAGGCAAGGAGATGGAGAGGATAACGGTCTCTGGGTCTGCTACCAGGGTGGTGCCTTCCGGCATAGTGACGTCGGCAGCGGTGATGACCTCGCCGTCCTCGAGGCCCTCGATGGACAGCTCGATCTCTTCCGGAATGCTCAGTACGTCAGCCTCAACCATGAGGACGTCTGCATCCTGGATGTGCATGGTGCCCGGTGCGGACTCGCCGGTTAGGGTAATCGGAACCTCAACCTCGACCTTCTCACCGCGCTTAATCAGCAGCAGGTCAACGTGGTCGATGTCCATGGTGAGCACGTTCTGGTCAACGTTCTTGACCATGGTCAGGTACTGCTCGCCCTCGATCTCGAGCTCCAGAACGGCGTTGACACCGTTGTTCCGAACGAGGGACTGGATGTCCAGCAGCGGCACTGCGAAGTGTACGGGCTCCTGGTCGCTACCGTAGATTACGCCGGGAACCTTCCAGTCGCGGCGCAGGCGGCGGGCGTAGCCCTTACCAAAGACGGTACGTGGTTCTGCTTTAATGATTGGGCGCTCTGCCATGATGCAATCTCCTTTGTCGGTGTAGTGCGGCGAGGCTATCGAAGTTATAAAAACGACGAAAGCCTGCCGATGAACGTCTTGGACGAGTCATCGCAGGCGTCAATAAAAGCAACATGCTCTAACTTCAATCGCGTCGATAACGGCTTCCCAATTTTTGAGTCGCCCTCGCCGAGACTGGGTTAGATTAGCATCTCTCAGCCGACGAAACCAAAACCCACCCCGTTAATCTTTCTTCGCCACCTTCCTTCTCGTTGCACCCTTCGCGCTCACCGGCAGCGCTAATGTCTGTAGCTCAGGCTACGCGGTGAGCGCGAAAGGAGGGCGGGAGAACGGCAGGCGGTAGTGCTTGCGGTGTACCTGCGACGCCCTTGGCGCTCACGGGGATGGAAAACACCGGCACCCCGCCGTTCACGGTGAGCGCGAAGGGCGGGGTGTGAGGCGTAGTGCGACCGGCGAAACGCTTAGGCCCGATCGAAAAGGGTAGTCACGGAACCGTTTTCGAAGATCTCGTGGATGGTCCGAGCCAGCAGTGGGGTGATGGACAGGACCTTGAGGTTGGACCAGCCTTCGGTGGACTGCGGCAGGGTATCGGTGGTGATGACTTCCTCGGCACCGCACTCGGACAGGCGCTCGCGGGCGGGGTCAGAAAAGACGCCGTGGGTGCAGGCAATGATGACCTTCTTTGCGCCCGCTTCCTTGAGCACGCGCACGGCGCCGGCGATGGTGCCACCGGTGTCAATCATGTCATCGAGAAGCACGCAGTCCTTGCCCTCAACTTCACCCACCACGCGGTTGGAGACCGTCTTATTGGCCTCGGTATTAGAGCGGGTCTTGTGCACGAAGGCCAGCGGGGCATCGCCCAGGTCGTGGGCCCACTTTTCGGCGACCTTCACGCGGCCGGCATCGGGGGAGACGACGGCGATGTTATCGGTGGCGTACTTGGACTTGATGTAGTCCGTCAAGATGGGCTGGGCGTGCATGTGGTCCACCGGACCGTCGAAGAAACCCTGAATCTGGTCCGTGTGCAGGTCCACCGAGACGATGCGGTCCGCGCCGGCTGCCTGCAGGAGATCTGCGACCAGGCGGGCGGAGATGGGCTCGCGGCCCAAGTGTTTTTTATCCTGACGCGCGTATGGGTAGAACGGCAAAATCGCGGTGATGCGCTTGGCGGAACCACGCTTCAGTGCATCGATCATGATGAGCTGTTCCATCAACCACTTATTGAGCGGCTGGGAGTGCGATTGCATGACGAAGCAGTCAGCGCCGCGCACGGACTCTTCGAAGCGGATAAAAATCTCGCCATTGGCGAAGTCCCGGGCGGTGGTAGGAACCAGATCGGTCTTGAGTTCCTTTGCCACTGCCTCAGCCAATTCTGGGTGTGCGCGCCCAGAAAAGAGCTTCATGTTCTTGCTACTACCAGTTACCTTGCCAGTCATAGGAGAATATGCCCCTTTACTTCTCGTTGTCCTGTGCACGGGCTGCGGCTTCTGCCGCTGGGGTGCCCGGACGCTTCTTTTCAACCCAGCCTTCGATATTGCGCTGTTTGCCACCGGAGACTACGAGTGCTCCCGCGGGAACATCGTCTTTAATTACTGTACCCGCACCGGAGTACGCGCCATCACCGACATTGACCGGAGCGATAAACATCGTATCCGAACCGGTGCGCACGTGGTTGCCAATGGTGGTGTGGTGCTTGTCCACACCGTCGTAATTGACGAAGACCGAGGACGCACCGATATTGGATTCCTCGCCCACGGTGGCATCACCAATATAGGTAAGGTGCGGCACCTTGGTACCGCGGCCGAGCTCGGCATTTTTCGCTTCCACGAAGCCGCCGAGCTTGCCATCTTCGCCCACGATGGTATTCGGGCGAATAAAGGTAAACGGCCCGGTCTTGGCGTTGACGCCGATGACGGAATCGCTACCGTGCGTGCGGACTACGGACGCGCCGGTACCGATCTGCATATTCGTCAACGTGGAATCCGGGCCGACCTCGGCATTATCGGCAATGCTCGTCGCCCCCCACAGCTGGGTGCCGGGGTGGATGGTGACATCGGTGCCGATGGTGACATTGACACCAATCCAAGTGGTTTCCGGATCGATGATGGTGGCGCCGCCGCGCATGGCCTTTTCCACCATGCGGCGGTTGAGCTCGCGGCCGGCGGCAGCTAGCTGCACCCGGTCATTGACGCCGGCGAGTTCCTGCGGATCGGCGGCCACGTGCGCACCCACGCCGTGTCCGGCGGTGCGGGCGATTTCGAGGACATCGGTAATGTAGAGCTCGCCCTGCGCATTATTGGTATCAAGCTTGGTTAGGGCATCGCGCAATGCTGCCGCATCGAAAGCGAAAACGCCGGAGTTGACCTCATTAACCAGGCGTTGTTCTTCGTTGGAATCCTTGTGCTCCACGATGGCGGACACAGACCCGTCCGTGTCGCGAATGATGCGGCCATAACCGGTGGGATCTGCAAGGCGCATGGATAATACCGTGACCGCATTGCCTTGAGCGGTGTGGGTATCGCGCAACCCCTCGATGGTTTCTGGGGTCAAAAGCGGCACGTCACCGTTGGTGACAATGATGGTGCCTTCGAAATCAGAAATCGGAGAAATCCCGCAGGACACGGCGTGGCCGGTACCGCGCTGTTCTTCCTGCACGGCCTGCACGACCTCGCGGTCCAGCTCATTTGAAATCTTTTCTACGACGGGCGAGACCTGATCGCGCTGGTGGCCCACGACGGTTACGAGGTGGTCCGGGTTAATACCCGCCGCGGCGTGCAGTGCGTGTCCAAGCAGCGTGCGACCGCCGATTTCGTGCAAAGTCTTTTGCTTTGTGGATTTCATGCGCGTGCCGGCGCCCGCAGCGAGGACGACGACGGCACTTGGGGTAGTTGCTTCCATGGTCAACAAAACTCCTGGGGGTTGAGTTTGATTAGTTCTTCGGGCTTTATTTTATAGTCCATATTTAAACTATGTGCGAGAAACCTCCTTAAGGCTGCCCGCGCGCCACACTCCAACAAAGCCGACGAGCGCCAAGAAAATCAACGCTGCCTCTGGCCCCGCGAGAGCGATAACGGAAGAAATACCACCCATGATGAGCAAAATAATGCCCATCATGGTGTTAGCCGCACCCACGTATTGCGTCCTTTTATCCCCACCGGCCATATCCACCACGTAGGTCTTTCGCGCCACGCGAACTGCCGTATGCGCGAGATTGACGGCAAAGAAGCCGAGCGGCATGACCCAAGCATTCACAGCGTCTGGGGCCCAGTGAGAACTAGCCACGATGAGCAGGATCATAACGGAGGAGGCGGCAGCACCAGCCGCCATGGTGTTTTTGGAGGATTTATCCGAAAATACGCCAGAAATTCGCCCACCGATAAGCGAGGCTAAACCAGAGGCAAGCACGAAGCCGAAGACACCAGAAAGGTCATCGTGCAGCAGCACGATAAATGCGGTAGAAAGCGCCGAGACCAGCAGCAGAGCGCGAACGATGACGAAGTTGCGGAATTGGGCATCGCCAGTGAAAAGCTTCCACGTATCTGACCACCAGCTCTTATCGATGCCCTCTTGCTTACCCTCCGGCACCGGCTCTTCCACGTGCGAAAATACCCACGTCGCAATGGCCCAGGTAGAAGCGCCGACCAATAAAACGATGCCCATAGTAGAGATCGTGAGATCCCCCAAGAGGAATAAGATGACGCCGGCAAGCAGGGTGGCCCCGCCGCCCAAGGCCGCTGCGGATCCGGTCACTCGGCCGCGCTGGCCCTTGGAAATCGTGCGCGCCTGCACGTCTTTGCCGGCGATGGAACACAACGCGCGGAACAGGGAAAGCGCCGCCAGGGCGAGAAGCACGACCACTCCCAGCCATGCGCCGCGGATAAAGAATGCGGCAAGGGCAATCACGGCGGCGGAGATGGCTTGGCCGGTCGAGCCGATCATCCACAAGCGCTTGCGGGCGCGGTGCGTGGTCACCCAGGGGGTAAGGGCGGCCTGCGGCAGCATGGAGCCAGATTCCCGGATAGGGGTAAGCAGGCCGGTAAAGAAGGCGGGGACGCCTGCCGCATTAAAAAGGGCTGGCAGCACTGTTTTGGAGGCAACGATCTGGTCGCCTAAATTTTGCAGGCCATTGGACCAGATGAAGTACCTAGCATTTGCGTTAGACATGAAAGAACTTTCGAGATAACCGAGACAAAGCGGGATAACACTGTAATCCGGTCAGAAGAGACCGTCTATCAACTTTACTCGCTTCCTACCCCTAGAAAGGGCGAAACCGCTGCGATCGGCTATGTTCAGTAGTTGTTATGCACGACGTGGATCCCCTCATCAACACGATGTACCAGGCCTTCGATCTGATCGGAGTGGCCTTGAATGGCATCATCGGTGGCACGATTGCCCGCCGCCGCGAATTCGACATCGTCGGGTTTATTTTCCTCGCCTTATTTTCCGGCCTGGCTGGCGGCATGATCCGCGACATGCTTATCGATGATGGCCCTGCCGCCGCTATTTCAGATCCTTGGTACTTGGGCCTTGCCTGTGCCGGGGCGCTGACCGCCTTCCTCATGGAGCTGAAGGGAAAGGCGTGGGAGATTTTCCGCGAGCACGGCGATGCCATCATTTTGGGTATGTGGTCTACCACCGGTTGCGTAAAAGCATTAGCGGCGGGTATGCCCATGATCCCGTGCGTGTTTTTAGGTGTCTTAACTGCCGTCGGCGGGGGAATGGTCCGCGATGTCGCCTCCGGTCAGATCCCGTCCATTTTCGGCGGCAGCCCCCTTTATGCAGTGCCTTCTATCGTCACAGGCATTGTCATGGTGACCTTCGCATCCTATGACCAATTCGCCATGGGGATGGTGGTTTCCCCAATCATCGGCAGTGGCATGGCCATCATTTCCTACTGGCGGGGATGGGTCCTGCCCCGCGCCGGAGTCGCGCCAGTGAACTACACCGCGGCACAGGTGGCTGCGATTGCCAAGAAGGCGGAGCTAAAAGGCTTTCGCCGCGGCCGGCGCAAACGCTAGCGGCTTAGACGGCGCATAGGGCCGTACCGTAGCCAGCTTTAAGGCAGGTTCGTGACAATGGCGATGATGACAAGGATAATAAGGACAAGAACGCTCCACCTAAGGAACGGATCCTTGGTTAAAGGCAACGGCTTCTGGGAATCGTCATCACCAGGTTCCGGGGTAGACGTGGAGTGTGGATCGGTCATGGCAGGAATCCTTTCGAGTGCAACATTGCCGCAATGCTAATGAGGGCGACTATAAGCGTCGCCCTCAAGCAAGAGCAAGGTCCCTCGGCGGAGCTGCGCTAGTACCTCGTGTGGTACGACTACAAATTATCCACTGCGTACTGTGCTTCTTCTGCGGTGAATTTTTCACCGTATTCGCTGACGAGTTGGTCATAGATAGCATTGGGTGACATGCTCATCGTTTCTTCGTAATCGCGGGCCGTTTGAAGAGCATTATCGTGGTAGTCCGCTTCCAAATTATCAATGGCGTACTGGGCGGCCTCCGGGCTGAATTGTTCGCCGTACTCGCTGCTGAGCTGGTCGTACAATCCCTGCTTGGACATGTGCATGGTATCTGAGTACACCTTGGCACTCTTCAAAGCATTCTTGAATTCGCGCGGGACATCTTGGTCTTCGCTTCGTTCTTCTGGCTGATTGTCGTTCTCATCGCGAGCATCGTCGTCCGCGTTTATTTCTTGGGTTTCTTCCTCCGGGGCGGCCTCTACAGTGCCTTGCTGGGTGGTCTGGTCTGAGGAGCTTTCGCTGGTTTCATCGTCGCTACCGCCCATATTGGCGATGATGGCGATAATGATGAGGACACCGATGATGATTGCGCCCCACTTGAGGCAGCCGCCCTTTTTCTTTTGGGGCTGCTCAGGAGCCGGCTGCCCAGCTGCTGGTTGACCAGCCGGTTGAGAATTATCGGAATAGGGGGATGGAGAGGACATGGTGTGGGTTCCTTTCAAAGTGAGTGAGAGAGGGAAAGAGGAAAGTTTTCCGACATTGGCTGCAAAAGCGCAGCAGTGGTCGAGAGCGATTAGCGCAGCGGATCCTTGGTAACGCGGACGGTACTGTCTTGAATATCGCCCAAATCAACGACAATGTTGCAGGAATAGAACTCTCGGATTGGAGTGCCAAATCCATTGGGAAAATCAACGTGGCCGAAGGCGTGGTATGTACGTGGCGATTCAGTTATTGAATCTGCCGACTGGATATCAATATCTTCTGGAAAACTGACTCCACCGGGGTACTTGGCACGGCTGGTTACATCCTCGCGGCATTTGTCTAAAGCGGCCTCAGTGTCTTGGGCTTCGCTTATTTTCAGCATGGAAAAAATAAAGGCCACAAACACCACGAGGGCGGCCCCAATAAACAATAGCCAGAACCACCACCGCTTTAAAAGCCGCTTTTCCACGTTTGCTGATGGAAGTGGCGCAGGAGTTTCAAGGGAGGGAGACGGGTAAGGAGAGTTGTCCAACGCTTTGGTCTTTCGCAAGAGAGATAATGAGTGATTGTTGCCGAAGCACAACCCCAGCATCTGGCTGTGGTGTGAAGTAGCAATGGTTTAACTAAATCAACCGGTCTGGACATAAGTATGCAGGTGAGCAAGGAAAACCGCCTATGTGTACGAAAATTGTAGATTGCCTTGACTTTCCTTGGCTTAAAGTAGGGTAAGTAGATTCCGATTATTGATGATTCAGCATTGGGGTGAAGAAAGATTTCTATGAGAGTGGACGTAGTAATTATTGGTGGCGGATTCGCGGGCACTTCTGCGGCCATTACCTTGGCTCGCGCAAGAGCGTGTCAAGTTGTTTGTGTGTGGGGTCGGATTATAGGTACTTGTCGAAGCGGTCGGGAAAGGCCACGGCCATTTGGTTGATGGCTTGTTTCCAGCCGGAAACTCGGG
>NZ_JBEHGD010000034.1:0-10949 GCF_040225835.1 Corynebacterium sp. KPL3927
CGAAGCCGCCGGATCAGCTACACTTACTATCGCATCTTGATTAAATCCCCGTGTCCACTTTCCGGGGTTCGGGCCCGGACCCGATATAAGGGTGTATGAATCCGACGCGGATGTGCGCGATGCGATTGGAAACCGAGACGCGGTAGGTGGGCTGGTTATCACCCCATCGGGAGCACACACCTATACGGCCTCTGGCAACGGTGCTGCCTACACAGAGATGGTGAACCAATTAGGTAAGTCACTTGAGGCACAAGGCATGGAGATTTCTACCGAAGACCTTGCACCGACGTCGGAGGAGGATCCGCAAGCTAATGGCATCGCACTGCTGGGGCTGCCTTTGGCCTTTGGCGGCATCGTTTCCGCAGTCATTGCCACCTTTGTTTTCCGCCGCCGCAAGTGGGCCAAGTTTGTAGTACTCGTCGGTATCGCCGCAGTGGGATCGCTCGTGGCCACGTGGATGCTGCACACCGTGTACGGCACGTTAATTGGCAATTTTGGCATGGAATGGTTGGCCATCGCGCTGGGTATTCTTTCCACCTCATTGCTCACGGCGGGTCTAGCTGCGGTGATCGGTACCGCAGGTGTGGGAATTGGCGCGGTGCTTACTATCTTCCTTGGCAACCCACTCTCGGGCCTAGCCACCGGACCATGGTTGCTCCCTGCTGGCTGGGCCACCTTGGGGCAGTGGATGCCCATTGGCGCTACGGGGTACCTCGTGCGTTCCTTGTCCTATTTTGATGGCCAAGGCGCTGGACACGCGTGGTGGGTATTCGCGGCCTGGATAGCAGTAGGCTTCGCATTACTCATGTGGGACCGGTCTGCCAGCGCTACAGAATCGAGTGCGGGCCAGGTGAGCTCGGAAAGTTAGTAGCGCTCGCGGCGGCGCTTTTTCAGCTTGGCGTAGTGGTCCGGCTTGGAATCGCCGTAGCGGGAGCGGCTGCGCAGCTCGGTGGCAAGAGGTGCGGGATCGGTGTTGGCAGCGGCAGTGGTATCGGCATCGGAGCCAGGTTCGCCGTTGGCGGAGGGGCTGGAGGCGGGGGCATCGGCAAGTGATTCTGCGTCCGCATTGAGGGCCTGCATGGCGGCTTCTTCTTCGCGCAGGCGGCGGCGCTCGCGGATCTCGGACCAAATAAAGTATCCCAAACCCAGCGGGGCCATGATGCCAAAGGCAATCCACTGGTAGCCGTAGGAGAGGTGATTGCCGCGGTCGAGCTGCGGGACGGGCATGGCGTTGAGCACGCCCGGCTGATCCTCGGAGAGCTGGATATAGTCTTGGCCTAAGTCGGCACCGATAAGCGAGCCCACCTGCTCGGTGTGGATGGAGTAAACCTGCTGGTAGCCCTCCTGTGTGATGGGGGCTGTTTTGTGCTCGGCCTCATTTGAGCGCACCATGCCGGTAATCGTTAACTCTTCGGAGGGGGCGGGCGGAATATCCGGCACCGCGTTGCCCTCCTCGGCGCTGACCCAACCGCGGTTAATCAGCATAGTCAGGCCCGCGTCGGTGCGGAAAGGAACCAAGGATTGATAGGACGGGCCGGAACCGGCGGGGCGCAGGCGGAGTAGCACCTCATCTTCGGGCAAGTAGTGCCCCTTGAGCGTGGTGCGGGACCATTCGTCACCGGAAATGGCGCCGTCATCGTCCACGACCTGGTCAATCGGTTGAGGATCGGCCTCGTAGGCGTGGGTGATGTTTTCATTGCGCTCCACAATGTCATCGTCCTTTCCCAGTTGCCACGGGGCAAGGACACTAAAGGCCAGGTAGGAAAATGCCACCACGAAAAGCAGCATGAGTACCCAGCCAGGCTTGAGGAACGTCTTTAGCATGCCCCCAAGCTTAGTCGTGGTTCTCGCGAATCCAATCCAGCAGGCCGGGAACAGCGGCTTCGATATTCTTGCGCGCGGTTTCGAAGTCTTCTTCGGTGCCGTAGTAGGGGTCGGCGACCTCTGCGCCTTCCGGGGAATTGGGATCGAAGCTGCGCATCAGCCGGACCTTGGCAGGCTCGATGCCTAGATCGATGAGCGAATCATAGTGCCCGGAATCCATCGCAATGAAGAGATCGGCGTCCATGTGCTCTTCGCCCAATTTGGATGCGCGGTGAGATGCCCCATCGTGTCCGGCGCGGCGCAGTTCTGCTACGGCCCGCTCATCCGCGCCTTGCCCCACGTGCCAGCCGCCGAGCCCGCAGGAATCCACCGTGGCGAGGAGATCGAGCATGTCATCTTCCATTTCATCGCGAACGATGATTTCGGCCATGGGTGAGCGGCAAATATTGCCGGTGCACACAAAGACGAGGTAGAGACCCGAGTGAGAAGAAGATTCAGTCATGCGAAAACCCTTTGCGCAGATAGTACTGTAGTGCGGGAGACAGGATATAGCACTAGCGTAATTTACAAGAATCGAGCATAAAGGAGTATCCCCATGTCTGCTGTGCGAGTGGGCGATGTGCGCCGCGTTTTGGACAAGGCCTATCCGCCCCATTTGGCCGAAAAGTGGGATGCGGTGGGCCTTATTTGCGGCGATCCCGCAGACGAGGTGCGCACCGTCGCCTTTGCTTTAGATTGCACCCAAGAGGTTGCGGACCGCGCGGTTGAGCTTGGCGCGGATATGTTGGTAGTCCACCACCCGCTGCTACTGCGCGGCGTGGAATCCGTGGCTGCCGATACGCCCAAGGGCAAGGTTGTCCATACCCTGATTAAAAATGGCGTGGCGCTTTTTGCCGCCCACACCAATGCGGATAAGGCCCGGCCCGGGGTCAACGATAAGCTCGCGGAGCTCGTGGGCATTAACCCAGGTCGGCCGATTGTGCCGGAGGCCCCAGAGACCATCGATAAGTGGGGAGTGCATCTCCCTGCTGGCAGTGCAGAGCAGGTAAAGCAGGCGCTTTTCGATGCCGGCGCGGGCCACATCGGCGGCTATTCTCACTGTTCCTTCGATATCGTGGGCAAAGGCCAATTCCAGCCGGAGGAGGGCGCGGATCCGGTAGAAGGGGACATCGGCAAGCTGCACCGCGGCGACGAGGTACGGGTGGAATTCGTGGCTCCCGCCTCGCTGCGGGCCACGCTGATTACGGCGCTGCACGAGGCACACCCGTATGAGGTGCCCGCCTATGACATCGTGGAAACGGCCGAAAGCGGCGACATTGATACCGCACTGGGCCTGGGGCGCGTGGGCGAGCTGCCCCGCGAGATGACCCTGCGGGAGTTTACGCAGCAGGTGGCCAACGCCCTGCCCGAGACCGCGTGGGGCATCCGAGCCGCGGGCGACCCAGAGCAGAAGGTGCGCACCGTGGCGGTGTCGTCCGGCGCCGGGGATTCTTTCCTTGCGGCTGCGGCAAAGCTGGGCGTCGATGTCTATGTCACCTCCGATCTGCGCCATCACCCGGTGGACGAGCATTTGCGCGCCGGGGGACCAGCCGTCATCGATACGGCCCACTGGGCCAGCGAGTTTCCCTGGACGGCGCAAGCAAGCGATATCGTAGAAGCAGCATTAGAACTAGATACGAAAATTATTAGCCTGCGAACTGATCCGTGGACTATCTCCGCGCACCCAAAGGAGTCATAAGTGAAACTATCGCAAGAACTACAACCGGTACTGCTGGAATTGGCCAACCTGGAACGCTCGCAAGGCATTGGCGGGGAAAAAGAGCTGCCAGAAAAGGTCGAGTACGACAAGGCGAAGCAGGAACACAAGCGCTTGCTCGATGCCTCCGGTTCCGCGCAGATGGCAGTAGATGACATGGAAAATGAAATCCTGCGCATCCAGGCCGATGAGCGCAAGCTGCGCAGGCGCGAACGCGATGACAAGGGCCAGCTTGGCGCCGAATTGGATACCGAAAAGCGCAAGGATATCGAGCACGATCTCTACGCCACCAAGTCCCGCATCGCGGATTTGATGAGTGAGCTGCAAGAAGCCCACAACGAGATCCACGCGCTGCGCTCCAACTTGGACGTCCACGGCGCGCGCGTCTCGGATTCCGAGCGCAAGCTGGACATGCTGCGCCGCGCCGCCGACGCCGCCCAAGAGGCCGCGGATAACCAGCCCGACCCCGCCGTGCGCATTGCGGATTTGCGCGAGCAGTTGCCCTCCGATGTCCTCGAGGAATACGACGCGCAGCGGCAAGAAAACGGCGTCGGCGCAGCGCAGTTTAAGGCCAACCGGGCCTGCGGTGGCTGCTTTATCGTCTTGCCACCCGCCGATAAAAATGCCGTACGCAATGCGCCTGCCGATGAGTTGCCGCAATGCAGCGACTGCGGTTCCTACCTGGTGCGCCTGGCATCATGAAAGTCATCGTCTACGCCGATGGCGGCTCCCGCGGCAATCCTGGAGTAGCCGGTTCAGGCACCGTCGTTTATGCCGCGGATGGCACAACCATCCTGCGCGAAATCGTCTATGTGGTAGGCACCAAGGCCACCAATAATGTGGCCGAGTACCACGGCTTATTGCGCGGGCTCGAGGCCGCCTCCGAGCTCGGTGCCAGTGAGGTGGAGTTCTATATGGATTCCAAGCTCGTCGTGGAACAGATCAACGGGCGCTGGAAAATCAAGCATCCGGATATGCAAAAGCTGGCCCTTAAGGCCCGCACGCTTATCGACGGGTTTTCTTCCTTCAGCCTGGACTGGGTCCCGCGCGCGAAAAACAAGGTGGCGGATGCGCTATCCAATGACGCGATGGACGCGGCTGCGGCGGGGCATAAGGTGGGCATCGTCAAGAGCGAGGCCGATGAGCCTGCCGCCGAGTCTTCGTCCGATGCCGCGCCGGGTGACGGAACGCCTGCCGAGGATAATCAGGAGTGGGATACCTCCGCGCCGCACCCTTCTGACTGGCTGGGCGAGCGCGGCGATAAGACCCGCTTTATCCTGCTGCGTCATGGGCAAACCGAAATGTCTGCCGCCAAGCAATACTCAGGGCGCGCAAATCCGGAGCTTACTGAACTGGGCAAAAAGCAGGCGCTCGCCGCCGCCCAGGCCCTTGCCGGTACCGCCATCGACGCCATCGTTTGCTCGCCGCTGAAGCGCTGCCAAGAAACGGCGGCCGCCGTCGCGCATGGCCGCGATATCGACGTGGTGACCGAAGAGAGCCTGATCGAGGTGGACTTTGGCGAGTGGGAAGGAAAGACCGCGGCCGAAGCACACCAGCGCGACCCAGAGATACACGAGCAATGGCTGCACGATGCCGCCACACCGTGCCCCGGTGGGGAATCGCTGCAGGGTGTCAACCGTCGCGTGCGCGCAGCCCGCAAGGAACTGCAGCGGCGCTATAGCGGCAAGACGGTGCTGATTGTCAGCCACGTCAACCCCATAAAATCCTTCCTCTGCCAGGCCTTGAACGCGGGCCCGGCCACCTTCCAACACCTGTTTTTGGATTTGGCTGCGCTATCGGATGTCGAGTTCTGGGACGGTGGTTCTATGGTGTACGGATTCAACGATGTGGGACACCTGGAGGGGCTGCGCTAGACTAAAGAGCGCGAATGAGCCGGCCGGGCGATCGCGTCGCCGCAAACGGGCAGCGTTGGTGCTGCTACGTGGGCGCCGAGGAAAGTCCGGACTCCACAGAGCACGGTGGTTGCTAACGGCAACCCGGGGTGACCCGCGGGCAAGTGCAACAGAAAGTAGACCGCCTTGTGCCTTCACTTGTGTTTCGACCCAAGTAGGGGCCACAAGGTAAGGGTGAAACGGTGCGTTAAGAGCGCACCAGCACCGTCAGCGATGGCGGTGGCTGGGTAAACCCCACCGGGAGCAAGGCATCACGGCCCTGCCACGTTGCAGGGCCCGATCAGGCGTTTTAAGGCTGCTCGCTCGAGCCTGAAGGTAGCTGCTGGAACTAACTGGCAACGGTTGGTCTAGATGGATGTTCGCCGCGCGGTGCCCCACTTGCTGGGGCAACGCGGTTAGACAGAATCCGGCTTATAGGCCGGCTCATTCGCGCTTAATCTTCTACCTTGGCTGGCTCGCCAGCGGCCAGTTTCACAAGCAGAAAACCATCCTCTGCCAAGTCCGCCGCGAAGTTTTCCGCGCGGTTGCTGGGGACATAAGCAATAACGGCGCTAGAAAGTCCCGCGTGCGCCGAGCGCGCGGCCACCCCGCCGCGGACCGTGACCAGCTCCGCCAGCTTTTCTGCGGAATCGAAGCCATAAATATTGGTCAGCGAGGCCTGCGATTGCAACACAATGGGGAAGAGCTCATTGCGGCGGTGCGAGCGTAGGTAGCGCACGAAGTGCTCCACACGGGTGGTTTCTTCCTCATAAAATGCCATCCACTCGGTAGCCGCATTGATGCTGGGGCGGCCCTCCTCGCCGTAGACCTTGTGCACCGCCTTGAGCCACTCCACCACGCGCAGCTGCGCATCGGGCAATAAGCGCAGCGACTCCGTGCCGAAGGAATGGCAGGCATCATCAATAAACTGCTGGCGCTGGCGGATGTCACTAATTGCCTGCGCTTGCTCTTGCGAATTGTCCTCGGGCACCGCCACGGCAAAGGCCACCACATCCTGGCCCACCACATGGGGCGCGTGGGTGACCGAGCCATCGGCATAGTCGATGATGCACACGCCGTCACCACTGCTGCGCAGCGCGGCCGTGTGGCGCGCGCGAAGGGCGGGCTTATGAGCAAAGGTGGTCACCGCTTGGGTGCAGACATCCGCAACGCGCACGCGCAAAGGTGCGTCGAGGTTTTCGGCTGGACCCATTAAGGCAAGCGCAACGGCAACATCCGCCGCCGATGCAGCGCCTAAGCCGATATCGGCAGGGATATCGCTCACAATAGTGATATCCGCTCCAGCCGTTTCCCGGGAGAGCAACTGGCGGTTCACCATGGTGTGCACGATGCCGCCGATGCGCGCAGCCAGCCCACCCTCTGGTGCGGGAGGAATGACCGGTTGGCCTTCTGAGTCCGTCGTGGGTTGTTGCGCCGCGGCGAGCACAGCCACCTCCTGGAGGCCAATAGAATCGTGCGCAGGCTCCCCACAAGCCGGCACGTAGTGGACGGAAACGATGCCATCCGTGCGCGAACTGACGGCCGCTGCTGCGCGGAGATCCGACAAGCTTGCGGCGACGATGCCTCCGTAATGATCGATATGCTCACCAATAAGTGGCCAGGTCGCGGGCGCGCTGGCGACATGGGTGGGCTCCGTTCCCACGATAGTGGCGTGTCGTTGTGCAACGCGCTCAGTAATAGGGGACTTAGGCGTCGACCACAGTGGCATGAAGGCACAAGCTCCTTTTCCAATTCGGCGGATAAAAATCACGTGGCTACGTGGCGCGGGCTAGCGCCATGGACAAAGTAGCCGATAAAGCGGCTCCCTTGCTCTGCTTAAGAAAGCAGGGAGAGGCATCAAAAGAAATACTGCCCTCATATTCTAGCGGGCACGTGTTTTCGTGCATGGGTAGTGTGGGCACCAACCACAAACAGGCGGCGCACACGTGCTGCCCAGAGTATATAGACGAAAGGGACTACCGTGGCGACTACAGCAGATGAGAAATGGTATTACGACCCCTCCACCAAGGAAGTCAGCAAGGGCAAAGTATCCGGCTGGGAAAACCGCATGGGCCCCTATGACACCCGCGAAGAGGCCGAGCACGCCATAGAAATCGCGCGCGCCCGCACCAAGGCAGCCGATGCCGCAGATAAAGAAGATGATGGCTGGGACTAGTTAATTTCCCAACCATCACCTGACAGTGACTAAAGCGGCCTAACGCGGCACATCTGGTGCCGCTGCAGCACTACTTCTTCAGCTTCTTGCGCAGCGGCTTAAACGCGGCCTTGATGTCCTTGAAAGATTCGTTGTAATCATCCAAGGCGGCGAGGCCGATGGAGCGTTCGCGCTGGTATAGCAGGCCGTAACCGAAGGTATCTTCTCCGCGGCGGTGCGCATTGTGGGCCAGTTCTAGCAATTTATCCCGCGAGGTGACCGAGTCTTGGAAATCCCCCAAGACCGATTGCATCTTTTTGCAGGCCTTGTACAGGCGCTTGGTCTTTAGCTTCGTTGCTGAACCGGCCGCCTCTGCTGCGTAACGCAGCTTCTTGGCTGCCTTGCGCATATCGTGGAAATAATCCTCGCGCTCGTGCAGCGAAAGCTCCGCGTTATCCCAGTTCTCCACGGCCTTCTTATGCCGCTTGACCAGCTTCTTATAGGCCTTTTCTAGATGGCGTGCCATTACGGCATCGACGTCCTCGGCCTCCGCGTTGCCAGCGCTAGACGGTTCTTCCGTCTTCTTTTCAGCGGCCGATTCTTCCTCTGTGGTATGTGCTTCCGCAGATTCTTCGGCTGAATTATCGGTTGCATCCTCGGACGCTTGCGCAGTCGCGTCCACGGCAGTGGAAACGTCCTCGCCGTCGGCATCTTCTGCAGATTGGGCACCGGCCGTTGGGGGATCCGCCAATAGGCGGTCGAGGGACTCGAGCAATTCGAGGTATTCCTCAGAATTTAGCGCGGCGACAACCCTGCGGTGCGCCCGGCGGTAGGCGGTACCCATGTCGCGGGAGATGTGTTCGCGGGTGGCGGCATCCAAGGTATCGGAGTCCTCGGACTCCAAGAGCTCTTGCCAGCGCTCTTCCACGACCTCTGCATCGCGGGCTACGCCCAAAATGCCGGCGAGCTCTTTGAGATCAGCTTCGATCTTCTCAATCTGCGGGCCGACAACAATGCCGTGAAAAGTCTGCAGGTGGCTGCGCAGCTCACGGGTGGCCACGCGCATTTGGTGCACCGAGTCCCACTCATCGCGGCGAACGCGCGGATCATAATCAATGAGCTTGTCGCGGTTAGCCTGCAGAGCTGTAATCACTGCGGCTGCCGGGGAATCCTCGTCAACGTCTGGGGTAACGAGAGCGGGAGGGAGGGGAGCGTTGTTGTAGGAATCTCCCAAAGCTGACTTCAACTTAGACGGGGACGAAGAAACGCGAGCCCCGGCGCCGATGAGAAGCGAGGTCGCGCGGCGGATGAACTGGCTTCCTTCTTCAGTGCCTGGAAGCTCACCGGCCAGCTCCACTTCCCATTCGCGCCAGGATTGCTGCTGCCCGCCGGGCAAGAAAGAAAAGGCGGTGACATGGTCATCGCAGAATTCCGCGACCGGATTATTGTGCTCGTCCGCAAGCAGCACCTCGGTGCGGTTATTATCCACCTGCGCAATGGGGCTTAACTCGTTGTGGCGAACGATGGAGCGCACCTGCTGTACCAACTCTTGGGGTACCTCGTATTTGCCGTCTACTGGGTCTCCTAATTCGGCATGGATCTCGGTCCGGCCACCCTCGCTGGGGATTTTGATGTGCCAGCCATCGTCATTGCCGCCGGTGCGGCGGCGCAAGGTGATTTTGGCGTGAGTTAGGCGCAAATCTTCCGTGTCGTAATAAATGGCGGATAGAGCGTGGTGGCGCGTTTCTGCAACATGGTCAACGGATTCGAGTCGAGTGAGTTCAGGCAGTTGAGTCGATTCTGCTACGGCGAATTTCGCTTCTACTTCCAGAAAAGTCTGTGTTGACATTCACATACCCTTAAGCTTTTACAACAATTAATTTCACCTGTGATCCTACCCGTGACGCGCAGCGACCGCCTGAAAAATTTCGCAGCGTTTGCTGTGCGCACGGGTACAAATGTGCCGCCGACACCATGAGGCTGAAAGCAGACAGGGGAGGCCACGGAGCAAGGGCTGCCGGTATTAAGAATCGATGCCAGTGGCAGGCCCACCCAAGTGAGACTTATCCGCAGCCGTGATGCCATCAGTGATGCCATGCAGACTATTCATGGATAGCGAGGATGTGGTTAGGTTGGGAAATAGGCGGTCTCGGGTTTCCTCGGCATGATCGGTGCGCGCTTGGAGCGCAGGTAGCGTCTGGGTGGCGATGAGCTCAGCGTGATGGCTGCAATAGGGAGACTCATCGAGTTTTTCTTCGATGCCGTCTTCATTGGCTAGCTCCAGCAGTTCCCCGATCCGGGCGGCATAGGAAAGCCGGAAGCTACGGCGATAGGCCGCGGTGGTCTGTGTCGCGCGTGCAAACTCGGCACCCTCGCTATTGCGCATGTACCAATCGCATTGGCGGTTTAGCGAGGAGAACAGATCGGAGCAGTGGGCGGCGTCTTCGGGCGCGCCGATGATGCAGGCAAGGCCCTTTTCGTGGATGAGGAGGGTGGTGCATCCATTGGCATTGGCGATGGTGCCTAACAATGTGACCTGGTGCTTGATATATGGCGGGTGAACGTGCACGCGGTGGGAAATGAGGCGGGGCTGGTCCACAGTTAAGAGATCCTCGATGCGGTATTTCTGCTGCAGCGACTGCGCCTTGGAAATGAGTATCTCTGCCTCTTCTGCAAAAGAGGTGGATTCTGCCTTCCGCAATAGACCCAAGACCTTGTGGCGTATTTTATCCTGCTTGTCGCTAGGGCCGTCGGTCTGGCTCAGCTCGCCGCCTGCTAGAAGTTCGGTATCGCGCAAACGCGGAAGATGCACCAGTTCTTTCATGATGGCGCGCATTTTATCGCGGGGAATGAAATTTTCTTGTGGGGCTTCTAATTGCAACCACGCTTTGCGCAGCGCGGGTGAGGTGATGCGGGCAGGTACGTGCGGGCTAGCGCGGTAGATGAGGGGATAGGAATAAGAGCCCAGGACGTGGCATAAATCGTCCGGGGACCACCCGTATTGGGCGGCGGTCACTACGGCATCGATAACGCTGGCAGAAAGTTCATCAACGTGGGAGGTCATTGTAATTTCTTCCTTTAGATAGCTTGTACAGGTGTTCGCTTGCCCCACTAGCAAAGCACGTGCGCGCAGCCGTACCTGCTCCTATAACCCCCGCTAGCTACCCCTTGAATACTCTGGCGACCTGCGAATCTGACCATGTGGAAATTGACTAATGAACTGCACACTGCTTAGCGGTGAGCCGGGGTCAAGTCCCGTGTAGTGGTGTAGCCGTTTGTGCTTTCGGCTCGGTATGAAGTTCGGGGTTTGGTTAGGCGGTTA
>NZ_JBEHGD010000035.1:0-9281 GCF_040225835.1 Corynebacterium sp. KPL3927
CGAAGCCGCCGGATCAGCTACACTTACTATCGCATCTTGATTAAATCCCCGTGTCCACTTTCCGGGGTTCGGGCCCATCAGCGCAGATGAAGCTACTAGCAGCAACTACACGTGTACTAGGTGAGCTTTTAGACCATGACCCGCATTTTTCCCACCGTTTTAGCCGCAGCCCGTTTTACACGGGCAAAGCTCCTACGGCTTATCGTTGGTACAGGCAGCACAATAGGGTGATGCGTCTTGGAGACTTGGTAAAGCAGGTAAGGAACATGGCAGGACACGACCAGTTCAACCCCACCCCGCGCCAGCAATTTTCCTCGGGCCGGGAACTTATCAACGCGGTGAAGTCGCGTCGTGAGGAAGCCCAAGCGTTTAAAGCTCTTGCCCAGGACGTAGATGCAGAAATCGCTGACGGTCTTGACCAATACGATCCGGAGCTTATTGACGGTGTGCGCGTGCTGTGGATTACCCCAGGTAAAGCGGCACGTGACGAAACCGCCTTCCGTCATGCGCTCAAGGCCGGCCATCGTCTGCGCCAACAAGGCCAGCGCTTGACGGACGCTGCGATTATTGATGCGTATGAGCACGCCTACAACGTCGCCCAGACCCACGGCGGAGCCGGACGTGACAGTGAAATACCACCCATGCGCGACCGCCAAACCATGGCAAGGCGTGTACGCGGCTACGTCACCCAGTCCAAGAGCAAGGCTTATAGAAGCACGAGCGCTCCAGGTAAAGCCACCAGTAGTGAACGAAAAGCACTAGCCACCATGGGCCGCAGAGGCGGACAGAAAGCTGCACAACGCTGGAAAACCGAACCAGAGGGTAAATATGCGCAAGAACAGCGTGAGGCTTTGAGCAACGCTAACAAGCGTCGTTCCGCAGGCGGTCGCAGTCAGGCGTACAAGATTGCAGCGTACTTTGACGATGCTTTTTCGCAGACAGGGTCCTACCCAACTGTGGCCGATGCCGCTGCAGAGTTCACTGTTTCGGGGCGAACTGTTCAGCGAGCGTTATTGAAAGCTGGAATCGTCTTACCTACAGGCAGGAAAAAGGGTGACAGACCGTAAGCAATATACGGTTCCCCTGCCGTTAGGCAGTTAAGTAAAACCTCTCTTAGCAAGACTGGGTTTAATGGACTATGTCCCGGTGTTACTAAGAGTGCCAATAGTGTGTCGCCGCTACCGCCAGAAGACGAGTAGGTCGAGCAGTTCGTTCTAGCTGTGGATCGTGGCCATAGGGTCGGCAAGTATCGCGCCCAAGGCAGCGCCTAGTGTGAGCGAGAGCAGCTCAGAAAGTCGCCTAAGACTGGTGTGGGGGGGGGCGTGGGGCTCTTTTCATGGATTTCTCCTTGCACGTCCCGTATTTCGGTCGTGCGGAAAAGGAATATCGCAACCGTCGCGTTGTCCAACTCCAGGCGCTCGGTCTGGACTGCCGCCCGAGCTGTCCGGCTCGGTTGCCCCGATTCAGTCCTCGCGTACTCAATCGCGCAGAAGCCCCTAGCCCTCCGTGTGGGTACCGCTGCCGGGCCTTTAACCGCTTAGACGGGTGCACAGCGCGCCGTGTGACGCCGCTGCACCGCCCCGCAGGGCTGACAAGCACGGTCGGGCGGAATGTACCCAAATATGTTGCTGTCCCACCCGCCAGTCCTGGCGGACAAGCCGGGCAGTCTTGCGGCGGTCTGTCGCCTGATTTTCGGGACGGAAGAACCGGCCCGAGACCACGCCGCGAAGCGGCTGGGGAACACACACTATATGCACTCTTAATGAGAATCGGGATAAGGCGGCTCCGGGGGGCTTCAGCTCGTTGCAAATGTGCCCAATGGCTATCCCAGGCGATGTGCTCTGGGTTCTTGGTCATCAGACCGGAGTAGCCCTTGTCGCCATCGACGGAGCGGCGTAGGACAGCGGCTTGCGTTTGGCGCGTACTCGGTGCGGGGTAATGGCGTTGTCAGCGATTAGACTGCGTGTGCGGGCCCGTTGTGCGGGTTTCCACCGCAGCTTAGGAGCTAGTCGCGTCTGTCCCACATCGCGCGCAGAAGCGCGTCAGGGTGGGCAATATCGACCACTAAAAGGTTATTCATCGTGCTTGGGTTGGCTTGGACGTAGCACTGCCAAGTGTCTTCTCGCGTGAGGTGTGATAGATGCCCTCACACAGTTCGTCAAAGTTATTGATCGTATTTTGCTATTGATCTTATTTTGGAACACATGTAGTCTCGGGAGGTGAACCACCTCTCCACCTCTCTAGAAATTAGGAACACTATGAGAACTCAGTCAAAAGCACTGACGGCACTAGCTTCCGTAGCTATCCTTTTTGCCGGTCAGGGACTAGCCTCCGCTGCAGAAAAGGACGATCCTACAACCCCTCAAGAGTTCCAAGAACAGACCGCTGCAGAAGGATCAATCACTCCGGAGGTTCTGGATCAAGCTTTTGAGGAACTAATCAACTCGGATGTTCCCCGAACTGTAAATGACGACTCCACCGTAACCTTCGACCTCGAGCACATGGATCTAACGCTAAGGGATCCACATGCCGTCACCCCCTATGTGAGCGGAGGAAAAGAAAACGGGGGATTCTGGGTAGAGTTCACTCCTCTTGAGCAGGACATGATCATCAGCGGATCGGGGCTTGCCCTAGGGACCGCCATCTGCGCTATTCCCGGTGTCGGGTGGGCTGCCTGCACCGTCGTTGAAGCTATCATCACCGGCGCAACAGTAGTCCTCAGCCACAACAAGGGCTGCGATAAACGCATAAAAGTCCATTACACGTGGGCCGGAAACGTCCGTGACAGCGAGTGTGCTTAACAATCAAGTGTGAAGAGAAATAATGAACAGACATAAAATATCGCCCAATGCGATTGTCGTTGCACTATTTGGGCTGGCAATTTCAGGTTATGTCGCCATCGCAAACAAGTCGATTCTCGGATTTTTTGTCCTCATACTGCTCACCATAGTTGCATCAGTACTGGTCAATCGCGTCAAAAACAGTCATCAGGAATAACCAGTGAGTAAATCTGCATAAATGCGTACTTAATTCTTTTATCTACTAAGTACGGATAACTTCCTGTAAATGTCCTCCCCAGTGCTTCTAGTGAAAGGAGATGCTGGGGAGTTCCTTTTATTGTGCGCTTCTTGATTTCTAGTGCTCGTGTAAACAGCAGAACGAAAATCGTCGTGGCAAGCGCTGTCTAGTGAATAGGCAGCGCTCCATTTCGTTTTGGCCCTTATTCTCTGGAATTGTTTGTGCAATATGGTGTGCACACTCTAATGCGACCATTACTACATGGTGAAGATTATTCATGTGTTTCAGACCGGAGGCGACGACCGTTTCGCACGGCCAAGCAATTCGAACTAACTGATCGCGATCGGCTCCTTTTTGACTGGTTGGTGGCGTTTGAAGCTATGACGCGCGACCACGTTGCCAGACTGTGGGGAATTAACCATTCGGGAGCCTCTAAGCGTCTTCGGGTGCTCCGAGACAAAGGGTTCATAGACGATAAAAGCGTTTTCACGGGCTTTCCCAGCATTCTCACCATCCCAGCAAAGGCTGCAGGCACAGTAAATGGACGCACATTACTGATAAAGGAAATGCTGTCGGAGACTTCAAGCCTCCTCGCTTTAACACAGGTGGAACCCTGGCACACACGCTTTTTGTTATGGATTCAGCTCTATCCTGGTCAATTTATGGGCACACGGTCGTAAGCGAGCGATGAAAGACCAGGACCGTAAGCACCACACTAGCGGACGCAACCTCTATCGAATCTGTTGAGTTCATAGGTGGTGTTGTGGGATCCGTCGGTGTCTACACACATGATGGTGTTCAGACGACGTGCGAGGGCTTGTCTTCGTGATAATGGTTCCCACGTGTAGAAAGTCCAGGGCGCTTCGTTGGATACAAGCACCACTTGGTTAAAGCGAGCTGTTTTGTTGGTGTAGCGAGCTGGAAGCGTCGTTGGCCAGAAATCGAGGATATTAAGGAGCGTACTGAGGCGCATTTCTCCGTCGAACTCGTCTAAAATGAGCGTTTCTTCTCCCATATAGCCATCAAATGGGTTTTTATAATCAGTGACGCGGTAGTAGCTCGTATCGCCCAGTTCGACAGCAAGACTGGTCTTTCCCGTTCCAGGTGGCCCGTAAAGCCAGATGACCTCTAGCTGGCGAGGCTTAGTGTGGCGGGAGCGGTCACGGGCAGAGATGAGCTTTTCGACGAACAACGTCATGTGCGCGGCTTCCGGAACTTGAAGGAAAACCTCGTCAGCAGAAAGCCCTTTTTCAAGTACAGCCTCGCGGACGACTTCTACATCTGTGCGACGCCCCTTTTCGTCACTATGTCTAATTTTCCCGTGTTCTAGCCTTGGTTCTCCAGTGACACGAGTTGTTTCTTTGGTGACGTACTCGACGGCCTGTTGCATGGGACCACGACGGGGTTCTAGATGAGCGGTTGGGAGTCTTCTTTTGAGCGTGGAAAACCTAATAGGGGATTTTCCACCGTCGATAAGTAGCTGCCAGTGGCGGTATCCATCCTCTTCGCCTTCTTCGAGCTGTCCTAGGTAGTTGTATGAGCTAAGTGCTTCTTCTATCTCCTTTCGGCTCATCTTCTCTGCTGATATTGTGACCATCCATGACCGGGACTGCATTGTCTTGCTACATTTTTTGCTACGCATTGCTTCACCTGAATACCCCTTCTGAGCTGGGTTGATACATGCTACATAGGTGCCGGTAACACTAACCGGCACCTACCTGCTGCCGCGGCGGCATTCGCCGCCTTGCCACGCAGAGAACGTACAGGCTGCGTGGAGCATTTAACTTTGACCGCCTATGCGGGTGATATTCGCTGCCTGTGCCCCTATTGCTTTCGGTCGCTTACGTCTTCCGCTTCCGCGGCGCTCGTTCTTTGGCGGCCTGGCCTGTGGCCAGCCGCGTCGTCCTCGCTTGCTGCAGCGTTCGACGTGCGCTCCCTACGAGCCTGGGGCACAGGAAAGTAATGGTCACCCGTTATGCCGTTCGAAGACGTGCACTTCGCGCCACACGCCATCTCCGTCATCGACGACGAGCCGGCGTGACTTCAATCTGGCCGGGTTGGGCTCTCCCGGCTCGGGTAGCCTGCCCATCACCAGTTTTGCGTCGTCACCAGTAACCTGCCCGCAGATGCGCACCGTCGCGAGGTCGCGAATCGATGTCGGAATCACGTCTGCGCTCATTCGTTGGGTCGCAAGCACAGTGATCACTCCCGCTGACCTTCCGCGCTGCACCAGATCACGCACCATCCGCACTCGCTCTTTTGCGGCATTTTTATCGGCTTTATCCTCGGATGCTGCATCAAAGATTCGATGGCACTCATCCAAAATAAGCACGCGAAGCGGGAGGCCTTGTGAAGCCGTCCAGAAGTCGATTTCTTGCTCAAAGCGCGTGTTCATTTCTTTTTGAGCTGACTCGATAGCTCTGACTGCTAGCTGTACATCATCAGCGCCTTTTCCTTCGGCTATTTCCACGTCAGCGTGAGGTTTCAGTGCGTCCTGAATCTGGCGTAAAAGTACTGTTTTTCCTGAGCCAGGCCGCGCGCCGACAACGACACCGGATATGTCGCGCAGAGAGAATCCAGCAGGCTCACCATCCTCGACATCGACACCGATGATGACCTGTCCTGTTGTGGGGGCATAGGAAGGGCTTCCTTCTACAGTGCTTCCGATGTGATGAATAGCCCGCACGTGGGCGTAGCCGGAATCCACGCTTATTCGCATTGCCTGATGTACTACGGTGCTAAGTTCTTCAGCTAATCCTTCTCTCTGCCAGGCGGCTGTCTCACCAGGGGAAATACGAACGCGACCATCACGGTGCACACGATGGATAGTTAAGCCAAAAAGTTCGCTGAGCTGTTTCTTTCGGCGGTGGATCTTCCCGGCGATAGGGTATTTTCGGTACCACCATTTCGACCATAACCACGGGATAAGCAGATAGAATATTGCCGCTAGGACGATCGCCCCGCCCACACCGAGGAGTGCGGCATGAGCGAGTCGATCTAGCGCCTGGGTATCGAGGAGATCTGGCGCCCGAAAGACGGGGCTAGCCATCAGCGGCCTTCTCTACGCAGCGGTGCAGCGCACTATAAAGCTCCCCATCAGACGCCCAGCCGAGCTTTTGGGCACCTGCTCCGGTATCCCCTTTCCCTAAAGCTCTCACCGTTATTCGAATGAATGATGCGGCTGTAGTGAAGGAAGAGGTGTGTGCGGCAACAATATCGAATCCTTTCTGTAGGCTCTCCCTTCGCAATAGTGTCTTCGGATCGGCATTCCACTGAGCCCAGAGTTCCTCCGGATCGTGCTCTAGCAGATATTTAGTCAAGATTCTCTATCTCCTCGACGCTTTCGACACCCTGTGCCTGGAAAAAGAGCGTTCCATCTACGGCTCCAGCCATCAGGCCGATGAAACGAATTTTTTCTCCTTCATAAATGGTTGGCCGCGTCGGAACCCACACGGTGACCGCCTGGCGGCGGATCTCTCGCTCCACAGCACCGTTATCGACCTCCTCCTCACTCATTGTTAGCGCTACCTGGATCTTCCAAGCCTTGCATCCGGGGAAAAACGGGCTTTCTTTTTCCCGGCCGTCCCGCTCCTCTGGCGCCTCTGGCACCGATAGTGCGCGCACTCCGGCTACCAGCTGATAAGCAGGGGTCAGGTATGATGGAATTACCGTTTTAGAGGACATTCTTTCCCTCTCTGCGGAATATCACCGCGTCTTGATTTCCTCCCTGAGATTCTTTTAGTCGAGGCGTCTCGGGGAAGATGATGGCTCTCCTCAGATCTCCTGAGAAGAGGCCCAGCTTTTGCGGGGCTGACCCCATTAACCCGCAAAACCACTGCGTAAGCAATGCTTTTTCCCGTGTGGGCACGCGGGTACCTACATGCCCACAGGTGTAGAAATAAAATTAGATGCAGTGATTACTGACACACTAAAGAAAAGGAGCGGGCATGCCACGCAAGAATCGAGAAGTCATAACAATGCTCCGGAACGAGGGGATGTCAAAGAGCGAAGCTGAAAAGTATGCACGTGGCGATTGGGCTGAGGCCTTTTGGGAAATGAGGTTCAATAACACTCGGCCGCCTCTTTATCTCAAGGAGATAATCAAGAAGTTAGACCGGAAACCCTCCCAAAGACCGAGAGCTCAGATGAAAGTATCGGTCCAACCCGAACTCGTAGAAGCTCTAAACAGTATTTCCGAACACCTCAAGACGCCACGTCAGAAAATCATCGAGATTCTACTAACACACTACCTAGTACAGCACGGCGATGAAGCAGTATATGTTTTGCACTGCTATACAGAGCAAAAAGTTAATCACCGAAAGTATCTTAGCCGCAGGAAAACCGGCTATCGAACAGAGGAAGATAATCTCGATTATCCCCTAGGCCCGGAGTATCAAGACCCAGACGTACACGGCATTTATATTCCTGAGCAAAGCGACTATAAATAATTGGTGCTGTTGCAAAGTTGGGCGGAGAGCCGAGACGACCCAGTTTCTCATTTCCTGATGGCCGCTGCGTGCCGGCGTTCTCAGGCCGTCTCGAAGACCCGGTTGACGATCACCGCGTCCGGATTGGGGTGCCCATAAGCAAACATCGTGCCCTGACCTTTCCGTAATGAATGCATCGCTTCCATCCCTTTCAACGTCCGGTAGGCGGAAATTCGGTTTTTGAACGCCCCCTTCGGTCCCAGGATTCTTTTAAGTCGGCCATGATCTCCCTCGAGAACGTTGTTCAGGTATTTCACCTGCCGGTGCTCCACCGTCTGAGGGCAGATTCCCTCCGCCTTCAGCTCGGATATTGCCTTGGCCAGAGCTGGTGCCTTGTCGGTGTTGATGACCCGCGGGGACCCGGCTGTCGTATTCGATCGCAGCGTCTTGGCCAGGAAACGCTTGGCCGCAGCCACATTCCGTTTTGGTGAGAGGTAGAAGCCTAAGGTCTGCCCACCGGCGGTAATAGCCCGGTAGAGATAGCACCACGTGCCGCCGACCCGGATATAGGTCTCATCCACCCGCCAGGACCGGGCCTGCCAGTCAGGTACCTGCCGGTACCACAGTGTTTGCTTGTCCAGCTCAGGGGCGTATTTCTGCACCCAGCGGTAGATCGTGGTGTGATCGACTGGCACACCCCGCTCGGTCATCATTTCTTCCAGATCGCGGTAGCTCACGCCGTAGCGGCAGTACCACCGCACCGCCCACAGGATGATGTCACGGGGGAAATGCCGACCGGAGAAGATGCCCATGGCTGTGATTATTTCACGCAGGTCTTTCTACTGCCCCAACTTTGCAACAGCACCCTACCGTTCAAGTCGAGCATACGATGAATTAAGGGCTCTTATGCCGATACTGGTAGCCCGTAACGATTTCGAACACCGCAAAACTAATTCGTATACAAGCGGAAGTACTGTGATTTGATCTTCTCTTCTTACGAATCCGGTTTACCCGGAAAGTTTACTACTGGTGCTGGCAACTCCAAATTGGGACCTTTAAATCCGGGATGTCGGGGGAGGGGTAGTTGAAGTGAGTGCGGAGCCATTTCAGCAAAATTTTCGCGTTTACCCCGGAAGAGATCGCCGCTAGTTTCTGCCGCATCTGACAGGAGGCAACCAGCTGGCGGAATCGGTCGTAGCTGTAATGGCGCTGGCCCGGCTGGGCGGCAGTGGTGGTGTAGCGAGCCCACAATACTTGCAGCGTTTGCTTCGTACGCCCTGTGCGTGCTTTGACGACCGTGTCAAAGTCAATCGGGACGAATTCGCCTTGCCCGCTGGTGCGTTTATCAACGAATATCTCGTCCAGCTCGTCATTCGTCAGCGCCGCGACCTGCTCAACAGTGGTCAAGCCAAGGCTTCGCAGCGCTTGGTTCGCCCGGGAAATCGCGCGATGCGAGCACCCGAGCTGGTCTTCAATCTGGCGGTAAGAACGCTTCTTTATCAGCAGCGTCATCACCGCACGGTAATCCGTCATAAGCGGACTCCTCCCAGTACACGCCGCACCCGAGTGGTGCGGCTACCGGAAGTATCATCCCGAGCGCCCTGAGCTGCTACCAGAAACTCACTGAAGCGCTACCGGATAGTCACGACACTGCTACCAAATAGCCGGTCGCAACACAGAACTGCGGTTAAGGGAGATTCCTACAACGTCGGCGCGCCGCCGGATTTCCCGATTCAGTCGTTTTGTCGGATTTTTAGACTACACCCTATTGTTACGCCGGTGTGCGGCAGAATGTTTCCTGTAAAATAGGGCCGTTCCTAGCATTGTTTTACACGT
>NZ_JBEHGD010000036.1:0-6121 GCF_040225835.1 Corynebacterium sp. KPL3927
TGACTCACAATGAACATCCTCTCTTACGGACACAAGATCCGCACTAATCGGGTGTCCACTAAACGAGGGTAACCTCAGAAGTCATCGGGGGCTAGAAGGCTGCACCAGGAGTGCCGCCTGCGCGTGTTTTAGCGCATGCACCACCGGAAGATTTCCTGGCGGCAGCTGATTGGACTTTCAAAGAGTTTCCTATCACGCAGTACTTCACGCTTTAAGGTGGCGTTAAAGGATTCTGCTAAGGCGTTATCAGCACTCGTTCCCACTGCTCCCATGGATTGACGCACACCAAACCGGGCGCAGTGGTCCCCAAACGCCTGTGAGGTGTACACACTGCCATGATCAGAATGGAAAATTGCCCCTTTAAGGCTTCCGCGGACCTTTCTGGCATGAGACAAAGCCTCGATAACCAGCGATACCCGCATGTGATCCGCGAGTGCATGACCGACAAGTTTGCGAGAGTAGACGTCGATGACCGTGGCAAGGTACATGTTCTTGCCACCCTTACACGGCAGGTAGGTGATGTCGCCTACATAGACGTGGTTTGGCCTGTCAGCGGTGAATTTACGGCCTACTAAGTCCGGCATGACACGGTGGCCAGGCTTGCGCCTGGTAGTGACACATCGGCGGCGCTTGGTAAAGCCTTTGAAGTCCCATGGATTTCATGATGCGTGCGACCTTCTTGTGATTTATCGGGCCAAAGCTCGTATCGGCTTTAAGGCTTGCAGCGATGCGTTTAGCACCGTAAAGACCATGCTCATCATCGAAGACGGTTGTGATCCTTGCACCAATAGCGGCATCGGAATACATCTTTAACCTGCGCTTTTCACGGGTTTGGACCCATTTATAAAACGAGGAACGATTGAGCTTTAAAACGTGGCACATCCGCTTCAGCCGAGTATTCGGTTCGGTGGTCATAGACAAACTGGAAGCAGAACTCCCGTGAGTCTGCTTTAAGCAAAATACTTCGCGGCCTTGCGCAGGATGTCACGTTCTTCGCGTAGCTTAGAGACCTCTTTTTCTAGTTGGCGGATCCGTCTCACGAATCATTTGCCGCTTGGGCTTGATCGTGCATGGCCTTTATGCGGGCGCGTTTGCCGATGCCGTACTTGGTGACCCATGAATGCAGCGAGGCTCGGTTGATGCCGAGCTCTGCTGATGCTTTGTTCAGCGAGAGGTCCTCGTTGTTCTCATAGAGGGCTACGGCATCGCGTTTGAACTGTTCGGAGTACCTGGACATGATGGTAGATTACCTTTCTTCCCAGCCCGACTGGGCTGGATATCAGGTGTCCACCAAAAAGGGGTCAGGTCCTAGTGCTCACTTAATATCGTTCTTTGAGCGCTGGACTTTTGATGTCATAGTCTTGCGTATCTTGCTTTTACGCCCCTGTACTTACCACCCAGTACAGGGGCGGCCACTGCCATTACTGCCCCTCATAGAGCAGACGTTATTCAATAGACTAGATGCACTAGTCATACATGAGTAGCGTTCGCTTTCTTTGGGTGATGCTTTCGTTCCCGCATTGCTTTTATTAGTTCTGGAATCGCCGTGAAAAGCAATATAACACCTATGATCGACAGTGCTAGCTTTGCGTCAGAAACGATAATTCCAAGAACCATAGCCAATATGGAGCATATTAATGCCGGAAGCTGTTTTCCTATTTTAGGATTCATTAATGGTGCTCCTCCTGCATCATTTTATCGAAGTCGCAACCAGCGAAAGCTGCTAGGCTGGCAGCACCACCAGCCTTAGTGAGCCCCTTAAGGATGGAAGCACCCTTTGCTGCGGGGACACCTGCCGAGAGCATGTTGGCATAGCACCGAGCCCAAGCTTTCCTTGCTTCCACGTTTGGTGGAGCCTGCTTATCAAGAATTTCTTGCGGTATGTTAGTGCAGCCGAATGAATTCATGCAGTTCATTCCATTGAACCCATTCGCACCGTCAGCATGGGCTGAAGGCACATATGCAGATGAGAAAAGCAGTGTAGCGGAAAGCGCTGCAATTATTGGAGTACGCTTTAGTGTGGACTTCTTTAGTGACAAAATTCAACCTTTCTACAGTTTTGGGCCAAGTGTGACTCACTGCGCACGATAACACAGCTCGCATTGAGACTCTAGAGATTTATTGCGTATATCTAACAAGATTAGAATCTTTTCTTTTCCACCCTAATGCTACAACCCCGGAGGATGGACGCAGGAAGATTATCTTCCCGTCAAAAGGTTTGAGATTACGTCAAGGGTGCACCCTAAGTGAACAGTTTAGGAATTACATCCACCGCGTTTAACCCACTGTTCGCTAGGGTGGGTTCATGACCAATGAAACAGAACCGTCACTACCTCTAGATATTTCCGAACAATCAGAGGTGATTACGGGCCAAAAAATCGGCTACGCGCGTGTTAGTTCCAAAGACCAGAATCTCGACCGACAGTTGGCGGCGTTGAAGAAGGAAAAAGTCTTCCGCATCTTCACCGACACGGTGAGTGGTTCGTCCACTAAGTGCCCCGGCTTAGATGGGGCGCTTAATTATGTGCGTGCCGGCGATCAACTCATTGTGGTGAGTATGGACAGGCTTGCCCGTTCCCTTATCGATCTCCACCGCCTGGTCGATGAACTCACCGAACGTGGAGTATCCGTCAAGTTTCTCAAAGAGGGGCAGGTATATTCGCAGGATTCGACGCCGGTGGCCAAGCTCATGCTCGGCCTACTCGGGTCGGTGGCGGAGTTTGAACGCGCGATTATTCGCGAGCGCCAAGCCGAAGGCATCGCCAAAGCCAAGGCGCGCGGTGTTTATAAGGGGCGTGCGAAAGTCCTCAACGAGGAACAAATAATGCAGGCGCGCGAGTGGGTGAGCGAGGGGATTCCGAAAGCAGAGGTTGCCCGCCGCCTCGGGATAGGGCGCACCACACTGTATAAAT
The DNA here is from genome assembly GCF_040225835.1 of Corynebacterium sp. KPL3927. Classification (NCBI taxonomy): domain Bacteria; kingdom Bacillati; phylum Actinomycetota; class Actinomycetes; order Mycobacteriales; family Corynebacteriaceae; genus Corynebacterium; species Corynebacterium sp. KPL3927. The sequence goes on from NZ_JBEHGD010000036.1 coordinate 2,913, forward strand.
ACCTCAACCAATAAGGCCGACGCGTCCCCAGTGCCTATTGCTATACCACTTGCTATTTGTACTGCTATGGGAATTATTACTCCCGGTAGAGCCCCATTATCGCTAGCTCTCGGGAACGGGGTTGTCGCTGATGGCGGGGAATGTGCACACGAGCCTGCGATCCTACAAGCGTGATGATTTTCTTACTTTTGGAAGGGTTTCTGTCCCTGCCCGCGTTCATCGCGATTTATGTCATGAGTCGTTCGATCACGTGGGGTGCCGTCGCAGGCCTGTTCATCGTGTTCATGCTGCTGGCCTGGGTCATTTTTACAGCCATTACACTTCAGTAGCTCTGACGTGCCTTTATAGGTCAGTGGGGTCGCGTGTATTGGTGGAGCGTGACGGTGGTCTTGTTGGGTATTCCCCATGTGGCGGCCTGGTCGAGGATTTAATGCCTAATCTTGGTGACTTCTCGCCTGAAAAGTTTGTTGAGCATGTTCCCTGTCATTAAGCGGTAGTGCAGATGGGAGGTAATGGTTTTGACTCGCTTACGAATTGGCCATGTATACCCAAACGACCGTGGAGACGTTAGTGGTTGGCGTATTTAGTGACCTGCAGGGCGTTTAGTTAATTGGAGGTTAACATCGATAAAGTTTTGGAAAACTTTTCCGTTATATACTTCACTCAACTAACCGATTGTGAATAGTGTAGGTCACATGGAGCGTTGATTGCACTCTGGTTCATTTGTTTGAAATTAAGGGAGGTTTTCATGTCAGGTTTGAGTAAAACTACTACAATCGCAAGTTCGGGTATTAAAAGAATGCTCGTCGGCACGGGGGCACTATCTCTTGTTTTCGCTGGGATGGTGACGATTGGCGAAACTCCTGAAGCTTCGGCGACTACTTGCGGCTACCACACTGAGCACATTAACCGAGAACACAATTGGGGGGATGTTACTATTCCTGTAGTGGATGTAACTGTTCCTTTTCCTGGTGGCAGGGTTGAAACAGCATTCTGGGGAAATTGCAGTGGTGGAAACGAAAAGATCAAGGTTAATGCAGCAAGTGGAGATTACGAGGTTTGTGTTAACCCAGGAGATTCCCAACTTGGCACGACTCGAGAAGGGAAGAAAATTTCCGGCGCTTCAAAGATTGGAGCGTGCTAAATAATGGGAAAAATTACTCGTAAAGCACTTTCGACAGCTATTGCTGGATGTACAGCACTAGGCTTGTTGACGGTCAGCCCTATCGCTTCAGCTTCAGTATGCGGTTTCGTGGGAAAAGCTACGGGGAGCCCTATCGCCGGCAAAGGCGACGATGGAAAATACGAAGAGGCCGTTTACACTAACTGCAAAAACCATCCAGTAAAGATTAAAGTTAAGTATTTTTACGCATCCGAGGATAGGTGTGTAGGGCCTGGCGAAACCCGGCTAACCGTAAACCCGAACTTAGGAGCTTTGGTTGGGGCAGACGAGATCGGTAGTTGTTAAGGGGTAGGAAATCTCCTTCCCTAAAGTATTCTTTTAGCGGAAAGAGGTTTTATTATGGATAAGCAATCTTCCTACCAGGCCCTGCATGGGGCGTCTCCGCAGCAGGCCGTGTCACGGTTTTTCTTGAGATATTTTGCTTTTAAAGGGTCAGCCTCTAGAAGTGAATACTGGTGGATTTTTTTCTTATTGACTATTGGTTCATTCTTCGTCAGCATGCTCGATAATCATTTAGGTGATTTTCATGGAGTATCGCTAGAAGAAGTGATAGCAGCAATCGTTTTTCTGCCTTTTCTTGCGTTGCTATCGAGACGGCTGCAAGATGCGGGATTCTCCGGAATTCTAGTTGTATTATTTTTTATCCCCATAGTGGGAACTATCCCTTTAATGATCATGACCCTTCTTCCCTCAAGTGATGACAAACGTCATCTCTTTTTCCAGAAGAAGGTGTCGCCTTCAAGCCAAAAGGAAGCACGATCGACTTAAAGGAAAGTCTGGCAATCGTAAGCACTCAGGTGTGTGGTTACGGAAGTCTTTAAGGATAAAGGAGAGACTGACCTGATTTTTGGTCAGTTCCTCCAACCTGTCGGGGGTGTTCCTATCTAGTTAGTCAAGTCCGTGGGTGGAGTTTTCAGGGGTGACCGCGGTGCTTGACTCTGTCTGATTAGCGGCACGCTGAGGGGCCGACTGGGGTTTGCCCAGTCGGCTTTTGTATCTGTGGCTTTATGCTGCTGCGATGACCTCCGGTGCGTTCTCGCGGTAGAGCTCTCCGTTGCGCATCATGGCGAATAAGACATTGAGCCGTCTGCGGGATAAGGCGACGACTGCGGCGTTGTGTCTCTTGCCTTCTTTTCGCTTTCGTTCGTAGAATTGCCGTGAACGTTCGTGGAATCTGATCGATGCAAAAGACGATTGCCATAGAGCGTTCTTTAATTTTTTGTTGCCGGCTCGGTTCAGACTGTTGGACATAATGGATGTGCCCGACTGATTTGTCCTAGGTGACAGACCTGCGTACGACGCCACATGTGCAGCAGACGGAAAATCCGACATATCTCCCACAGCCATAAGGATCTGTCCTGCAGATTTCGGCCCGATGCCCGGCATCGACAGCAGAATCTCGGTGTGAGGAATGTCTTGAATCAGGGCGAGTACTTGGTCCTCGATTTCCTTGCGGTGCTCCTTTTTCGCAAGAGCATCAGCGGCTGACATCGCAACACCGAGTTCGGCGTATTCCGACCCAGGTATCTGCACTGTTTGGCTGGTAAACGCTGCGAACATGGCTTCAACGATGGTTTCTGGATTCCGTGCCCGATGGCGTCTAGTAAAGACGTTGACTCTGGCTTTGCCGAGTCTGCGGATCTTGGTGGGTCCGCCATACTTGGCGAGTAGTTGAAGTTGGGGTTGCCCGCAAATCGTGGACACGTAGTGGAGCTACCTAGTGGTTAGGCAGCTATTTCTTTTCTGCTGGTGGTTAGGCTGGTGTGGTTCTCGAAATCGACGGGGCTGACCATCCCGAGTGCGGAGTGCCGGCGCCGACGGTTGTAGACGGCTTCAATCCAGTAGGCAACGGCCTGACGCGCAGCATCGCGGGTTGGCCAGCGCTTCCGGTCGTAGAACTCGGTCTTAAGCGTCGACCAGAACGACTCGGCCATCGCGTTATCGAAGCAGAGAGTGTCTAATGGTTTGTGTGTGGGAACCTAACCCGCATAAGGAGATGAACCAGAATGACTACTATGGCGAGACG
>NZ_JBEHGD010000037.1:0-5799 GCF_040225835.1 Corynebacterium sp. KPL3927
CCTTTGCCTGATACACCGGCTAGACGCATCAGCCGCGCGGTTTGTTCACGACCGATATCGATTCCGTCACGATGAAGAGCATGCCACATTTTCCGCACACCGTAGATGCCGTAATTATCCCGATGGATAGCACTAATGCGTTCAACCAGCACAGCATCACGAAGGCCGCGAGCACTTACCCCACGGGCCTTGGACTGACGATACCCACGCGAGGTGATGAACCCACCAGCGCGGTTTTTCTTCAACGTCTTACAGATGAACTCGACAGAGAAACGATTCCGGTATTCATCGATGAACCGGATCATTTCCGACGTTTTGGGTCGAGTTCCGACGCGAAAAAAGCTGAGGCAGCCTTTAAAAGTTCATTGGTGTCGCGTAGCTCTTGATTTTCACGGCGAAGCCTCGCGTTTTCGGCGGCCAGATCTTCAGGCACGGGTTCTGGGATGTTTCCCGCACGGCGGGCCTGTTGGGTCCATTGACGGGCTGTGTGCCATGACACCCCCAGCTTTGGGGCTACTGCCTGGCACGCGGCTTGCATCGACATATTTTCCGCCAAGATGCGGTCCTCTACAAGACGGACCACACGATCCTTCGCATCCTGGTCAAATTTTCTTGGCATATTCCAGATTTTCCCATCTACTCAAACGGAACAAAACCTGGGACACTTCAAACATGCACTTTAGAGGTGGATAAAACTTGGGGATAAGGGGTAATTGGGGGGGGGAATTAATTAGAATATCTTTACTGCGGGCTGTGCATACTATAAGCGGATAAGTTAAGGTAAAGCTGTTTCAGGCATAGGTAAAAGCCATCCAACGCTTAGAGCTTGAGGCAGACGCATAAAGACGAGGCCGATTTTGGCGTGCTTAACTTTCGAAAGGGGAAGTTCTGTGAAGAGGAAAATTGTAGCGGGGTTAGTTACTGCCTTGGCGGTTTCTATGTTCGCTGCTCCAGCGAATGCGGAGGGGCACTTTGAAACTAGTGTTAGCGGGGTTCGCGATGGATTCAGGACTCGTGGCTGGATTGATCGAAACATTGATGGTTACAACACGGAGATTACAGCAGCTACCTGCTTAAATGCTGTACATGGATCTCCTGGAAAAGTTGAGATGACCCTGCGTCGAGAGCTTTCTAAGAGGCCGGACCCCGACCTAGGATCGCGTTCGTTCAATAGATGCTATGGGGGATGGGACCGAGGCGGGTGGGGGCGCCAGGCTGCAGGAAATTATCATGCCGATATCCATACATTCGATTGGAACCACTTAACCATCAAGTGGCTGAAGTTTGTATGGTAGTGACCGTTCAGGCTAATGCACTAAGAGTGCGGCGTTCAAATAAGACAATTCTGGATATACCGCAGCTGGTGATAGATGAACGCCCCACGCTTCTACTGGGGGCTAATGGCGCTGGGAAATCAACGCTTTTTTCTGCTCTTGCATCAGATTCTTCTCCGAAGGAAGGAACAGTTCTGAGGGAAGGATCTATATCTATAGTGGAGCAGAAATTTAATCCTATTACCGGTTTCACCTCTAGTGAGTACTGCGCTTATGTTGCTTGGTTGTTTGGGCGAGATAAAAAGACCGCAAAGAAAGAAAGCTTAGATTGGCTAGATTTTGTAGATTTGTCAAGAGTGTCTAGTCAACGGTGCGAAAGTCTTAGCGGAGGAGAACGCTCTAGACTAGCGATCGCCACTGCGTTGAACTCTGGGGCGGAAACATTACTGCTTGATGAACCTAGTGCGGCACTTGATCCACTCAACAAAGAGCATGTAACTGAGGTATACCAACGGATTGTGGATAGAGGGCATAACCTAGTTGTCTCAACGCATGATGCTGGCGAACTACAGAGACCTTTCGAGCGTGTTCTTGTTCTTGATAAGGGGAAGCTACATTTCGATGGTTCACGGCAAGATTTTGTACAGCTAGCTACAGAGTCGGGAAATACCCCAGCGCATATTCTCTCACGATCCTTTGTACGGAGAGGAAATTACAGTGATTCCTAATTTCGGTGTTAAACACTGGCTTCGCCGTCCATCATTATGGATTTGCCTTATTGGGCTAATCCTTAGCGCAGTTCCTATTTCGGAATTAGGAAAGACGCCATACTATGAGTCGAATGCTGCTCAATCTACACTGGTGTTCTTCGTAATTGCTCCTGCGGTTTCTGCCGCAATGGCATGGGAAGCATCACGTTTTCGTCCTCTAGTGCAGATGGGGAGAAAATCTGTAGTTCGTATTTATGTGAACCGAATGTTTGTATGGTCGCTGCTTTTTCCCCTTGGCTACGTATTAGCAAGTCTTTCACAAAGTACTGATTCTGCGCTGTTCGGCTCTTTAATCTTTTGGGTTATGCTGGCTTATTCGTCCATCGTCGGTATCTGTTGGACGCTAATCGGAAGTGCACTTGGTTTTTCGTTTAAACCACTGGTATCAGTGTCTGTATCAGCTGCGCTTGCATATACGTGGTATGCGGTAGTTCCAGCCACTTCTCCTGGACCCCTAAGACGTATAACTGGTGATTTTTTAGCGTGCTGTTCTTATGATGCAACGCTAGATGTGAAAGCAATTGGAACAGCAATTGTAGGGATTATCGGAGCTACGCTGACCATAGTCTCGGCTGCGGCACTGTTCAGGCACCGCAGTAAAATGTATATGTTAACTTTCTTTTTAGGGCTTGTCTGTTTTATCGGTTCTTTTGCTTGGGCGCAGCAACTCACCGATTTTGGACTTGCACAAAGAGATTCTCGTCAGGTTGTTTGCTCTTCTAATGTCTGTGCATGGCCGGAAGTTCCTAGCGAAAATATATTACTTAATATCCAGGCGAGGGATGCTTTTTCTAAAATAGCACCCACTGAGTGGAGAGATTTTTCAGAGCGTCCTGTGATGTGGGGAGATTTTTCGGAAGAGCATTTGAGTTTAAGCGGCCAATCCACGGTAGAGGGGATAGTTGGAGAGTTTGTGGATCAAGCTGGATCTGCAGAACTGATTCGTTCAGACGCTAAAGTCTGCGGAATTCCGGCGAAAGATTTGGGAATTACGCTTAGTGGTCTTCCTTGGGAGCCTAATCGACAAGTTAACGTTGGAGATGTTGTTCAGCGTATCGAGCACACTGTGTGCAGAGTTAGCAATTAGTCCATGACATCATACGCATTCTTGTACTGCCGTGGGCATAGGCTAATTACTGTTTTAGTCATGGTGCTGTTTATTGGCTTTGTTCTTGCTTTTGCTGAGGGATGGTTACTAAATATCCCTTGGCTCAATGATACTGCTGGGGCAAACGTTGGCACTTTATGTTCGTTTTCTTATGCCGCATTGCCAGTGATTTTTTTCAGAAATCAGATTTCCAGGTTAGAAGCGCAAGCTTCACGGAATTGGCTGTTTATTGACGGTATGGTCCTCGTAACTTTATGGATTATTCCTTGGGTATTTTCCCTTTGCGGCATAGGAAGCACTAGATTTGCTTATGTATCTACTGTTCTTACAGGTTTGACGCTTCTTATAGGTAGATATGTGAGTGTGGATACACTTGCTTTGTCACTTGTAGCACAGCTTGTTTTACAAACTGCTCTTTGGCCATCATTGTCTGATACGAATTGGAAACTCCTTCTTTTCGCTTTAGAGGTTCCACCCGGCCGTATTCCATTAATATTAAGTGTGGTTTCTTTTTTTGTAAGTGTTGTTTCTTTGCGTAAATTCAAGCGCTCTGCGTTTTAGTTAACAGTAGATCGTGTCAATTCTTTGTGTGTGGGACAGGCTACTACCGTTTGGTTGATATATCGTTTCCAGCTAGTAATTTGGACTTCTTTCTCGAATCAGCTGGCTGTGTCTGAAGTACTTTCCCTATTTAGCCCGCCTAGAAGTTCGTTTGTTTTTAATTGAGCATAAAGTATTGAAAACGAGTTTTACCGCATCATGCTCGCCGGTCTGTAGAACATGACGATAAAGAGAACTAAAAGACTTAACTGCCAGCGCGTTTAGAGTTTACAGTAAACTGTACAACTGTAGACCTGTAAAGCAGTATTTACTGAAATCTGTAAACTGGTAGGCGCAATGACGTATCCACCTAGGAGAAGACATGATCATTACCGCCATTAACGCCAAAGGCGGCGTTGGCAAGACCACTACAACGATGTTTCTCGCCACGGTTTTCGCCCACCGAGGAAAGACCGTGACTGTCACAGACTTAGACCGACAGGGCTCAGCTCTAGAATGGTCTGAACGTGCGGAAGACGGAGGCGACCCTTTACCGTTTGAGGTCGAACTGTCTATCCCTAAGCGCGTTGATAGGCAAGCGGCACTCGTCGGAGACGATGAGTTCATGTTCATTGATGTCCCACCAGGAGACGAGAACGCTATTGAAGCAGCAATCGCTGTCAGCGACTTCATCATTCTTCCAACCCGTTCTGCTGCCGCCGACCTCTCCCGCGTGTGGGAACTGCGCGACGCAGTCAGCGGAACACCACATGCAGTCCTGCTGACGTTCGCCAGGAAGGGAACCAGCGCCCTTGATGCTGCACGAGAAGCACTCGACGCAGAACAAATGCCCCACTTTAAAACCGAAATCCCGCTACGCGAGGACATGCACCTAGCCTTCGGCTACTGCCCAGGCCCAGACATGCACGGTTATGAACAGATCGCAGACGAACTCATGGAGATGATGAAATGAGCACCAGCAAAGAGCGCGCCAGGGCACAGCAAGGCCCGCGAACCTCGTCAAAGAAAACCACAAAGCCGACCCCGGCAGCGGAGAAGAAAACAGTACGAGGTGCATTCCACCAACCCACCGGCCGCGACTACGTCAAGAAGATGACCGTCGAAATTGACCGCGAACTTCACTCAGAACTCAAAATCATCGCCGCGCAAAAAAGCGTGACCATACGCGAGATTGTCAGCAACTACCTCGAAGAATACGTACGTAACAACAAATAAAGGTTTACAGAAGTACATCTTTACAGCACCTGTATTCCTGTAAACCCGGCAGTTCTACATGCGCCATCCCCACCGCAGTGAGGGCAAATATCGCACGAGAAAATGGGGAAGTAGATCTGCACAGAAGAAAAGCAATTACGCATGGCAAGCCATGCGTAATTGCAGGTAAAAGGTGCATTCTTCGCGTGTCATGACTACTAAATGACACTGGTGTCATTTAGAGTCGGTGGAAGACAGTGAAAACGAAGAAAGCCACCGGGCGGCAACCCAGTGACTTTCGCTTATCACCCAGCACACACCTGGGAGAAAGCACGGCCATGAGTCTACAGGCTGACGCGCAAAACGCGCACACTAAAACACCTACCCGTGTTGAACCGGACCGCGGCGGGCTGGATAACACCCCAGCATCCGCCAGCGACCGCGACTTACTCCGCGCACATTTAGGCCGCGAGGTACTCCACGGGTCTGTTGGACGGGATTTTTCCAAGTCTTATATGCGCAATGCTGATGGTACGAACTCGCCACGCATGTATCGCTTCGACACCGAAGCTCTAGGACGATGCGAGTACGTCATGCTTACCAATAAGCAGTACGCCGCCGTCCTAGTCGTCGACGTTGACCAGATAGGAACAGCCGGTGGTGACCCCGCAGACTTAAACCCCTATGTACGTAGCGTGGTGCGCTCGCTCATCTCTCACTCCATCGGCCCAGCGTGGGTAGGAATCAACCCGACTAACGGGAAAGCTCAGTTCATTTGGCTTATTGACCCCGTCTACGCTGACCGTGGCGGTAAATCGGACCTGACCCCCAGATGGTGGACACCTTGAAACCAGCATCTCGCTGGGGAAGTGAGGTACCTTTCCACCATGCC
>NZ_JBEHGD010000038.1:0-5379 GCF_040225835.1 Corynebacterium sp. KPL3927
TTGGTCAATTAGTACCAGTAGCCTTCACACCTTACAATGCTTCCAAGTCTGGCCTATCTACCCCATAGTCTTTAGGGGACCTCAAAAGAAACCTCATCTTAAAACAGGCTTCCCGCTTAGATGCTTTCAGCGGTTATCCCTCCCGTACGTAGCCAACCAGCACTACCCCTGGCGGGATAACTGGCACACTAGAGGTACGTCCGTCCCGGTCCTCTCGTACTAGGGACAGCCTTCTTCAAGTTTCAACGCGCGCGGCGGATAGAGACCGAACTGTCTCACGACGTTCTGAACCCAGCTCGCGTGCCGCTTTAATGGGCGAACAGCCCAACCCTTGGGACCTACTCCAGCCCCAGGATGCGACGAGCCGACATCGAGGTGCCAAACCATCCCGTCGATATGGACTCTTGGGGAAGATCAGCCTGTTATCCCCGGGGTACCTTTTATCCGTTGAGCGACACCACATCCACAAGTAGGTGCCGGATCACTAGTCCCGACTTTCGTCCCTGCTCGACATGTCTGTCTCACAGTCAAGCTCCCTTGTGCACTTACACTCACCACCTGATTGCCAACCAGGCTGAGGGAACCTTTGGGCGCCTCCGTTACATTTTGGGAGGCAACCGCCCCAGTTAAACTACCCACCAGGCACTGTCCCCAACCCAGATCATGGGCCAAGGTTAGATGCTCAATCCGATCAGAGTGGTATTTCAACAACGACTCCACCACCACTAGCGTGATGATTTCACAGTCTCCCACCTATCCTACACAAACCGAACCAAACACCAATACCAAGCTATAGTGAAGGTCCCGGGGTCTTTTCGTCCTGCCGCGCGTAACGAGCATCTTTACTCGTAATGCAATTTCACCGGGCCTGTGGTCGAGACAGCAGAGAAGTCGTTACGCCATTCGTGCAGGTCGGAACTTACCCGACAAGGAATTTCGCTACCTTAGGATGGTTATAGTTACCACCGCCGTTTACTGGGGCTTAAATTCTCAGCTTCGCAACCAAAAAAGTTACTAACCGGTCCTCTTAACCTTCCAGCACCGGGCAGGCGTCAGTCCATATACATCAACTTAACGTCTTCGCATGGACCTGTGTTTTTGATAAACAGTCGCTTCCCTCTATTCTCTGCGACCCCACAACACTCCAACCGCAAGGGTCTTCACGTCACAGGGCCCCCCTTCTCCCGAAGTTACGGGGGCATTTTGCCGAATTCCTTAACCACAGTTCACCCGAACGCCTTAGTATCTTCAACCTGACCACCTGTGTCGGTTTAGGGTACGGGCCATACACACACTCGCTAGAGGCTTTTCTCGACAGTACAGGATCACCACCATCAACCCTTGTAGGGTCTACGCATCACGCCTCAACCACACTGTGCGGCGGATTTACCTACCACACGGCCTACACGCTTACACCACCAATCCACTAAGTGGCGCGGCTACCTCACTGCGTCACCCCATCACTTGAACCACACATCAGGCCCCACGACATCAACACCACCAACACTCAAAGAGCATAAAGTAGCGTATCCGCAGTGGTTAGTATCCGTGCTTTATCATGGGCGCACATGTACGGGTACCAGAATATCAACTGGTTATCCATCGACTACGCCTGTCGGCCTCGCCTTAGGTCCCGACTCACCCTGGGAAGACGAACTTGACCCAGGAACCCTTAGTCATCCGGCGGTAAGGATTCTCACCTTACAATTCGTTACTCATGCCTGCATTCTCACTCGCACACAGTCCACGCCTCCTCACGGTAACGCTTCCACCCATGCACGACGCTCCCCTACCCAAACAACAAAAAATGTTGCTTGCCGCGGCTTCGGCGGTGTACTTGAGCCCCACTACATTGTCGGCGCAGAACCACTCGACCAGTGAGCTATTACGCACTCTTTCAAGGATGGCTGCTTCTAAGCCAACCTCCTGGCTGTCTTCGCGATCCCACATCCTTTTCCACTTAGTACACCCTTAGGGGCCTTAACCGGCGATCTGGGCTGTTTCCCTCTCGACTATGAAGCTTATCCCCCACAGTCTCACTGCCGCACAACACAATTGATGGCATTCGGAGTTTGGCTGACATTGCTAAGATTGTAGTCCCGCTCAACCAACCAGTCGCTCTACCTCCACCAAGCTCATACGACGCTGCACCTAAATGCATTTCGGGGAGAACCAGCTATCACGGAGTTTGATTGGCCTTTCACCCCTACCCACAGCTCATCCCCGCAGTTTTCAACCTACGTGGGTTCGCGCCTCCACAACCTCTTACAGCTGCTTCACACTGGCCATGGGTAGATCACCCCGCTTCGGGTCCAGGACATGCCACTTACCACCCCATTAGGATTCGGTTTCCCTACGGCTACCCCACACGGGTTAACCTCGCGACATGCCGCTGACTCGCAGGCTCATTCTTCAAAAGGCACGCCATCACACAATAAAAAGTGCTCTGACGGATTGTAAGCACATGGTTTCAGGAACTATTTCACTCCCCTCCCGGGGTACTTTTCACCATTCCCTCACGGTACTATCCACTATCGGTCACACTGAGTATTTAGGCTTACCGGGTGGTCCCGGCAGATTCACAACAGATTCCACGAGCCCGTTGCTACTCGGGAACCCAACAACCCCCACATCATCATCTTCAGCTACAGGACTCTCACCTACTCCGGCAGGCCATTCCAAACCACTTCACCTAACAACAATGCAAAAAGGGCGTGCCACTGGTAGTTGACACACAGCTAGGCCCCACAACACCGCACACACAACCCCTACCAGGTATCACATGCACACGGTTTAGCCTCATCCACGTTCGTTCGCCACTACTAGCAGAATCATTATTATTTTCTCCTCCTACGGGTACTGAGATGTTTCACTTCCCCGCGTAACCCCCACAACAGCTATGAATTCACTGAAGGGTAACCCCACATAACCAGGGCCAGGTTTCCCCATTCGGACATCCTCGGATCAACGCTTTATTGACAACTCCCCGAGGCTTAACGCAGCCTTACACGTCCTTCATCGGCTCAGCATGCCAAGGCATCCACCATGCGCCCGAAATAACGAACACACCAACCACCACACACAAACCACACAACCAACAAAAAGGTCACGCAGCCATATGCAGCAGCAACAAGTGAACTTGACAAAATAAACAAAAAGAAAAATCACATCACACACACAACACCACCCACAAAAGCAAGTGGCATCATGCAGATGCTCGCGTCCACTATACAGTTCTCACACAACACCCCAACTGACAACAAACACCACCACAACAGACGGCATCCATCAACCAGTCAGGCACACAAAAAAAGGGGATAATGCCCCAGACACCCAACAATGCACCAACAACTTATTCACAACATTATATTTTGTATACATGGACACTTTTACGCATGTCACAAAGCACTGTCTCAACACTTGAGCCTGCTGATTACGGTGCATGTCCTACCCGGAATTTCCATAACACGGTGGCAGCAGAACACTCGCCTACTCAACCACCAACCCACCATCAAACAATGTGTGGGCAACCCACAACTGTGGGCCATTGGCTGCAACTGCAGCCCAATAAAAAAGCTCCTTAGAAAGGAGGTGATCCACCCGCACCTTCCGGTACGGGTACCTTGTTACGACTTCGTCCCAATCGCCGATCCCACCTTCGACGGCTCCCTAACACGTTTAGGCCACCGGCTTCGGGTGTTACCAACTTTCATGACGTGACGGGCGGTGTGTACAAGGCCCGGGAACGTATTCACCGCAGCATTGCTGATCTGCGATTACTAGCGACTCCGACTTCATGGGGTCGAGTTGCAGACCCCAATCCGAACTAAGGCCGGCTTTCAGCGATTCGCTCCACCTCACAGTGTCGCAGCGCATTGTACCGACCATTGTAGCATGTGTGAAGCCCTGGACATAAGGGGCATGATGATTTGACGTCATCCCCACCTTCCTCCGAGTTAACCCCGGCAGTCTCTCATGAGTCCCCAACCAAATGCTGGCAACATAAGACAAGGGTTGCGCTCGTTGCGGGACTTAACCCAACATCTCACGACACGAGCTGACGACAACCATGCACCACCTGTACACCAACCACAAAGGGAAACTACATCTCTGCAGCGATCTGGTGTATGTCAAGCCCAGGTAAGGTTCTTCGCGTTGCATCGAATTAATCCACATGCTCCGCCGCTTGTGCGGGCCCCCGTCAATTCCTTTGAGTTTTAGCCTTGCGGCCGTACTCCCCAGGCGGGGCGCTTAATGCGTTAGCTACGGCACGAAAGTCGTAGAAAGACCCTCACACCTAGCGCCCACCGTTTACGGCATGGACTACCAGGGTATCTAATCCTGTTCGCTACCCATGCTTTCGCTCCTCAGCGTCAGTAACTGCCCAGTAACCTGCCTTCGCCATCGGTGTTCCTCCTGATATCTGCGCATTTCACCGCTACACCAGGAATTCCAGTTACCCCTACAGCACTCAAGTTATGCCCGTATCGCCTGCACGCCCGGAGTTAAGCCCCAGAATTTCACAGACGACGCGACAAACCACCTACGAGCCCTTTACGCCCAGTAATTCCGGACAACGCTCGCACCCTACGTATTACCGCGGCTGCTGGCACGTAGTTAGCCGGTGCTTCTTATCTAGGTACCGTCACAACAAAGCTTCGTCCCTAGCGAAAGGAGTTTACAACCCGAAGGCCTTCATCCCCCACGCGGCGTCGCTGCATCAGGCTTGCGCCCATTGTGCAATATTCCCCACTGCTGCCTCCCGTAGGAGTCTGGGCCGTATCTCAGTCCCAATGTGGCCGTACACCCTCTCAGGCCGGCTACCCGTCGCCGCCTTGGTAGGCCATTACCCCACCAACAAGCTGATAGGCCGCGAGCTCATCCTACACCGAAAAAACTTTCCACCACACACACTAAAGTGCGGTCCTATCCGGTATTAGACCCAGTTTCCCAAGCTTATCCCGAAGTGCAGGGCAGATCACCCACGTGTTACTCACCCGTTCGCCACTCGAGTACCCTGCAAGCAGGGCCTTTCCGTTCGACTTGCATGTGTTAAGCACGCCGCCAGCGTTCGTCCTGAGCCAGGATCAAACTCTCCACAAAAAAATTTCAGAACAACAAAATCCTGAAAAGGCCGTGAAAAGCCCAAACCTAACCAAAAGAACAAACCACCACAAACCAATAAAGGCTCATGCTGGCGTCCAAAAATTACTACAAAGAAAAAATCACTGCCTCCCCAACCCGACGGGGCAAAAAAGGGAGACAAAAAGTTGAACACAATCACATGCCAACCAATCCATCAATGCAGCCGAAACACTAAACAGTATTCAAAAAGATGCGTATTCCAACACCTTACCGGCACACACCAACCAACAAACC
>NZ_JBEHGD010000039.1:0-3858 GCF_040225835.1 Corynebacterium sp. KPL3927
ATAAGTACATTGGCACACTATTGAGTTCTCAAACAACATCCACACACCACAAGAAAATTAACCAAACGTTAACCTCTCGTCGGCGGCTCGTACCAACTTACCCAACAACCTGAACCAAGTCAAATCCTCGAACCAAGCCAGTACAAAAAGTCACTCACAAGTAACCAACCGGCTACCCCTCGGCGACTTCGATAAAGTTACACCCCACTCCAGAAAACACACAAATCCCCAGCACACACCGCAAAAATGCATACTGGGGAAAGGTTAATTAGAAGATTTCTTCTTCCTGCGTCCTTTCGATGGTGGCTCCAAGCCGTGAAAGGTTCTCCACAAAGTGGGGATAGCCGCGGTCGATATGGAAGACATCGTGAACGGTCGTGGCTTCGTCGGCGCAGAGTGCGGAGAGCACCAGGCCAGCTCCTGCGCGGATATCGGAGCTCCACACATGCGTAGAGGAAAGATGCTCCTTTCCGCGCACCACCACATGATGACCGTCTACTTGGGCATCGGCACCCAAGCGCAGCATTTCGTCGACGAAGCGGAACCGGGATTCAAAGACGTTCTCCGTGATCACGGTGGTCCCTTCGGCGATGGAGGAAATGCCGATGGCCATGGGCTGGAGGTCCGTCGGAAAGCCTGGGAAAGGCAACGTCTGGTAATCCACAGCGGTAGGGCGCTTATCCATACGCACGCGGAAGCCGTTTTCATAGGTTTCAATCTCTGCACCGGCGGACTTCAGCTTTTCCAGCGGAAGGTGCAAGTGGCGCGGAGCAATGCCGCCGACTGTGATATCGCCTTGTGTCATGGCTGCGGCATAAGCCCAGGTGCCTGCCACGATGCGGTCACCGATGACCTCGTGCTCCGTTGGGTTAAGCCGGTCCACGCCGTGGATGGTGACCTCGGAGGTGCCTTCGCCTTCGATATTGGCGCCCATGGATTTCATCATCTCGCACAGGTCAACGATCTCGGGCTCGCGGGCGGCGTTGTGGAGGACGGTGGTGCCCTCAGCCAAGACGGCGGCGGTCAAAATGTTTTCCGTTGCACCAACGGAAGGAAAGTCCAAACGGATGGTGGAACCGCGAAGCTCGGAGGCCTCAGCGACCACGGCGCCGTGTTCAATGCGGGTGGTGGCGCCGAGTTTTTCCAAGCCGGTCTGGTGCATATCAAGCGGGCGAGAGCCAATGGCGTCACCACCGGGCAGCGCAACCTTTGCATGCCCGCAGCGCGAGGTTAGTGGGCCTAAGACGCATACCGATGCCCTAAATTGGCGAACCGCATCAAAGTCCGCGTTCGATTGCGGCGTCGCAGGGGTAGTAATGCGGACGGTGCTGCCATCGATTGTCACCTCGCAGCCCAAGCCTTCGAGTACCTTTTTCATCAAAGGTACGTCCAGAATCTCTGGGCAATTGGTCAGCGTCGTCGTCCCCTCCGCCAGCAACGCGGCGGCCATGAGCTTAAGGACGCTGTTTTTGGCGCCATCTACTTTGACGGTGCCTGCAAGACGGGCACCGCCGGAAACAATAAACTGATCTTTCACAGCTTTCTACGCTACCGGTTATCAGGGCAACGCGCCGATCCGGCGGGCGGCATTGACGGCTTCGTAGCGAGTGTGCGCCCCCAACTTGCGCATCACGGAGCGTAGGTAGGACTTGACGGTTTCGGCGCCAATTCCCATTTCTTCCGCCGCTTCCACGTTGGTGTGGCCGAGTGCCACGCAGGAGAGGACGTCGAGCTCGCGGGCGGAAAGCTTGGTTGATTGCTTCACGCGCACGGGAGAGACCATCTGATCGCAGAGCGCCTCGAGTTCCTTGCGCAACTCCTCGTCCTCGACGCGGTTGGCCAGCATGCGCAGCTTGGAGTGGGTGGAACGAACCTGTTCCCATTCCGCACCGTTCATCGCATGGCCGCGGGACGCACCTCCCTTTCCGCCATCGGCGCGGCGCATCGCGGAGTTGACCGCGAGATCTTGCTCTAGGGTCCGGGCCGTCATCGTTACTTCCTCGATGACCTTATCCCCCAAGCGCACAGGGGAATGTACGCCAACGTAAAGCACTCCCCGGATTTCACGCTGCACGGTAACGGGTACGGCCACGATCGAGTGCAGGCCTTCGTCTTGGATTACGCTGTCGTTCTCGTGGGAAATGGTGGTGGCACGCGTGTAGTCCGATACGCCCACCGCGCGACGGGTGGTGATGACGCGCCCGCCGACGCCCACGCCGGCATCGATAAGCAGATTCTGCAGCGCCGGCGTACGCAGGCCCACCCACTGGGTAATTTGCAGGCGATTATCCGCCAATAATGTTGCGTACATCGTCACTGGGATTCCGGTGGCGGTTTTGAGAGACGACAGTGCCGCGCGTACGGATTCTTCATCATCTTTGAGGCGATGCGACTCCATGAGACTCTTTCCTCGTCGGGGGTAACCAAGTAGGTGCACCCGATATCCCCGAAAACTTGGGGAGCAGCGGGTAACTACGTGGAATTATAGACAGCAAGTGGGGGTAATTCGAAATCGTCCCTTCGCCTCCGCGGCCGTAAATCCCACATTCCATGCCCGAATGGGTTGTCTGTAATAAATATACCACTCTGTCTACTTAAATAGTGTATCCTTGCGCTTGTACCTGATTTGACCACGAATATGATTCCCAAAGGAGTCCTAATAAATGGCTATTTACAACAATGTCCTAGAGACCATCGGCGGTACCCCACTTATCCGCATCAACCGCTTGGCTGAGGGTAAGGGTGCCACCGTGCTGGCCAAGGTGGAGTCCTTTAACCCTGGTAACTCCGTGAAGGACCGCATCGGCCTCGCCATCATCAAGGCCGCTGAGGAATCCGGTGACCTGAAGCCGGGCGGCACCATCGTTGAAGCTACCTCCGGTAATACCGGCATTGCCCTAGCACTGGCCGGCGCAACCTTGGGCTACGACGTTGTCCTCACCATGCCAGAGACCATGTCCAATGAGCGCAAGGTCCTGCTTCGCGCATACGGTGCAGAAATCATCCTGACCCCGGGCGCTGCCGGAATGCAGGGTGCGGTTGATAAGGCCAACGAGATCGTCGCCGAGCGCGACAACGCCATCTTGGCTTCCCAGTTCGCTAACGAGGCCAACCCCAAGATCCACGAGGCCACCACCGGCCCGGAGATCTGGGACGACGCCGAGGGCAATGTCGATGCCTTCGTCGCAGGCGTCGGCACTGGCGGCACCATCACCGGTGCAGGTCGCTACCTGAAGTCCAAGAACCCAGACGTTTACCTCGCAGCCGTTGAGCCGGCTGACTCCCCTGTGCTGTCTGAAGGCCAGGCAGGTCCGCACAAGATCCAGGGCCTAGGCGCCAACTTCGTGCCGGACGTGCTCGACCGCGAGCAGCTGGATGAGGTCCTGACCGCTTCCCTCGAGGAGTCCATCAAGCTTTCCCGCGACCTTGCTACCGAGGAAGGCCTGCTGGTTGGCATTTCCGCCGGTGCAAACCTTTCCGCCGCGCTGAAGCTGGCTGAGCGCCCCGAGTTCGAGGGCAAGACCATCGTCGTTGTCCTGCCGGACTTTGGTGAGCGCTACGTTTCCACCGTTCTTTTCGAGGACATCCGCGAGGCATAACTAGCCCTGTTATGTCCATGAGGTTTTTGGACTTGGAGTCCAGCTACTTTTTGGACTCGGAGTCTAGGGACTTTGTGGACGCGGAGTCTCCCCGCTTTTTGGACGGGGAGTCCACGGAGTTTTTGTACTGGTGCTAGCTTGGCTTCTTCCGGCGGCTTGGCCGTGGCCCAGAGAGGTTGGGTTTTAGCTCTGGGGGTTGTCGGTGCCACATGCCGACAACGTGGTTTATGTTGATTTGACCGCCGGGTGGACGCTGATT
>NZ_JBEHGD010000040.1:0-3755 GCF_040225835.1 Corynebacterium sp. KPL3927
TGGCATGGTGGAAAGGTACCTCACTTCCCCAGCGAGATGCTGGTTTCAAGGTGTCCACCATCTGGGGGTCAGGTCCGCTACCGAAACGCCCACTTTCAATCTATCAACCAACCAATTAAAAGTTGCCGAACTAGAACCGGGTCAAAGCGCAAGATTTGCCAAAGGTGAAGTTGCCGAAGTTCTCTTCGCAGGGTCCGAAGTTCGCAGTACCGAAGCTACCCTAACAACTATGGCTGCTGTTCCAGCACCAAATTGCATTGTAGCGCGAGCAGAAAAGGGATTCGTCCAAGTTTATAACAATTGTGGAGGAAGCGACCCACAACGAGTAAAAGTGGTGCTAGCCTTCGGGCTCGACACTCAATGCAAATCAATTCAACCAGGGACACGTACTAATATTGGCGTTGCCACAGGCCGAATCGATGGCGTTTTCCTTTGCTAACTGAGGGCTGCTGAACTATGAAAAGAGTTGTAAAAAATCACGCTGGAATCTTATCCATTCTAGTCGCACTGAGTTGTTTAGCTCCCCTAGCATATGGGCTGGGTCCAGACGACCCACGGACTAAGAATAATAGAGGGATGTATACGGTGAAGTGCCAAGTCCATCAGAATACAACAGGTAACCCAGTTGTTGGTTTCGTCATCGGAAACCATAAAAATGATCCAGAAAAGGCTGAAAAAGAAGCAAATAACTTCGTTTCCAGATTCGGTGACAATCATGCTAAGAGACACTGTAAGACAATTGGCCAATACAGGCAAAACGGTGCTTATAGCACTAACTGGACTCCAAGATAATATAGAAATATATGCTAAATAAAAGTTTAAATCCAAGCGTCCACATTTGGTGCTATATAACGAAATTCGTCTGTCCATTCGAATCTCTGCCCAAAGCGAAAGAGAAATATCAGGAAGCAGTAGAACGTGTAAGACAGTCTCATAAGGTTCTTTTAGCATCCGAACAAGCTTACCTCTTAGGCCAGACCGAGCCGATATTTAGTCTCCTTATTGATGAAATTGTCGGATTTGGAGAAGAGTTGTCGGACTCAGAGAAAGAAAATTACTCCGTTTTCATTTTCACGACCATCGTTGAGGTACCAGAAAAAGAGGAAGATGATAAAAAAGACCCAGTAATGCAAATTGCTGCAAAGCTAGAGCTAGATGCCGAAGATGATTTTCCCTCAACTTTTCCTAGTCGTACTCGATTAATCTGGATGAGCGAAAGCGGAAAAGAATCGTCAAACTGCATTATTCAATAGAACCTGTCACCAGGTGGAGAAGTATCATTATAACTCTCTATCGTGCTTGACCCCTGTTTGGTGGGCACTTGGATGCGATCTACGAAGCTAAAGGACTGCTCGACACTGTGTGGGCAGCGGTTGGTGGCCGGAGGGGGCTAAAATCGCACCAGAGAGCTAGTAAATTGGGCGAAAGACAACGAAGCGTGAAGCACCACACCGTCTGGAGTCAGCACATCGGAGACTCCTGCCTTTAATCGTCGGCTGATTCCCGGTATGCATGAGGGCAGGAGAAAAGGTGACGCGAGCACTAGCACGCAGACAGTAAAGTTCAACACCTAAAACTCCGACTCAACAGTGGTGCAGGTCTTGAACGTTCACCACTAGGAGCGGTAACTATATTACCTGTGAAATACAGTTATCACTCAATATCTAAATCCTGGAATTTATTGGAAGAATTCCCCTTGCCAGTAACTTCTCCTTTTATGTCTTTTATGTCTTGCCGTACCTCTTTTATAAAGGACACCGCTTTTATCAGGAATAGTGTCAAGGCCACTAGTAATGCTACGGCAAATATAGAAAATATAATATCATATACCATCATAGTTGCATCAAGATAACGCTTGAGCGCGGCCTCCGGAAACCTCAAGGGTTAGAGATAGCGTCGTTGTCCATAAAACCTTCACTGCAGTTGCCTGGAAAGACATTCTAGCTGAGGCTGGAGATATATTTCGGTTCTGCCATTGTTGGGTTATTTCAAGGGAGGGCGAACTTGTAGTGTGGCCAATGGCTCTATGAATTATCGGGCTATGCATATTCCTAATCGTAGCGTTTACTTTCCCACTCTTTGTCGTTGAATAATCTGCATAGAATGAGTACGAGAAAGCGATGCCGTTGTACACAACTCGGCAGTTATCGTGTCGAACCCAGTTCAAATGATCGTAGCTTCGGCAATTGGAAATCCCGGTTCCTCTAGTAGCGTACCTACTAGGTCCCATTTCTACCGTACTAACGGAACCATCCTGGTATATATTCTTCTTCGTTACTCGACCGTACTCCTCAGTTTCTTCACTGCGTATAGGTTCCGATTCTGGATTATCTGCGTCAATTAATTCACCATTCTCAATTTTCCCAATTAGGCGATCTTGAATTGACTTGTCGGTGATTCCATTCTGAAGAAACACGTTCCTATACTCCCGCTCGATAGACCCATCGATAGGGTTATCCAAGCTTTCCACCTCTTGCTCTTCTGTAATTGCAGGGGGAGAGATAATTGAGGAAATTGCAAGCATGCTAGAGAGAATTAATGAACAACTTTTTTCATGAAATTTTCTTCGTATATTTAGAAAGTAAAATGTCTTTACACTTTACATTAAGTTCAATAGTTTTCATAGGATTGTTTCTAATTTGTTACATTTCTGCGGGCGTGACATGCGCGGAGGGTGTCTCTACTGAAAACCTAGGTGCTTAGGTAGTGAGTCATGCTTGCTTAGCAAGGTGAGCTGCACGTGCCTATTGCATAGACGGAGGCCAGGATGTGGATCATGCACGCGCCTGGTCTTTCATGTGCACATAACGATGCACGGTCCCGACAGAGCAGCCGACTCCTTTAGCGATCGCACGCATAGATAGCCCTTGGTTGTGGAGCACCCGGATTTTATCGCGTTTTTCGTGCGCACGTCCGATAAACGCCTTACGAAGTTCCGATGTCTAGCGGCGAATGGTGTGGGGAGGACGACCGATTTTTAGGGCAGCTTCACGTGCGGTGAGCCTTGGAGAGCGTACGCCTAGCCTTCGGGGTGCATCTGGCTTGACCATTCGGTACCTCACTTGCTGTTTCGTTGCGTTGTTGGGACCGTTTTTCGCCTGATTTTCCGCGTGCTGCTCGGATGGCGGACAATTGTTCGGGATTGAATCGTGTCCATACCCAGTGGGCGATGCTGGGGGCGAGGCGGTGGATTTCTTTTTCGGGGAGGGGGTCGCGGTGTTCTTTTTCTAGGTTGAGGTTGGCGGCGATGGCGTGTGCGTGGACAACTTCAACCCAGACGTTGATGCCGTCTGTCCAATTGCGTTTGTTCGCCCTAAAGGCCCAGCGGCGAGTACGGTCGAAGATATCCACATTGCGTCCAAAACCGGAGCTTTCCCGTGGTCGAGGGTCGTTCTAGAGGGGGCAGTGCTCCCAGGCTATCAAGGGCTTGCGCTAGTTAATGGAGGCTGTAGGTGAGGTCGTGTTCTCCCCATAAGGTGCCGTGGTCGTTCTGAGCGGCCTGAAGTGCCCCGGGTTTTGTTCCTAGGCATTTGCCTTGATTTCTATTATTGCCCGTGGCGGGTTCTGCTTCCAAAATTCGGTTTCGACCTCGACCGGGGTTCGGTATCCCAAGCTTTGGTGGAGCCTTGTCTCGTTCCACCATGACACCCACTCGAACGTCGCGATTTCTACCTCGACAACATCATTCCACCTGCGAGTATGGATGAGTTCGTTCTTATGAGGGGCCGTTAACGTTTTCAGCCAGTGCATTGTCA
>NZ_JBEHGD010000041.1:0-3491 GCF_040225835.1 Corynebacterium sp. KPL3927
CCGCGTCCACAAAGTCCCTAGACTCCGAGTCCAAAAAGTAGCTGGACTCCAAGTCCAAAAACCTCATGGACATAACATTCTTAGCCGAAAGACTGTGGCTAAGCGGATGTGTCTGGTGGGGTTTGAAGGGAACTCGCCGCGTGCCTTTATGCCGGTGACAACGACTCAATCTAAGCTCAAGTCCACGCTTCCTTGCCTGGTCAAGACCATGTTTGATGCCGTTGAGCTCAACCGGGTGTGGATGTCAGATACTACTTACCTGCGCACCGGTGAAGGCTGGTTGTACTTGTGCGTGGTCCGCGATAGCCATTGCCGTCGTGTGCTGGGGTGGGCTATGCATAGCGTTCAAGATTGGGCCTGATCCCCGGAAAATGGACACGCCAGGGTTAGGACCGTACTAGAGGCGCTGTTTGCGCCTTCACCCCCAGACGAACATGCGCCAAGTACGATGGTGCTTCAAAATGCAATGATTGTAGTACCGATCTTTTCGCTTCATGAGAGACTCCTTTCTAATGAAGGAAATGAGAGATTGGATCTATTACACCCTGCAGCGCTTCATTGCAGACAACTCGGATTCCGCGTTTTGCTAGAACATTGAGAGTATTTCTGAAGCTCAAACCGCACTGTAGCTGCACAAAGTATTACTGTGTCAGCTTTCCACTGTAAGGAAATGTTTCCTATAAAAACGCAGCTCATCAATAGATTCGCGAATATCTCCTAGCGCACGATGCGCAAATACTTTTTGGGGAACATTGGCGAAGCCTCCTGGAGCCCATAATCGCATTAGTTCTTTAAGGGTAGAAACATCAATCATCCGATAATGGAGATTCTCATCTACTTGCGGCATAAAGCGGCGCAGAAAGTTCCTATCTAAGGTAATGGAATTACCAGCCATGATTACTTTTTCTTCAGAGCTAAAATGCCTATCCATATAATCCAACACTGCTCGTTCTGCTTCTCGCAGTGATACTGAGCTCTGCTGAACTTCTTCGATGAGCCCAGAGGTGGTATGCATTTCTTTCACAACCCTAGGCATCTGTTCTAAGGAACTATGAGGAGCATGGATAACAATATCTACTCCTTCGTCGATCTCCCTTAATTGACTATCAGTAACTAGCGCAGCGACTTCAAGTAGCTCACACCGGAGTTCATCTAGTCCCGTGGTTTCTACGTCGATCCATAGGAATCGATCGATCCCATCAGGCGATACATTTGCACACATGAAAATACCTAACTTTGATACAGAATTTAGCTTCATCCACCCCACTCTTGGGTGGTCTTCGAAAGCGTAGCAAAGCGGTTGGACACGAGAGAAGGATCGCTGAGTCAGCCGAGATGCCAGCTCAAACTAGTCTCGTTTCGAACCAAAGCCCTCGCGAAACTTTCCCCATTTATTTCTTAAAATGGGCCAGCGTTTTTGCAAAAACCTTTGCAAAACGAACATGACTACCATTAACGCGGCGCCCAACTCAAGAGAAATTATAAACGCGCCCCGTGGAGAAGTAGGCTCTTCTGAAGAAATGTCCAAGAAACCTGGTACGGCTAAGACGGCGGCCAGAAAAGCTAAAATAATAGTCCAAAAGTTAAAACGCTCATGCTCCTTTTCTTGATGCTCATTTCTTCGTGCTTCATATATGTTGGAATAAATGTCTTGCCTTAACGTGATTTCATTTTCAATATCTCGATAAATAATATCGAGATCGGTCGCTTTCCTAATCGATCGCATCACGCGGGTATCCGTATGGTACTTTGGCACCGCATCTACCCAAAGGCGATCTCTTATGCGGACAAAGTGTGCTTGAATGCTCTGAAAATTCTTCACCTGAAGATTCAGTTTTTCCATATATTTTTTCTCTGAACGCTCACCAACATTGATAACGTCAGTAAATTCAATTTCTCGTAGGGCGCCCGAGAGCTTTGCTAAACTCACATGTGCCCGCATCACCAGCATGATCAAATCCACATAGCGGGTATGTGCCAAACCGAAATATTTCAAATCGTCGCGCGTTTGAGCTACCTTTCTAACAAAGGCGACGCCGGTCTCTTCAGAGATAGTATCCCAGAATAAAAAGTGCCCCGCCTTATCTTCCGGTGGCTCGGCATAAAAATCTGGAACACCATCGACAAAGTTGTCTGTGCCAGTTGCAAGTATCCATGACCAAATATGCCTAGCAGACCACCCTTGTGATGGTTGGCGCTGATCAGAGTTAGAAGGCGAGTCAAGCTGCTCGCCTTCTACCTCAAATATTTTTCTATACACGTCTGGAAGTCGCGGTTCATCGATATAAGGCAAGGCAACCACAGAACGTATTGGTTGCATTTGAGGAATATGTGCATTAGCCGCGCTACCGGTTCGTGGAATCCCTAGTTCGATTACTGAGGACCTGGTAATCAGCTTCTTTTTCTTGTCTTTAGATGGCGTAATTAACCCGGCTTGCACAAAAGCTTCATAAACAACTTCCATACACGCTTGAAGCAACTCACTGTCATTAATCGTGAGTGATGTAGCTTCAAAATCGGATTTTCCAAGCCATACGGTATTTCGCGGCCTATTAAGCGCACGAGAAATTGCGTTCAATGAATCGGAGTCAACATTTTCCGCTACTACCGTTAATGTAAGGAAACGATTAATCATCGTTTGGTTTTTGCAACTATTTAGAGACCCGCTTTTGTCCTCATCGGTGGCTCCAAATTCCATTGGGGCTGGGTCTTCAAATTGCGAAAAGTCCAGTGACTTCAGCATCACAGACCCGAACTCCTCTTTAAGTTCTTCGGAATTCAGCGTGTACTCATGATTGTCATTATCCCGCGGACTTGTTTGGTAGCCGAAGGTCCGCCACTTAGTGGCCTGACCTCGAAATGTGGGCGCTTTCGTGAAATCTATCGAGTAAAAAGCGGCACGTTGTTTTTCTTCGAATTCTGAAGACTGCTTATTGCGGTCACTTTGGTCCGCCCACTCTGCCCCGACAGAGCCGCCTACGACATCCGTATACCGCCTAGACGCGCTTTCATAGAATACCTTTGGCGCTTCGTCACCGTGCTCGAATGCTAGATAATGCCGGTATTCCTGTCCCTCGTTGTTGAGGTCGTCTTTTGGGGCTCTCAGATCCTCTTGAACCTGTGGCACAGACCAAGCTTTGGAACGTTCATCAGCGAGGTCATGACGTTTCTTTTTCGGATCCTGCGTAGGCATAACAAATTGCCGGATCCCCTTAGTTCGAAATTGCTTCCAAGAAGCCCCGTCTAACCTCTCGATTTTGGTTAGTTGATCGTCGCCGAAAGCTCCATCATTGCTTTGTCTGCGTCTCAATTCTGCAGTCGGATCAAAAAATTCGTTTTCATAGTCTGCAAATATTCCTTCATGCAGTGGGAATGTCACACTAAATACGGCGATGCGCCAATCAGGAAGCTGTTGGGCCCGACCCCCGGAAAGTGGACACATCGGGGGTTAACTATGCGACTTTAGCTAGTATAGCTGAAGTCTCGGCTTC
>NZ_JBEHGD010000042.1:0-2471 GCF_040225835.1 Corynebacterium sp. KPL3927
TGGCATGGTGGAAAGGTACCTCACTTCCCCAGCGAGATGCTGGTTTCAAGGTGTCCACCATCTGGGGGTCAGGTCCTTTGGTTGATGGTCTGTTTCTCCTAACGGTGCAACCGCAACAACACATTCTGTCGTTTAGACCGCGCATCGCTTAAAAAGAAGAATTCAACTGCCAAGGTTCCTATATCACCCACTGACGCCTGAATATGCAGCAACTGTTCGGATAGGCGGCAAAATACTTCCCGCCGCGAGTATTCGAACTATTCCGCCGTGGTTTAGCTACTAAACGTCACGTGCCTCGTGGTGGAAAGCAGTTCATTACTGTCACACAGGGGTAATCTGCCCTTTTACTTCTTGGCGTAGCGCATTCCTTCTATCACGTCATCATTGTCAAAGATAACGGGTTGGCCGTATTCCAGATCGGGGCCGTCATCGTATTTATGCATCAGGTAATCATTAAGCTGCTGCATATCCTTCACCGTCACCGCCTGATAAGGCATGTCGAAGGCAAGCTTCTCCAAGAATAGGTAGCCATCCTCATACGGCACGGCAACGCCGGTATGCCCGATGAAAAGCGTGGCCGGTTCTGTCAAGGTATCGTGCGAGAATACCGACACCACTCGGGCATCTGTATCCGCAAACTCGATGCCGCGGTCTTTAAAATAAGCCTTGATATCGGCAATGTGCTGTCCGGGATCTTGCTCCATGGTAGTTTCCACATTCCCATAGAAGGCCTCAAACTTGGCGCGCTCGGCTTCATCAAAGATTTGATCCGGCGCATTATCTAGGGACTGTTGGTCTAGGAACAACAAGGAGTCATTGGGGTTGTCCTGGTCATCAACGGAAAAGAGCGAATCCGCCAGGGCAAAGGTATTGATGCGGCAATTGGTACCCACATAATCCGCATGGTGATCATTCCACGCCTTTGAAATGGCCTCCACATCGTATTCTGGGTCCTGCGTCCCGTACTCCGCGAAGCCTTCGGTCACCATGCTGTCCGTCGGTACAGCAGTGTTGTATTCGTCTACCAGCTCAAAAAAGCCATCGATGCTTTGTTGTGGCACTCCGGCATCGGCAAGCGCAGTGCGGGCCACCTCTTGCGATTGCTTATCGACGAGATTGCTAATAGTCATCCCCGCCAGTAGCTGCGCCGCATCGGCATCTGCGGTCGGAATCTCCGTGTGCTGTTCGCTCGCCGCCTTTGACTGTGCGCCGGCACTGGAGGTCGACGCAGAGTCGGAACTATTCGCAGCCTGATTCGTCTCCCCACTATCTGGATTCGAGCAAGCCGCTAACAATAAACACGCTGTCACGGTAGGGACAGCCAGGTAGGAAAAGCGCATCATCACATGCTAGCGAAAAATGGCCCACACAAGATAGCCCCTCGAAAAATCGGGCAGCAAGGACTCCCAACGCATCTCGGTTCACCACTTGTTTGCTCTTTGAGGAGAAGCCACCACTATCCAATCTCCAGCATGAGCAACAAAAGTATAAATCCTTTAGCCGGAGATATCCTCATCAAACATCTTCTGATCCACCTTAATGGCAACGGCGGCTCCAGCGCCCATGGCTTGCGGCATTTGGTCTGGGGAGCTTACGACATTTCCTGCAGCCCAAATACCCTCCAGTGACGTCATCCCAGAGTCCGCTTTAACCCAACCGTGTTCTACAGCGCATCCGGCTTGCTTAAGTAGTGAGTCATTAGGAACAAATTCGGGACCGGTAAAACAAGCTTCGTATTCTTTCGTTTCCTGCCCGACGTCAAGTATTACGCCGCCATCAAAGCGTTCAGATTCTCTAACCCCTTGCACCAAATTAGGTTCAATTGTGATTCCTAGCGATTCCATAAGGCGTTTTTCTTCCTGGGAAAGCTCCAGCCCATGTGGATAGAAAGTCACTCGATCCGTCCACTTAGTGAGCAGCTTCGTTATACGGAAAGTAAATAGAGGGTTCTTCCCACCAATAACGACCAGGTTCTTATTTTTGGCCTCATAACCATGGCAATAAGGACAGTGAAAGACCCGGTTGCCCCACAACTGTTCAAGGCCAGGGGTGTCCGGCAATCTGTCAGTGATACCTGTAGCTACGATTACATGGCGCGAGTAAATGACGTCGCCGCTTTCCAATTCGGTTTTCCACCTATGCGAGTGGTCCTCAGCAGGCATAAGCGACTTCGCAGTTTCAGGGATGACCTCTCCGCCGAACGATTGAAATTCTTGGCGGCCACTTTCCAGCATTTGAATAGGCGATGCAGATTCGAATCCTAAAACTCCGTGGGAATGCTCGCTAAACCTATTGCGTGGCTGATCTGAGTCCACTAACGCGACAGACCGATTTGCGCGAGAGAGTGTCTAATGGTTTGTGTGTAGGTTCCCAACCTGCATGAGGAGATAAGCCTGAGGTTACCCTCGTTTAGTGGACACCCGATTAGTGCGGATTTTGTGTCCGTAGGAGAGGATGTTCATTGTGAGTCA
>NZ_JBEHGD010000043.1:0-2344 GCF_040225835.1 Corynebacterium sp. KPL3927
ATTACTAGGTTTGCGGCTTCACGCCGGTACTCCGGCGTGTATTTCTGGCGTTGTTGACTCACAATGAACATCCTCTCCTACGGACACAAAATCCGCACTAATCGGGTGTCCACTAAACGAGGGTAACCTCACCTTTTTGGTTGTTCATGTTTCAGCTTCTCTACACATTCAAAGGACAACTGCACAATGACCTAAAGCAGGCCGACTTGGCCTCAGTGGCTGCGCTTACCGCCATCCATTTGCATTTAATTGTCAATAAGCGTCGACGGGGATAGGCTGAGTGCATGGCACACGAGCACCACGACCACGATCACTCCAGCACGCCGCTGCGCGCACTCTTGATTGCGCTAGGCATTACCGGCACCGTCTTCTTCGCGGAGCTGATCGGCGGCTGGTTGGCGGGTTCGATGGCGCTGATGGCGGATGCGATGCACATGCTTTCCGACGCTGCGGGGTTGATCATCGCGGTGTTAGCGGTGTTGGTTGGGCGCAGACAATCATCGGCTCAGGCCACGTACGGCTACCGACGAGTGGAGGTGCTTGCTGCACTGGCGAACGCAGTGATGGTGCTGGCGATCTCGGTGTGGATTGTCGTCGAGGCGGTGCGCCGCCTGCAGAGCCCGGCCGAAGTGCAGGGAAAAACGATGCTGATCATCGCGGTGATCGGCCTGGTGGCGAATGCGCTATCGGCGTGGGTTCTGCACCGGCACCGCAAATCCTCGATCAACGTGGAGGGCGCGTTCTTGCACGTGTTAGTGGATATGCTCGGCTCTGTCGCAGTAATCGTGGCCGGCATCGTGGTACTGACCACGGGGTTTGTGGCGGCGGACGTGATCGCCTCCCTAGCGATCGCGGCGATGGTGCTGCCGCGCGCCTGGCAGCTCATGCGGCTTTCGACGAGCGTGCTGCTCGAGCAAGTCCCGGCGGACTTCGACGCCAGTGCGATCGAGCCCGCGCTGCGGCAGGTCGAGGGCGTTGCTGACATCCACGACCTGCACCTGTGGAGCCTGGACGGCGTGAACGTGCTCACGACCGTGCATATCGTGCGCGACGGCACCGTCGGCACCGGCCCGCTGTTGGATGCCGCCCAGCAGGCCCTGCGCGAACACGGTATCGAGCACTCCACCATCCAGATTGAGCACCCAGAGCACGAATCCCACGAGACGGTGTGCTGATTCCCTTCTAACCTGACTTAGGCCAATTTTGTGCGGAAGTTCGCGGCCGGTGATTACTTGGATGGTGGCAGTGAGGTCGGGCGGGAATGGTACGGCGGCGTGAATGGTTTCGCCGCCAACGACGAGTTGAAAGCTGCGGTATTTCTTGAGTGTTCTCACGAGGCGTTTGATGAAGTGACCACTGCGGGTCTCCATCAGGTGGGTCACGGCTAGTGCTGCCATCACAATATTGAGATGTGCTGTGATCGAGTTTTGTTTCCTCGCATAGATTGGGCGTGCTTTCAGGTCTGATTTCGACATCCGATACGACATTTTCAATGTGGAATAGCCTGCGGTAATGCCCGATAACCTCCTGGGCGGGAAGAGCGGTCAGGTCGGTTTCATAGCCTTTAATTCCGGCTAGGGCTCGGTGTTTGGCAGCGAGAGCGTAGTTGACCTTCTTGTTCGGGATGGAAAGATCGAAATAGCGGTTGCGCTTAATGGCGATTGCGCCGTCAACAGCGCGTTTGGCTTTTGCGACTTGCTCTTTGATTCCGCGCAGGCCGCGTCTGGCCCGATCATAGGAGTACTGGAAGTGGGTCACCGTATTCGGGGTTGTGTGTTTGCGCGCATCGCTTGCCGAGGCTTGTGTCCAGATCTGGCCGTGGGCGTAGGCTTCACCAGGGATTTCCCGCCGCCAGGTTTCAATCACCTCAGGCACGGTGGGGTTTCACCGACAAAATGTAGTGCAGACCTGCATCTATCAATGCTTGCTTGTTCGGAGGGTGTCAAGTTGTTTGTGTGTGGGGCTAGGTTTATAGGTATTTGTCGAAGCTGTCGGGGTAGGCCACGGCCATTTGGTTAATGGCTTGTTTCCAGCCGGATACTCGTGCTCCTTCCACGAGCCTGCTGGCTGTAGCTGAGGCTCGTTTGCCTTGTTTCGCTCTCTTTGCGGCTCGTTTGTCTTCGATGTTGCAGATCATCAACCACAACGTCTTTAACGCGGATTCATCATTAGTAAATTGGACCCGGTTACGCGTGGCTTTACGCAGCTGGTTGTTAAACGATTCAATCGAATTCGTCGTATAGATAACCTTCCTGGCCGCTGGAGGAAACTGCAAAAATGGCACGAATCTATCCCACGCATCCTCCCAGACCTTGACCGACTGAGGATACTTCACACCCAGTTC
>NZ_JBEHGD010000044.1:0-2276 GCF_040225835.1 Corynebacterium sp. KPL3927
CGAAGCCGCCGGATCAGCTACACTTACTATCGCATCTTGATTAAATCCCCGTGTCCACTTTCCGGGGTTCGGGCCCCTGGGAAGGTGAATCCGCAGTGGCTTATAACCAGGCGCAGGCTAAATGGGATAAGGCGGCACAAGAACTCAATACCGTGCTGGCAACCATCTCCAAGACTGTGTCCCAAGGCAATGACGCAATGAGCGATGTCAACCGTCGCGCCGCCGCTAGCTGGGGATAATGCACCGTTGGCAACATCTATCTAGCCTGCTTCTTTAATGCGCAGTAGGGGAATCGGGCGGTGCCCGTGCCCGTATCCAATCCGGCAGGAGGCGAACGCAGCCGCCGTCCCCTTACCGCGCTATTTACACAAACCGCCATATAGAACCTCTTTTACCGGTACCTTTTCTTTCTGAGAAGGTACCGGTTTCGGTGTTTTGGTCTTTTGCCCCGGTAGCGGCTAGGGTTGTAACCCTATGTGTTCGCTCGTCGGCAAGCAGCTGGCGAAGCGCTTCCCGCAGGTCTCCACCGGCCGCTGTTGGGAAGCGAATGGATGCTTAGCGCTGGCCGGCAGTTCCGAGACAGACTTTCAAGGAGTCATTTTGTCTACTTTCCACCCAAAGAGCGGTGACATCACCCGCAAGTGGTACGTCATCGATGCTACTGACGTGGTGCTGGGCAAGCTTGCTTCCACCGTGGCAGACCTGCTGCGCGGCAAGCACAAGCCACAGTTCGCACCCAACGTTGACACCGGTGACCACGTCATCATCATCAACGCTGACAAGATTCACGTTTCTTCCACCAAGCGCGACCGCGAAATGCGCTACCGCCACTCCGGTTACCCGGGCGGTCTGAAGTCCATGACCCTGGGTCAGTCTTTGGACGCCAACCCGGTCCGCGTTATCGAAGAATCTGTTGCTGGCATGATGCCGCACAACAAGCTCTCCCGCGCTTCCATCAAGAAGCTGCACGTCTTCGTAGGCGATGAGCACCCGTACGCCGGTCAGAAGCCGGAAACCTTCGAGTTTAAGCAGGTGGCACAGTAATGGCTGAGCAGAACATCGACAACAATGTAGCCGAGGCTGCTGACATCGCTGCAGCAAGCGCCGCTACCGAAGAGTTCACCAACACCATCGGTGATTCGTTGGCTAGCGCCAACCCTGAGACCGAGGCAGAGGTTGAGGCCGCTGCTCCGGTTCACGAGGGCCCAATTCAGACCGTCGGTCGCCGTAAGCGCGCCGTCGCTCGCGTTCGCCTCGTTGCTGGCTCCGGCCAGATCGTGGTCAACGGCCGCGAGTTCGCTGAGTACTTCCCGAACAAGCTGCACCAGCAGGACATCCTCACCCCGCTGACCCTGCTGGACCGCGAGAACCAGTTTGACCTGAAGGTCACCGTTAACGGTGGCGGGCCGACCGGTCAGTCCGGCGCCCTGCGCCTGGCTATCGCTCGTGCACTCAACATCTACAACCCGGCTGATCGCTCCACCTTGAAGAAGGCTGGTTTGCTCACCCGTGACGCTCGTGCAGTTGAGCGTAAGAAGGCTGGTCTGCACAAGGCACGTCGCGCACCGCAGTACTCCAAGCGTTAATCTCGCTTCTATTGCGCGCGCAAGCGCCCTACACTGCCGCTGCTTCCCACTTAGGGAGGCAGCGGTTTTGTCGTTTTATCGCTCTTGCCGATGTCCCCGTCGGTTAGGCCGGCCAAACCTCTCCTGGCCGGCCTCTTGAGGCTGAGCCTTGCGCGAGGCATAAACGCTCAGTCGGGGCCACGATGAAGCCCGCACGCCGCAGTGCACCACGGACTGTGGAGTAGAGAAATGCCCGCCTCCCATCGCGGAAGAGTGCATTGGGAGGCGGGCTAGGGGCCCAGGGGAGAGGTCCGGTTAGGCAGAGAGATTACTCATCGTCATCTGCGGCCTTGTCCTTGGTCTTCTTCTGTGCAAAGTCCTTGAGCTCGGCGCGGCGCTCTTCGCGGAGGGCCGCCTGCTCTGCGAGGTATTCATCCGATGCGTTGATGGTGTACCACTCGTGGAGATACGGGTCATCGTTTTCAATTTCTGCCCCGGCACCGTGGTTTTCAGGAACGGCAGAAGAGCTGAATACGAAGTCGCCATTGTGTTCTTGGAGGCCCAAGTGGGTGCCGCGCTCAATGGCGGCATGGGCGTATTTCCTGCGCAGGATAGCGGGATCGCGCGCCAGGTCGAGCGTGTCAAGTTGTTTGTGTGTGGGGCTAGGTTTATAGGTATTTGTCGAAGCGGGCGGGAAAGGCTACGGCCATT
>NZ_JBEHGD010000045.1:0-2023 GCF_040225835.1 Corynebacterium sp. KPL3927
ACATGGTGGTAGATTACCTTTCTTCCCAGCTCGACTGGGCTGGATATCAGGTGTCCACCACATGGGGGTCAGGTCCGACCTTTTCCAGCGCCAAGAAGATGAGGAATAGCATGAAGCCCAGCGCCAGCAAGTGGGTGTGGGCCACACTTAGCTGCGTATATTCACCTTCCGGGAAGTCCTGTAGCTTCGTAAACTCCCGATAAAACAAACCAGCGACCAAGCCCAAGACGAGGTAGAAAATCGCTGCCCTGTACAAAGCCTTCATGTCATTACTCCTTCCCAGTCATCGCTGTGACTGGATAGCCGAGGGGATCAATTTCTCTAAATACCTATCTTGCCCCGACTTCTCTGGCTTTGAATCGCAGAGGCGGTTGAACCTTGAATCAACCAGTAGGTTGATTCAAAGAGAGTGACCTCGGGACCGCTTCAGGTCCCGCAAGGAGTACAGCCCCAAAACTAGCGCTTCTAGCGCTCGGCTTTTACATTCTTCCTTTCAAATACAGAACTGGAACGGGCCAGCGCGAAAATCACAAGCACAGTCCCGACAGCCGCTGAAAGCAATGGAACTACAGCATTACCTGACTGCTGCCCAGCATCGGCAGCATCAATTCCGGCGTTAATTAAAACCGGCGCTGCGATGAGCAAAACCACGCCAACGAATCCAGTAGCCAACGACAACTGCAATTTCCGATTCATCGCTCATCCTCATTCTTCCGTCGCCGTTCGGAAGCATAATCCGCCAACGATAAAACGACACCTATGAGCAAAATTGTGACCACTAAAGCAAGTGTCCAATAATAGTCATTAAACAGAACCCCGAGCACAATGGCTATCAAGACGGAGACGCAGAATGGCCAGAAATGCTTCCACAAGCTTCTCATGGGCTTCAGGCTACCTAATCAACATTTAAAATACACGCGCAATCCGAAACCGCAATAGCTTAGTCTATTTCTTCACGCGACTGCAGTGATTGCGCATTTCCAGTGTGGTTTAGTTTGGAGAGACTGAGTCCTAGAGATCAGTTTCTTCGTCATGGGCGCGACCCCATTTTGTCCCGAATGTTCCTCGACTATTGTTAAAATTCCATCAACCGCAGAAGACTTGTAGATGCTGTTTCTCTTAAGGAATTTTATTTGATTCTTAAGCAGAATGATCAGTATTTTCACCGATTCCTGAGGTACACTTCCTCGCAGGAAACAAGAACCGTCTTTTATGAACAATCAGATGCTCTGCTTTGAGGAATGAGCCGCAATCTTATACTCACCGCCGAGTATAAAACCGAATTTATATGACTCTTCAATAAGGAAGACAGCCGAAAATAGCCTCTAAAGGCTGAAGACATAAGCTACCCAGTCCCAAGAGCTTTCCTTAACACCGTGCCCCGTTTGAAAGGACCTTTCGTGGAAAAGACCATGACGTACGCATTCGCAGCCGCTTTTGCCGCGTTCATTGCGGTATCCGCTGTGGTACCCAATTGGCTCCTAGTTGTACCCACAGCACTCGCCGTCTCCGAGCTGGCATTGTCTTACCGCAAAGGCCGCGCTTAAGGCCTCCCGTCGTTGACAACGCCCTGGGCAAGGTGAGAAATAGCTGAAGTGCTTTGGGCTTTATTCATGTGGTCAAACTTTCATCTCGGAGAAATTGGGGGTCTGCGGAAGGAAGAAAACTGCGAGGCTTCACCCACAACGCTAACCATTAAGGCGTCGCGCGCACGGAGTGTGGCGGCGTACAAGAGTGCACGCTCTCGCAGTAGTACGTCATCGGCTTCCGCTCGAGCGTGACCTCAGAGCAGGAGCTGCAGCGCTAGTTGATCTTCACTGACGCCAAACAGGACAACGTCGGTGAATTCCACCCCCTCATCGTTACAAGTGGTTCTCATGCCAAACCCACATACAAACACCTTGACACACTCTCTCAGCAATACCGTCCTTGGCATCTCAGGCGAATGGGGTTGCCCGCAAATCGTGGACACGTAGTGGAGCTACCTAGTGGTTAGGCAGCGATTTCTTTTCTGCTGGTGGTT
>NZ_JBEHGD010000046.1:0-1960 GCF_040225835.1 Corynebacterium sp. KPL3927
GGGTGTGCACGGTCTGTGTGCTGCGTTTTCCAAGAGTCAGGGTGTGTTAGTGTTATCCCCCGTAAGATCCTGATGAGCAGTTGAACAAACTGCACCACCGGAAGTAACAAACTCGAAAGGGTATGTTACCTCCGGTTTCTTTCATTTTTCAATCTTTGAGGTGCGAAGATTGCACGCGTGGGGATTGAGGGTGTGAATCCCACTGTCGTGGGTTTGATGAGGTAGTCGATGTTGCGGAAGCTTTGGCATCGGCGTGCGTTGTGCTCCGTACGTTGTTTCAAAAACGGGTTTCATCAAACGGAACAAAACCTGGGACACTTCATATCCCACCCCAGGCCTAATGACTTGGGTGCAGCGGCAACGCTCATCCGATTTAGGCAGAGTCGTTGCAGGATCCAGTGGGTCACCTGGTCCGTGGTCTTTGAATTGTCGGGCGCGCAGGCAAGGCCAGCACGGAAGATCTTCTGCAAGCAACGCTTGTTGGTGCACCGGTAGCGTGGAAGGCGCACATGAAGTTGTTGGGTGGCCGACGATGGGCAGATCGACCAGGCTGCGGATGACGTGGTCGCGGAATACTCCAGGCTGCCCGCAGGTAGGGCATTCATTGATCGGCTCGACGGGTTCGGCTTCAATAACAGTGACGTCACCGTTTTCTGTGGCACCGGTGATAGTAGTTCCTAGTTTTGCGGTGCGGCAGATGGTATCGACGATGACATTTCCGTTAGGCTACACAGTAGGTCCTTAGTTTTGTACGGATGGATTAGATACCTTTTTCCTACAAAGCCAAGGACCCCAATATCTTGTGCCACGCCCGAACCCCCGGCGAACTAATCAATGCACTCTAAAACCGGAAGAGCCCTTTTAGTACTACTGGTGGATTTCGGTTTTGGTGGGGATTAACGCCGCCGGCTTCGGTTTTTCCGTTGAGGAGGTCGTTGACTACTTCCCGATGGTGAAATGGGTCGATGGTGAGGTAGAGAGGAACCAGTCACCTGGAAGAGATCGATCCAGTCGTTGGTGTGCAATCTGGGAGGTAGGGTCGCGGGGTCGATTCCTCGCGAGCGCAACCATGATTGTGTTTCTGAACGTGATGAAAACAACCCTGCCCTTCGGAGAATTTCCCTTATCCCGCGTCCCCGGGCAGTGAAAACGGTGTGCACCATCGCCTGAAAGGCTTTGCGCTGCTCTATCGGAATCTTCGGGTCACCCACCCGGCGGATCACTAAGATCCCCCCGTCAACGTTTGGCTGTGGCCGGAAAGCAGTCCTTGGTACTCGGGAACCAAGGTGAAATGTGAACCATGGGGACCACTGAGCCGTCATCATCGTGCTTGCGCCTACCCCGGCCCGGCGGCGAGCGACTTCCCACTGCATGAGGAGTACAGCGTCAGTCCATGCTGGCGCATGCAGCAACTTTCGAAGAATGGCAGTGGTGAGGTGAAAGGGAATGTTTCCCACAATGACGCAGGGAGTGGCGGGTAACCGGAAGTTAAGGAAATCATCATGGACCACTTCGACCGCCGCCGAGGAGGTTTCTTGTGTGATTTTGGCAGCTAGTTTTGCGTCCACTTCAACTGCCGTTATCGCCCTCCCCAAGTGGGCCATCGGGTGAGTGAGGGCACCGCTTCCTGGACCGATCTCAATGATGGGGCCGGAGGTTTGTTTCACAAGGTCGATGATGGAGTTGATGATCTTGTGGTTGGTGAGAAAATTTTGGCCATGCTCGTGACGGCCGTGTCCGTATGCAGACATCAGGTGTGCTCCTTGGATTTGAAAGGGAGCCGGGCATGACAAATAGCCGCCCGGCTAAAGGACCGGAGTGGTTTTTAACCTACGGGGTAGGAAACCGCCTTAGCGGTTGGTGCGCAACCGCAAGAAAGCGGTACCTGAAATCAACATGGGTCTAATTATATCCATTTAAATTCGCGGGTGTGAAGTGCCCCGGGTTTTGTTCCTAGGCG
>NZ_JBEHGD010000047.1:0-1595 GCF_040225835.1 Corynebacterium sp. KPL3927
CTGACAGATCTGCGCGGTATTGTTGATGAACTTACCGGCAAGGGTGTGACTGTTACTTTCCTGCATGAGAATCTCGCGTTTGCGAAAGACACGTCCGATCCGCGCGCGGATTTAATGCTCGGAATTCTCGGTAGCTTCGCGGAGTTTGAGCGGGCCATTATCCGCGAGCGCCAGGCGGAGGGGATTGCGTTGGCGAAAAAGGCCGGAAAGTACAAAGGCCGCAAACCCGCTCTTAGCCCGCAGCAAGTAGCGGAGATTAAACGGCGCATATTGGCAGGGGAGTCAAAGGCAGCACTAGCGCGGGAATTTGGGGTAACCCGTCCTACGGTGTATCGAGCATTGAAAAACACCTAGGGTAGTGCAGCCGTGATGGTAGATCAGCGCGCCCATGAGCCCCGTCATATGTCTTGCCATATGGCGGGACATATGTTTAGGCATATGCTAAAGCATATGTCGGCAGTTATGTAGCACTGCCAGCATTTTCGTGCGTCTAGATAGGGTGACAGGCAGAGAAATTAGCGGTGTTGAGTGCAGCTGCAAGTAGCACTGTACGGGTTTCCCCTCATGGGCGGCTTTTATAAAGGCAGGGGTGAAATCATGCTTCTAGGTCTCGTCAGGGGTGGCTGCTAACGTTAGTGCCGGTTCACAATCATGCCCCGCCACCTGTGGTGGGGCGTGGGCGTGACTTCCTCGTCGGTGCGCGGTAAGGCCCGCGCGTGACGTGGGCTGTCCCGCGCGCCTTTTTCAGGCGAGCGGACAACCCTACGACGTAAAGGGAGGTAGACAATGGGTAAACACTCATTGGATACACCCGGTCGCAAAAGAAAAGACCTTGATGCCACCAAGCTTGACTGGCTAGATGTGGCTACCAAGGTCATAGTTCTTGTGACCGTAATCGTGAAGCTCGTTACCGCGATGCTTCACGTGGGTCTTTAGGCCCGAGGGTCTCAACGAGCTGGCACTCGTTGGGGCCCTTTTTATTGTGCAGCCGCAATTCAGGGATGAACTGTGCTGTCACTTTTTAGGCTAATGGGCGCGCGAAGGTTTCGCAATACTCCCACACTGAGCCCGTAGCCCTCCTTTTCTCTACTGCGGGCGGGAATCTGCGTATTCGTGCGCCCGCGAGTCCTGCCATATGGCGGAACATATGTTTAGGCATATGTTATAGCGTATGTTCCGCCATATGCTAAAGCATATGTTCTGTGTTATGCAGGTTTACCTGCTAGTTCTTGCGTTTAGGCGGAGTCCGAAAATGGTAATCCACAAGGCTAGTAGGCCGAAGGAGATGAGCAGTGCGGCCAGTTCTCGCGAGAGACCGGCCTGGGTGAAAAGGAAGGAGGGGACAAGGATCATTGCTGCGCTTATGCTGCCTCCAAGCGCGGCGTAATACATACGGTCTTCTGGCCGTTCGCGGCGGATGGTCTGGATGATTAAGACGAAAAGTACTGCGAGTGCGGCGAGGGTGATGGTCGTGTACATTCCTTCTCCTTTCGGGACTGGTGCCCATTTTATCGGTGAGGGTGTGCACGGTCTGTGTGCTGCGTTTTCCAAGAGTCAGGGTGTGTTAGTGTTATCCCCCGTAAGATCCTGATGAG
>NZ_JBEHGD010000048.1:0-1389 GCF_040225835.1 Corynebacterium sp. KPL3927
TTTAGCTCTGGGGGTTGTCGGTGCCACATGCCGACAACGTGGTTTATGTTGATTTGACCGCCGGGTGGACGCTGATTCAGTTGGATTGGTAGCGGAAATGAAAACAGTTTCTCACCGTCGTGATCAGTAAAAAATTCCACATAGTCATCGGCTACGCTGCTGTAGATGGCTCGATTTTTGAAGCGCAGCCCGACGTAGAGGCCGTGTCCCATGACGCGTACCACCCCGCTTTTGTTGATCCACAGCTTGTCCGGGATAGGCCAGAGTGCATTTACACCGGTAGAGCTTGGCATTACGGTTGAGGAATCGGCATGGGGTGTATCTTGCTGGATCGCCTGAGTGTCGTTACTTGGTGCCCTGTCTGAAGCTGCAACTTCAGGCAGGGCATTATCTGTTGCGACCACTGTGTCGGCTGCTAAGGCATCTGCCTGGTTGTCGGGGTGAATCCGGTGATATTGTTTCGCGATTTTTGTCCATAAAAAATCTGGGTCAATCGGCTGCGTCGGTGGCTGGGCATGCGAGATAATCTCCCAGGCTTGGGCTGGGGTGATGTGCATCTTGCCCCTGAGAAGTCCTTGGTGGCGACGGCGTGTGTTGTAGAAGTTGCGGTAGTCGACAATCAGCTGTTGGACCTGCGCCAGCGTCGTCGGGGTACGAGCATCCAAAAACCTGGTCATGGTTTGGTGCGATCGCTCGTCTTTGCCTTGCGTCGTGGGAGCAAAGCCCGCACTTGATTGAACTCCCAGGCTGGCGAGCCAGCGTTCGGTTTGCGACAGTCGGCCGCGATGGTAGGTGGCAAAGGCATCACCGTTGTCAGAGAGGACTTCTTGGGGAAGTCCGTAAGCATCAATGGCTCCACTTAGCGTGATGCGGGCATCGGTGCCGTTTTCTGGAGTTCCAAAAGCTTGGGAGCCGACGTCGAAGCGGCTGGCATCGTCGACGACTTGGTAGATAGTCACTTGCGTGTGAGCCACATCGAAGAGTCTGTAGGCAAACGCATCGATCTGCCACAGTTCATTGACTTCGCCCCTGGCAAAGTGCCTGTAGGACTTACGCGGTCGTTTACGTGCATTGATGTCAGCGACGCCAGCCTCGTGCAACCATTGTGCGATTAAAGCTCGTGACGGTGGTTGGTCGTAGCCGAGTTCGTCGAGGAAGAAGTAGAAGATTGACCATGGGCCGCAGTCTTGGCCGCGGGCTTTTAACGTACCGCGAGCTTGCAGGACCTGTTGTCGAATCTTGTCATCGTAGACCCGTCGTGGGTTCAGCGGTGCCGTGCTGTCCGGCACGATGCCAGCCCGCCCGCGTTCGGCGATACGTGCTTTGATGTTGTAGTACGTCTGCTTCGATACGCCGATGTTCTTGCAGAACTGCTGGACCGTGATGCCC
>NZ_JBEHGD010000049.1:0-1217 GCF_040225835.1 Corynebacterium sp. KPL3927
CGTCTCGCCATAGTAGTCATTCTGGTTCATCTCCTTATGCGGGTTAGGTTCCCACACACAAACCATTAGACACTCTCAATTAGGAGGACAAGGCTATATTAAATGACACCAATAGCGGCCGAAAGTGCCCGGGGAGAGACGAAAGTTGCTAGGGCTACGCATAAAATCAAAAGGGAAGTACCCCAATCCAACGCCTTGGGACCGTAAGTGTGGCGTAGCTATAGCCCGCAGCAGGGGCTATATCGGTTTGTATGAATACAACTTTCGAGGGTGTTTTTTCGAATCAACTCTTGCCCTTCCCCTGTAAGGAAGTACCTCGCAAAGGCCGCCGATTCTAATCGCATTGAGCCGACGGCCTATCTTGAAAAGCCCTCGCCTGATTTGATGCGGCAGATGTTAAAAGATTTCGTTGACCAAATTTTTCCAACCAAGCAAATGCAATCTGCTGCGCGGACTCTGTCACCGTGTCATCCCAGCACACTAATAAGCGCAACGGCTCCCGTTACTATCCGGGACATGGCGTCGATACTGTTGTCCCTAAGTTGAGTAGTGGCCCATTCTTTCCTGGGTGGTTTTAGGGCCACACAGTAGAACCTTGTGAGCCCGTTACTACGACAATTGAAACGTGCTACCTCAAAAGCTTTTCTGCTAGGCGCAGGAAAAATCCCGTTGCTACCTTGGGCATCAACAATCTGTCAAAGTCAAAAGTATCTGGCAATGCCAAGTAACTCGGCACCATGGTAGAGGATCTCGCACCATCCTCCTAGACCAATACTCGTATTCTGGTTGAGGTTTCTGACACTGTTTACTCACAATGGACATCCTCACCTACCAACAAAAGTTTCGTGAAAATTGGGTGTCCACTAAACGAGGTAATCGCAGCATGTGGTGATAGTAGTGGCATCCAGCCTGTGGACACTTTTGGTGGCATAAGTCACTCAATTCAGTGCTATAGTAAGAGCGCTATCCAAAAATACGCAATTTTCCGGACGCTTTCAGGATCTGGTTTTCTGTGAGGAGTAGGGGATGTCCCAGCCGTTGAGAAAGAAACAAACTGAAGCTGGTATCAGGGTAAGAGACTATGAAAAATATGGGGAAGTCTTTTATCTTCCGGATAATTTTGAGGTCGAACGGACCTGACCCCCATGTGGTGGACACCTGATATCCAGCCCAGTCGAGCTGGGAAGAAAGGTAATCTACCACCATGTCCAGCCATG
>NZ_JBEHGD010000050.1:0-1063 GCF_040225835.1 Corynebacterium sp. KPL3927
AATGGCCGTAGCCTTCCCCGACCGCTTCGACAAATACCTATAAACCTAGCCCCACACACAAACAACTTGACACGCTCTCCTAATTTCCTTCTCGCGAAAGGTCTCCCATGCGCGGCAGCATCCGTGAAATCTATACGCTTTATGATGGTAATAATCGCCGTCTCCTCATCCCCGTATACCAGCGCAATTACGACTGGCAGCACAAGCAATGTGCCCGGCTTTTTGACGATCTCGAGGAAATAATCCTCAGCGACCGAAAGAAACACTTCTTTGGCGCAGTAGTCGGGAAGAACCAAGATTCCTGGAATTGGATTGTCATCGATGGCCAACAGAGGCTTACCACCGTCAGCATCCTCATGCTGGCTTTCGCTCATGCCCTCCGAGATGACGAAATCCAGAGTGAAGATCCTTCGCTTGCCGAGAAAATTATCTCTGATTACCTGCGAATCGGCCATAACAAGGAAAACCCGCGTTTCAAACTTAAGCCTGTAAAAGACGACGATAAGGCCTATCAGAAATTATTTGGCCCTGAAAATGAGTTCATCAACTCATCGAATGTAACGTCTAACTACCGCTTCTTCCGCGAAAAGCTACGCTCTACCTCTTTGGACGCCGACCAGGTTTGGGAAGCGATCTGCCGCCTCGAGGTGATGCACTTGGACTTGGAGGAATACGACGAGCCCCAGCGAATCTTCGAAAGCTTAAACTCCACCGGTTTGGAACTTAAAGAAGCTGACAAAGTCCGCAACTATGTCCTCATGGGCTTGGACTCTACGCAACAGGAAAGATTGTATAACGAACGCTGGAATCCGATTGAAGAAAACTGCAGTTTTCAGACCGACTCCTTCATTCGCTGGTATCTCACTACTTACACCACCAAGACCCCACGCGAACAGGACGTTTATGAGGCATTCAAATTTTTCGCTTCCAAGCGCAAGACAAACATGTCAGAACTCTTGGATGATTTATACGCCTATTCCACGTATTTCGGACCTGACCCCCAGATGGTGGACACCTTGAAACCAGCATCTCGCTGGGGAAGTGAGGTACCTTTCCACCATGC
>NZ_JBEHGD010000051.1:0-913 GCF_040225835.1 Corynebacterium sp. KPL3927
ACCACCAGCAGAAAAGAAATCGCTGCCTAACCACTAGGTAGCTCCACTACGTGTCCACGATTTGCGGGCAACCCCACTTTGTGGGGGCGTGTGGTGTTGTAGTAGTCGCGGAATTCATTGAGGAGTGTCTGCAGTTCAGCGACGGCTTTAGCGGGTGGTCGGGCGTTGATCCATTTTTTGAGTGTTTGGTGGAAGCGCTCGATTTTTCCTTGAGTTTGGGGATGGCCTGGACGACCATTTTTCTGTTGGATGCGGTGGTGGTTGAGGGTTTTCTCGAATGCGTTGCGGCCTCCTTTTCGACCTGTGAGTCGTGCCGTAAAGACCAGTCCGTTGTCGGTGAGTGTGGATGCGGGTGGCCCGTAGGTGTCGATGAGGTGTTGGAGCGTTTCTGCGACTGCAGTGCCTGTAAACGCGTGCTGTGAAGTGTCCCAGGTTTTGTTCCGTTTGAGTAGATGGGAAAATCTGGAACATGCCAAGAAAATTTGACCAGGATGCCAAGGACCGCGTCGTTCGCTTGGTGGAGGATCGCATCCTGGCAGAAAACATGTCGATGCAGGCTGCGTGCCAGGCAGTAGCTCCAAAGTTGGGGGGTTTCATGGCACACGGCTCGTCAATGGACCCAGCAGGCCCGCCGTGCCGGGAGCATCCCAGAACCTGTGTGTGAAGATTTGGCTGCCGAAAACGCAAGGCTGCGCCGTGAAAATCACCAGCTACGCGACACTAATGAGCTGCTGAAGGCTGCCTCAGCTTTTTCGCCTCATGAGACTGGGGTTGCGTCCTTTAGTGTGGTGTAACGCTTGCTGATGGTGAGCCCCGGAAATAGTGGGGCGGTCACCGTCGAGCGTGTCAAGTTGTTTGTGTGTGGGGCTAGGTTTATAGGTATTTGTCGAAGCGGGCGGGAAAGGCTACGGCC
>NZ_JBEHGD010000052.1:0-873 GCF_040225835.1 Corynebacterium sp. KPL3927
GAAGCCGCCGGATCAGCTACACTTACT
The DNA here is from genome assembly GCF_040225835.1 of Corynebacterium sp. KPL3927. Lineage (NCBI taxonomy): Bacteria > Bacillati > Actinomycetota > Actinomycetes > Mycobacteriales > Corynebacteriaceae > Corynebacterium > Corynebacterium sp. KPL3927. The sequence goes on from NZ_JBEHGD010000052.1 coordinate 28, forward strand.
ATCGCATCTTGATTAAATCCCCGTGTCCACTTTCCGGGGTTCGGGCCCGATTGGGCGATAGCGACGGTGAGTCGGCCGATGTTGTTGGGTTGGTCAACGACAACTAACACGTCGTGGGACTGGTCGACTTTGCCGATGAATGAGGCAAATAGGTCCCGTAGAGATGTTTCGTGTTGGTTGACTTGCTTGGACAGGACTTGGGTGCCGTGTTCATCCAGGACGCAGGCGTGGTGGAAGTATTTGCCGACGTCCATGCCGATGACATAGCGGTATGTCATGGTGGTACTCCTTGCGATAGAAAAGCGGTAATTTGCTTCGTCGCTGGGGTTGGTCGGACATACTTCGTGCTGGCATCCACATTACTTTGAGATCTCACACCAACTAGTGGCGTGGATCAGGTTCCTATTAGCAGTTGGAGTATGTCACTGTCTTCGGCGGCATCACCCCCCGGATCATTTTCTTAACAGGGCGAATAAGAGCCATACCGAAGCCAGCGACTAGTTCCTCCAGTCCCGAAGGGAATGAGGGAACGGAGTAAACATAACCCGCCCCGATTAGGGGACTACGAAATGAATCCTCGGAGCCCTCCGGTGGAACTACTTAGAACGTAATGGGCTGCATGGTGCCTTAGTCTCCTTTCGGATTATCGACACCGCCCGTGTTGTGCTTTGTTCACTGTCCGTATGGAAGTGGTAAAGTCTTAACCGACACGGTCGGTGTCGTTTTGTTTTTGGACCCCCGCTAGAGTTGGCGCTCGATGATGCGGGGGTGGGCCCGAACCCCGGAAAGTGGACACGGGGATTTAATCAAGATGCGATAGTAAGTGTAGCTGATCCGGCGGCTTCG
>NZ_JBEHGD010000053.1:0-845 GCF_040225835.1 Corynebacterium sp. KPL3927
CGCACCTGGCTCGACGCCTTCGGCACCGGCACCAAAACCAACGCCAACGGTGAAAAAGTCGCCAGCCCCATTGCCGCAGCCAACAGCGCACGCACGCCTGCTGAAGGACTCTCCGACGCCGAACGCATCCGCGTGCTGGAACGCGAAAACGCCAAGCTCCGGGAGGAACGAGAGATCCTCCGCAAGGCGGCCAAATATTTCGCGGAAGAGACGAACTGGTGAACCGCTTCCGGTTCGTTGATGACAACCGAGGCCTCTACGAGGTCAAGCGGTTATGTGAGGTTTTGAAGATCAACCGGTCCTCGTATTACAAATGGAAATCAGCTGCTCCTGCCCGCCGGCGACGCGTCCTTGACGACGCGGTGCTGGGAGCGAGGATCAAGGCCGTGTTCACGGCCGAGAACGGTTGTTACGGGGCGAAACGCGTGACGGCGGCCATCAATTCCGATCCAGCCAACGACGACCTTTTCAATCACAAGCGCACCGCCAGGTTGATGCGCCAGATGGGCCTGTTCGGCTACACCAAAAAACGCCGGGTGAAGACCACCGTGTCTGCGAAACGGGCTCCGAAGTTGCCCGACCTGCTGAAACGCCGGTTCACCGCGGAGAAACCGAACACCATCTACGTCGGCGATATCACGTACCTGCCGATCGCGGACGGGTCGAATATGTACCTGGCCACCGTCATCGACTGCTATTCGCGGCAGTTGACCGGTTTCGCGATCGCCGACCACATGCGCACGGAGTTGGTCGAAGAAGCTCTCACGATGGCCCACGGGGTCCGAGGCAACCTTGACGGGGCGATTTTCCACTCCGATCATGGCAGCGTCTATACCTCTGGGCAA
>NZ_JBEHGD010000054.1:0-763 GCF_040225835.1 Corynebacterium sp. KPL3927
ACCTGAAATCAACATGGGTCTAATTATATCCATTTAAATTCGCGGGTGTGAAGTGCCCCGGGTTTTGTTCCTAGGCGTTTGCCTTGATTTCTATTATTGCTTGCGGCGGGTGCTGGTCCCAAAATTCGGTTTCCACTTCAGCTGGCGTGCGGTAGCCCAAGCTTTGGTGAAGCCTCGTCTCGTTCCACCATGACACCCACTCAAACGTCGCGATTTCCACCTCGACAACCTCATCCCACCTGCGAGTATGGATCAGCTCGTTTTTGTAGGAACCATTAACGTTTTCCGCCAGAGCATTGTCATAGGAGTCGCCAACAGTTCCGGTGGAAGCGGCAATCCCGTGCTGGGCAAGACGCTCGTTGTAGACAACGCTGACATACTGCGAGCCGTGATCCGAATGATGAATGAGACCTGTTGTTTCCTCAGCAGACGCGATCGCCTGGTTGAGAGCTTGCAGCGGCAACGCTTCGGTGCGCATGGAATCTGATAACGCCCACCCAACGATCCGTCGGGAGTAAACATCGGTGACAAACGCGGCATACACAAAGCCTTTCTTCGTGCGCACGTAGGTAATATCAGCCACCCACAGCTTGTTCGGGCCTTCGGCTTTGAATTCTCGCTCCACCAAGTCCGGGCGCAAATCCGGCCTTTGAGGTGTGCGAGTGGTCATAGGCGAGCGGCCTTTGCCTTTGCCTGATACACCGGCTAGACGCATCAGCCGCGCGGTTTGTTCACGACCGATATCGATTCCGTCACGATGAAG
>NZ_JBEHGD010000055.1:0-739 GCF_040225835.1 Corynebacterium sp. KPL3927
GGCATGGTGGAAAGGTACCTCACTTCCCCAGCGAGATGCTGGTTTCAAGGTGTCCACCATCTGGGGGTCAGGTCCCTGGCCGAACTCTATGGTGCAAACCTGTATCGTGCACCTGATTCGCGCCGCTAACCGGTGGGTAGCCTACGGGGATCGCCGGGGCGTATCAGCCGCGTTGAAAAAGATTTACACTGCCACGGACGAGCCCACAGCACAGGTTGCTTTAGACGAATTTGAAGCCTCCGAGCTGGGTGAGAAATATCCCCGCTCAGTCAAGGTCTGGCGTGATGCGTGGGCGCGTTTCGTACCGTTTCTGCAGTTCCCACCAGCAGCCAGGAAGGTCATCTATACGACGAACTCCATTGAGTCGTTTAACAACCAATTGCGTAAAGCTACTCGCAACAGGGTGCAGTTCACCAACGATGAATCCGCGCTCAAGACGCTGTGGTTGATGATCTGCAACATCGAAGACAAACGAGCTGTAAAGAGAGCCAAGCAGGGCAAACGAGTCTCAAGAACAGCCGGCAGACTCATGGAAGGAGCCCGAGTTTCCGGCTGGAAACAAGCCATCAACCAGATGGCCGTAGCCTTTCCCGCCCGCTTCGACAAATACCTATAAACCTAGCCCCACACACAAACAACTTGACACGCTCGGAAACCTAGAGATGTTATGTCCATGAGGTTTTTGGACTTGGAGTCCAGCTACTTTTTGGACTCGGAGTCTAGGGACTTTGTGGACGCG
>NZ_JBEHGD010000056.1:0-702 GCF_040225835.1 Corynebacterium sp. KPL3927
ATGGTGGAAAGGTACCTCACTTCCCCAGCGAGATGCTGGTTTCAAGGTGTCCACCATCTGGGGGTCAGGTCCAAAAGTCTGCTAGGGCGGCATCGATAAGGCCTATGTGGTCGTGGTTGTCGCCTACGCGTTGTATTTCCCTATCGATGACCCGCAGGCGTGGTGTATCCAGTATCCACTGCTCCATGTTGGTCGCTGCGACGAGGGGTAGTTCTTGCATGCGGAAGTGCGCCCTGATAATCCCCGACAGGGTGCTGTAGGTTAGGCCTAGGTCTTTAGCCAGGCTGGTCAGTGTCACATCCACGTCATCATCGTCGAGGTCGGGAAGGAGTGACTGGTAGAACACCGGGGTTCTTCCGGGCATGTGCTCCAGCTGCGGCAATAGGATTACCGGGTGTGTTGGTGGCATAAAAGACCACCGGCACCCCTGCCTCAGCCTCAGCATCAGTGCCGGTATCAGCGTCAGTGTTGGTGTCGTAGTCCAGTGGCTCGCCGGCTCTGACATTGCCAGGTATACGATCAGTATCAGCCTGGTGGTCAGTCGACCAGGCGTCTACTGGTTCGTGTCCTGTCGTGGTCGGTGGTGGTGTCGGTGTTGTGGTCATCGTGATCATGCCCCCGGGGTGGAGAGTGTCTAATGGTTTGTGTGTGGGAACCTAACCCGCATAAGGAGATGAACCAGAATGACTACTATGGCGAGAC
>NZ_JBEHGD010000057.1:0-650 GCF_040225835.1 Corynebacterium sp. KPL3927
GTGCAGCGCGGCGCCAGCGACATCGCCGCGCGCGAGGTGGTGCATCTTTGCGATGTCTATTTTGGCCGCTGTGCCTTGGTCAAGTCCGGTGGAGTGGTGTATCTGTCCTTTCTGAATCGGTGGATCGGGGGACAGTGTCAGGGGCGGTGTTGGGGTCCGTCTCGGGGTTGATGTTGGTTCATTAGGAGGCTGCCTTGATGGTGTCTGCGTCGTTGGTGTGGATGGTGTTGGTAGCTATCAGGCGTCGGGTGTGTTCCAAGCTTGCTAGTGACATATAACGTTTCTGCTGAATCCAATCGTCATGCTGTTTAGCTAGTACGGCGCCGACGAGGCGGATGACTGCTGCGCGGTTGGGAAATATTCCTACAACGTCGGTACGCCGCCTGATTTCACGGTTCAAACGCTCTGTTGGATTATTGGACCATACCTTCGTCCATACAGCTTTGGGCGTGGCTGTAAACGCGAGTATCTCATCTAATGATTCTTCCAGGTAGTCGGCTGCGTCGAGAGTGTCTAATGGTTTGTGTGTAGGTTCCCAACCTGCATAAGGAGATAAGCCAGAATGACTAGTGTGGGACCTGACCCCCAGATGGTGGACACCTTGAAACCAGCATCTCGCTGGGGAAGTGAGGTACCTTTCCACCATGCCA
>NZ_JBEHGD010000058.1:0-608 GCF_040225835.1 Corynebacterium sp. KPL3927
GGTATCGCGAGATGCTTGGCATGCATGTCGCCACCACGGAATCCAACGCGTCGTGGAAAGGCTTCTTCCAAGACTTAAAAGCTCGTGGGCTTTCCGATGTCTACTTGGTTACCAGTGATGCCCACGAAGGCATCCAGCACGCCATTTCCGAAGTGCTACCTGATGCGTCGTGGCAGCGCTGCCGCACCCATTTTGCGAAGAACCTTTACGAGAAGGTCCCGAAGACACAGTGGCCTATGGTCTCTGCAATGTTCCAGACCATCTTTCAACAACCAGATGCCCAATCCACCTGGTCCCAAGCCCGTGAGGTAGTCGATCTAATAGAGCCGAAGTTCCCGCAAGTTGCGACCTATCTGGAGGAATCACTCGATGAAGTACTGGCGTTTACCGCAGCCCCGAAGTCGGTGTGGTCGAAGGTCTGGTCGAATAACCCCACAGAACGGTTAAACCGGGAAATCCGCCGGCGCACCGATGTTGTGGGCATCTTCCCGAACCGAGAATCCATCATCCGGCTTGTCGGTGCGGTCCTAGCCGAGCAACACGACGATTGGATCCAACAAAAACGCTACATGTCACTGACCGCACTCGAACACACCAGACACCTCATG
>NZ_JBEHGD010000059.1:0-546 GCF_040225835.1 Corynebacterium sp. KPL3927
CTCCTCATGCAGTGGGAAGTCGCTCGCCGCCGGGCCGGGGTAGGCGCAAGCACGATGATGACGGCTCAGTGGTCCCCGTGGTTCACATTTCACCTTGGTTCCCGAGTACCAAGGTCTGCGTTCCGGCCACAGCCAAGCGTTGACGGGGGGATCTTAGTGATCCGCCGGGTGGGTGATCCGAAGATCCCGATAGAGCAACGCAAAGCCTTTCAGGCGATGGTGCACACCGTTTTCACTGCCCGGGGACGCGGGATAGGGGAAATTCTCCGAAGGGCAGGGTTGTTTTCATCACGTTCAGAGACGCAATCATGGTTGCGCTTGCGAGGAATTGACCCCGCAACCCTACCTCCTAGATTGCGCACCAGCGACTGGATCGATCTCTTCCAGGTGACTGGTTCCTTTCCACCGCACCATCGGCCTATTTCACCATCGGGAAGTAGTCAACGACCTCCTCAACGGAAAAAACGAGGCCGGCGGCGTTAATCCCCACCAAAACCGAAATCCACCAGTAGTACTAAAAGGGCTCTTCCGGTTTTAGAGTGCATT
>NZ_JBEHGD010000060.1:0-545 GCF_040225835.1 Corynebacterium sp. KPL3927
ATGGCCGTAGCCTTTCCCGCCCGCTTCGACAAATACCTATAAACCTAGCCCCACACACAAACAACTTGACACGCTCGCCAATATCGATTTGTTCGATATCTATCCACATAGATCTTCCATTCCGCACTTCAGAATTTGGGCCTGACCCCGGAAAGTAAACGCATTGTTCTCTTAGACGGCCACACCATCGCGTGTGAACTGTTCCCAGTACGTAGACATGGTCGTAGACTACAATTGTGCCAACCCGACCAGGCCGGTATCAGATGGCCACCAGACAGGGTTCATCTCCGAGGGCAGGAGAGCACGCGAATCCCCGCCAAACAACGCAAGAATAAACGATGACAAAACGTTTCGTCAGGATGACGAGATGGGGTTAGTGTCCGGCAGACGATTTTACTCACCGGTTATTCCTGATGCCTGTTTTGGTTGCGGTTGACCAGTACTGCTCCAACTATGGTGAGCAGTATGAGGGGCCCGAACCCCGGAAAGTGGACACGGGGATTTAATCAAGATGCGATAGTAAGTGTAGCTGATCCGGCGGCTTC